>NZ_LKGW01000102.1:0-359768 GCF_001467335.1 Pseudomonas sp. ICMP 10191
AAACCCTCTTCGCTTACGCGTTGAGGGTTTTTGTTTGTCTGGGGTTCGAGAAATCTCTGCATTCTCTGTCTATTGCAATGCAGCCACATAGGCGCCGGAGACCCCCAAGGCTTAGTGAAACGCCCCCATCCCTGCCAGTCTGCTGCCAGGTCGAAGGTGGAAGCTGCGCAGCACTGGCAGGCTTCCGTCCGGCTGACGTGGCGCATCCCACCCCGTCTCCGAAACATCCTCAAAGTCTGCGTCGGTTACCGGCGTTGGCAATGTCCAGGAGTTGTGTGCCATATCCAGTCCCTCGGTGTTAACGGTCAACCGTCCCTTGTAGGCGATGTTGTTGAGCAGGTTACCGAGAGGGATCAGCGAACCATCCGGGGCGATACCTGCCATGTTGTAGTTCACGCCATTTGCAAAAGCCGTGTTGTTGATGAAGTCCAGTGCCAGGGTGTGGTGATTGGCATAGAAACCAGCGGACTTGTTGTCGAAGGCAACTGAATTACGGACGATGTGTTTCACACCGTCAGGCACATACTTGCCACCGTATCCGCCGGCCTTGATGCCATTACCATTGCCTGCTTCAAGTTTTGTTCGCGTGCCAGGCAGGTAACCCTGCTGCCATGCCCATGAGCTTTCGATGGTGACTGGCGAAAAGGCATTGATCAGGTCAAAGCCGTCGTCGGAATTGGCCCACGCTCTGCAGCCGCGGAATACATTACCTGGATGGCCCGCCTTGATATGTGCGCCGAAGCCGTCTGCACTCTGACCTGCGCCGTTTGAGGTGTAAGGATCGTAGTTGTGGTGAGAGTCGGAATTCAGCACCAGGTTATAGCCGCCGTTCTGAATGAACAGGCCGGGTCCCATGTTGTGATGCAGATTGAGTTGCTCGAAGGTATTGTGGCTGCCGCTGTTCCAGATGCCCCATGACTCGTGGTTGAGATGGTTTTCCGGCTGCTGCGGTACGCCGGTCACCTCCAGCCCCTTCAGGTGTAGCCAGCTACCGGTAACGTTGAAGCCTTTCACCCTACAATCGTCTTTCATGGCCGAGAAATCGAAAACCGGTGTTTCGCCCGGATAGGCCCAGTAGCGTATGGGTTCGTTTTCGCTGCCGCTGTTGTTCAGGGTGATGGCATTCACGGTGTCTGTGCGGGTAGCGCAGCGGTTGATGCCGGCTGTGTAGGCATAGGTGCCGCCGCGAAAGTACACCGTGTCGCCGGCCTTTGCGGCTTGCTGTGCGCGCATGATGGTGCGCAGCGGTGCGCCTTTGGTACCGGCAGCGTGATCATCGCCATTGGGGGCCACGTAGTAGTCAGTTGCATGCGCTGTTGCAGCGACGACCAGCAAGACCGTCAGCAGTATCGTTCTCATGGGATCACTCCAAGCCTGCCTGGTGTAATCGTATGCGTGTTTGCTGCACCTCATGATGAATTCGATGAATAAAGAGTCTGCTCGCCTGAGGCCCGCAACACGGCCTCACTCAATTCAAAGACGATAAAAAAGGCCGCATTTTCATGCGGCCTTCTGTTCACAGCAATCAGCCTTTAAGAGGCCAGTTCCGGAACCTCTGGTTTCACATCGTCACGACGCTGAATGTATTTCCAGTCCGCTTCATCAATGTAGATGCCATTGGGTCCGCTGCCGCCTTCCAGGTCGATGGCAACGTGAGCCGAGACCTGTGGCTTCACACTGGCCAGAATTGGAACGAAGCCCAATTGCAGGCTCGTTTCCAGCAGTGCTGCCTGATTCTTCTCGTCGATGTCTGCGGCTTCGTCGAGGTAGTAAGGCAAACGCACCCGCCCGGCCTGATCGCGATCCATCAAGTGCAACAGCAGGTACATGTTGGTCAATGCCTTGATGGTCATCGTGGTGCCGTTGGAGGCAGCCCCATCGATATCGGTGTGGATAACCGGCTGACCATTGACCTTGGTGATTTCGAATGCCAGTTCGAACAGGTCTTTCAAGCCCAATTGGTTGTGGTTGGCAGCCACAAGCCGGGCCAGATATTCCTTGGCTTCTTCGTTCTTGTTGTCCTGCTCTGCGCTCTGGCTCAGGTCGAAGACCGACAACGTCTCGCCTTCCTCGTACTGCCCGGCGCTGTGGATGATCTGGTCGATGTGCTTGAGCGCTTCCTTGTTAGGAGCGAGCACGATACGGAAGCTTGCCAGGTTCGAGACCTGACGCTTGTTGATCTCGCGGTTGAACAGCGCCAGTTGATGCTCAAGGCTGTCGTAGTCGCTACGGATGTTGCGCAGGGTACGTGCGATATCCGTGACCGCAGCGCGACGCGCTTTGCCCAGCGTAAGCGCTTCGTCGGTACGGTGCGCGTAGGCATTGATCAGTAGCTGCAGGCGACGCTCCATGTCGTCCTCGCTGTCGAACTTGGCCACACCCTTGAGGCGAACCTGTGCGTACAGCGCCTCGATCTGCCCATCGCTGCGCAACAGACCCTGCCAGCTGTCCTGATAGTCGTTGAGCAGCGGCAACAGGTTATCCATGGAGTCGTCGATCGGGTCCATGAACTGTGTGCCGAAAGGCAGGTCTGCTGGCAGTAACTGACGGCGACGTAGCGCGTCGTCCAGCGTGCGTTGCTTGGATTCCATATCGCCGATCTGACGTGCGATCAATTGCAGCTTGGCTGACAGTTGCTGCACGCGCTCGGTGAACGCGTCGCTGGAGCGTTTCAGTTCATCCTGAGCGGCTTCCATCTGCGCAAGTTCTTCCAGCTTGGTGGATTCCTCTGCGCTCAAGGTCTGGCAACGGCGGAAGTCTTCAAGCGCCTTTTGCGCATCCAGCACCTGCTGGTACAGCGCTTCGGTCTGGGTCTTGCTCGCCGAACGGTCGGCAGCGACAGCCTGCTGGGTTTTCAGTTGTTTGAGTTCTTTCTCCAGCCGCTCTTTCTGATCGCGCAACGCGGCACGATCGGCCAGCGCCTGCAGGGCAGGCGGCTCAATGCTCGACAGGTTGATGGTCAGCCCCGGTACTGCAAACTGATCGCCCTTGAAGCCATCCAGAATGGTCTCCAGCGACTTGACCCACGCATCGCCATCATCCAGCGCAATACCTTGCTCACCCAACGGCAAGCTGAACAGTGCGCTGTTGAACAGACGCATCAGACGTTCGACGTCCGGCTGGGAAAACTCTTCGCGCAGGCGGGCGTAGCTGTTGTTGTCCGCATGATCGAGCTGCTGTTTGACCGACTTGAGGCGTTTTTCCAGATCGCGCAGGCGTTCGTCCAGGTCTTCGGCGCTGAACTGCCGGGACTGGGCCAGCGCACCGGCCAGCTCATCGTGAGCATCCTTGGCGGCGAGCAGCTGTTGCTCCAGCACCTTGACGTCATCGACCAGCGCAAAACGATTCTTCAGCACCGACAGCTCGCCGACCCAGCGCTGGATGCTACTGATCTCGCGCTCCAGGCGCATCAGTTCCTGGGTGCTGCTGCGCTGATCGTTTTGCATCTCATCCTGCTGAGCACGGTAATGCTCAGCCTGGATCACCAGCTCTTCTTTGCGCGCACCGGAGTAATCCGACCAAGTGCCGAGCAGTGAATCGAGGATCGGTGACAGACGATGCAGTTTGCCGCGCAACACATCGCGCTGTTTGACGCCAGCGGCCAGCGCCTCGACCAGAGGGCCGGCCAGCACCAGCGAGTTGTAGTCCTGTTCCATACGCCGCACATCGCGGAAGGCTTCTTCACAGGCGGCAATGTAGTCGACGCTGCCCGAACGCAGGCTGTGCTCGAAGGCATCCAGAAACAGCTGCTTGAGTTTGGCAGCGGTGATTTCGCGCATGTGCAGCAGGTTGATGAACAGTGCGCGGAAGGTCTTGAGGCTCTGCTCGCTGGTGGAGCGCAGCGGGATCAAGGTCAGGTCCAGCGGAATCGACGTGTGCCCGCCGACCAGCAGACGGCGCAGTTCGTCAGGCTTCAGCTCGTAGGCTTTCAGGCCCTGGCTTTCCAGGTTGCTGAACAGCTCTTTCTGACGCAGGCAGGTGTCGTTCTTCTGGTAATGACCCAGATCCAGCTCGCCGGCATAGGCGAAGAACTGATGGCCGAAGCCGCCACCCGGACCGCGACCCACGACGCCGATGACATGCGGGCCATGAGGCAGGGAAACTTCCACCAGAATGTAGCTGGTGTCGGAGGCGAAGTAGAAGCGCCGCGATTGTTCCAGGCTGTACTTGCCGAAGCTCATGTCCGACATGCGCGCCAGAATAGGGAATTGCAGGGCGTTGATCGAGGCGCTTTTGCCGAGGTTGTTCGCACCATATACCGACAGCGGATTTTCCAGCGGGAACAGGCCGAGGCTGTAACCGGCAGTGTTCAACAGGGCAAAGCGGCGGATGCCATAACGTTCCTGGCTCATGTGTCCATCTCCTGTCGTTGCTCATCGGCGATTGCCCGGGCCAGTGCCTCTTCCTCTGTCTCTTCACCGAATTCAGCCAGGTCCAGCGGGTCATCGGTTTCCAGCAGTTTCTCGTCGCTGTCGTCATCGATGAGCACAGGCGTCGGCAGGGGCAGGGCGCTATGCAGGCTGGCGGCCAGATCACGATCCTGTTGCACCGACAGGCACACATCGAGAAAACGGTGCATCGGCGGTAGGAAGCGGTAGATACCCACTTCCTCACTGGCAAAGCCCAACTGCGTCATGCGGCGCATGATCTTTTCTTCGAGCTCTTCGGGGGTCTGCACTTCAGCCTGGAGAAACAGGTCGCGGTACTTTTCCAGCATCGAAGGCAGCTCGTCGCGGCCCAGGCTGCCACCGTCGAGCACCGACATGGGGTCACGGCCCTGATCTGCCAGATGTTCAACGAGGATGAAGGTGAACAGTGCCAGGCGCTGGGCGGTCTTGTTGACCTGCGCGGCAGCCAGTTCAGGCACGAAGTAATAAAAGCCACGCGTGTCGCAGACCAGTTCGAAGCCCAGTGCCTTGAACAGCGTGCGGTACTGGTCCTGACAATTGGAGAGCTGGGTGTACAGCTCCGGGTCGCGGCGGCTGATGTGATAGCCCTTGAACAGCTCGCGAAAGATCGGCGCGAGCTGGGACATTTCGGATAGATCAAGATGCATGAACGGTGCTCTCGGAATGCTCGGCCTGCTCGTCTTTTGCAGCGAGCAGGGCAAAGGAGCGAAGGCTGACGCGGTGCTCCCGGGTGAAATATTCGCGACGCTCGAGGCGTTCACGGGCGAAGCGCTTGTCGCGCGACAGGCGCGAGAACCAGTAGAGCAGCTCGTCGGTCTCCCCGGTCGGCTCCTGCTCCAGCAACCAGACCATCAGGTCAGGCATCGGCAAGGCGTCTTCGCAGCGTTCGAGCATCTCCTTGACCGTACGCGGTGCGCGTGGCGCCTGGCCCTTGCGGGTACCGCTGGCCTTGGGGAATCTCGCGGGTTTCGGCTCAAAACGCGCCAGGGCATACACGTAGGCCTCGACCTGACTGGCACTGCCCAGGAACGTGCTTTGCGGACGGGTGAACATCGGCATGGCAGCCTGCGGCACCGCATCCAGCCCCTTGCGGCGAATGGCGGACAAGGCCAGCGCTGCGCCACGGGTCACCGCATTATGGCGACGCGCTTCTTCGCGCAACGGCAGCAGCAGTTCGCGCGCATGGCGCAAGGTCAGCTGGGCGCTGGTCTGCATTTCCAGAATGCGCGCGTGGGTGCGCAGCAGCATGTCGTCGTCGACCAGGTGACCGAGACGTTGTTGCTCGGTCAGCAGGCGCAGCAGGACGTTCTCGACCTTGCGCACGCCCTGTTCGAACGCACCGTCTGCGTTGACCAGTTGAATCATCGGCTCGACGTATTCGTCCCACGTCGCCAAGACTTCGGCATAGCGCTGACGCAACGGGATCTGCCGGTCACTGGTCTTGGCCCGGTCGGCCACGGCGACCAGCGCCTGTTCGTCGTTGGCGAGCTTCTTGAGTACGTCGCGCACGCGCATGTCCAGCAGCCGCAGTTGTCTGGCCAAATCATTGGCGTCGCGAACCTCGAATGCATCCTGAATGTAACCGGCCAGTCGCTCCAGGTGGCGCAGGTAGGCCTCGATTTCCAGGCACAGGCCCAGACGGTGCTCGCGGCGCAGGTACGACAGGAAGTCATGGATCTGTGCGTTGAGCTCGAAACGGTTCGGGCTTTTCGCGACGGGCACCAGAATGTCCAGACGGATCCACACGTCCAGCAGGTTGGTGATGTCTTGCGGAGTGCTGTCCTGCTGCTGAGCGCCCAGTTGCAGGCGCAGCTCGCTCAGGCTCAACGTACCCTGGTCGAAATGTTCGCATAAGGGCTCAAGGAGCGCCCAGTGCTCGGCAAGGGCGCGCAGAACGCGCTTGGGTTCGATCATCGTTAGGCCGACTGTTGGCAAGTGAAAAGCGGCAATTGTACTGCATCAGCCGACTGATATTTCACCTGCGGGCGATATGCTGCAGCGCAAAAAGGCGAACAACGCTAGAATTGCGCGCTTAACTTATCCACAGGTGGCTGACCCTTGCTCAACGAGTCCCGTCGCCGCGCTTATTTGACTGCCATGCAGGTGGTCAACTGGCTGCCGCGCACAGAACTGCCATTCGCCGCGCCGTCGCGCCCGCTGCTGCTTGTGCCGTTGCCGCTGCCGGTCGAGGTGCAACGTGTCGCGCCTGCTGCTTCGCCAGCGGAGCACGCTGCACCTGCCGAAACGTCGAACGTCGAGCCGATGGCACGGCAGCCCGAACGCCCGAGGGTCGAGGTGCCGCGCCCTTCACTGGCCAGCACGCGCGCAGCCACCCCGGCCGCCGAAGAGGCCGAGCCGGCGCCGCCCAAGGCGCCGGTGGTACCGCCACCGCGCTTTGCCCTGCAATTGTTGCGCGCCGGACGCTGCCTGTTACTGGTCGAACTCACCACCGGTCAGCCGTTTCAGAGCCGTGATCCTTCCTACCTGCTGCTCAAGGACATGCTGCGCGCCGCCGGTCTGCCCGACAGCCCACAGATCATCGGCGAGCCCGTGCGCTGGCCATTGCTGGTCCGCGGCCAGATGGACCAGGGCCCGGAGGCCGCGCGTGATTTCGTGCAGGGCTTCGTCGGCGCGCGGCTCGAGGACGAGCCTTGCGCCTGCCTGTGGCTGATCGGGCTGCCGTCGATGAAGTACGCCGGTGAAGCCGATGCCGAGTCTTACCACCGTGAGCTGCAGATTGAAGGCCTGGGCACGGCCTGGGCGCTGCCAGGTCTTGAATTACTGATGGACGAGCCTGAGCGCAAGGCGGATGTCTGGAAAGCCATGCGTCGGCTGATGACGCGCTGGAAATCGATCGATGAGTGATGCCGTAACCTTCCGCCGCATGACCGAAGCCGACATGGACGCGGTGCTGAAAATCGAATACGCGGCGTTCAGTCATCCTTGGACACGCGGCATCTTTCTCGACGGGCTCAAGTCCTACGAGATCTGGCTGATGTTCGAGGGCGCGCAGCAGGTCGGGCACGGCGTCATTCAGGTCATCATCGACGAAGCGCACCTGCTTAACATCACGGTCAAACCTGAAAACCAGGGGCGGGGTCTTGGCTTGTTACTGCTCGACCATCTGATGAAACGCGCTTATCAGCTCAATGCACGGGAATGCTTTCTGGAGCTGCGTGACAGCAACCGTCCAGCCTATCGTCTGTATGAAAACTACGGTTTCAACGAGATAGGCCGGCGTCGCGATTACTACCCGGCAGTGGGCGGCCGTGAAGACGCAGTGGTCATGGCCTGCACGCTTTTCGAGTAATACTGGCTGTCAGCGCTGGGTGTTGCCGTCCAGCGGGTCGATGATTGCCAGTTCTTCTTCGTCCAGGCCGTTGCCACCGCCGATGTCGTCTTCGTCGACTACGGTCAGGTCCAGATCAGCCGGGTCGCCATCGCCCTGCTCGGACGGTGAACGAGCACCGTCTTCACGAATCAGGGTTTCCGGAGACAGATCATCGTCAGTCGAGTGATGATCATCCGTGGAAGCACCCGTGAGACCTGCCTCACGCACGCGCTGATCCGGAATTTCATGTTGTAGCTCGCCTTCAGGGATAAGATCGCCAATACGGCCCGGTTCTTCCTCGTCGAAATCGAGTGTTTCCATGGAGCCCATACGGTCTTCGTTATCGTCGATGGGTTCCGGTTCGGTAGCACCGAACGGACGGCGTGAATCGTTCATGGGAAATCCTCATGTCAGGTGGTCGTAAAAAGTGGACCGGCCATGACTTTGAAGATTCCTTTTTGTTGACCGACGAGCGTTGGTGAATTTTGCCAGTAGTGGCAAACAGGCGTGACTTGAAGGATTCGACTCCAGTCCAAGGCTGGGCATCATTATCGAGGCGTCAAAGCATGAACGAGCTACAAGACCTGATTGATAACAATGCACGCTGGGCCGATGCGATAAAGCAGGAAGACCCTGAGTTTTTCGCCAAACTGGCCCGCCAGCAAACCCCTGAGTTCCTGTGGATCGGTTGCTCCGATGCACGCGTGCCGGCCAACGAAATCGTCGGCATGCTGCCGGGTGATCTGTTCGTTCACCGCAACGTGGCCAACGTCGTGCTGCACACCGACCTGAACTGTCTGTCAGTGATTCAATACGCAGTGGACGTGTTGAAGGTCAAACACATTCTGGTCACAGGCCACTACGGTTGCGGCGGCGTGCGGGCGTCCATGCAGGACCGCCAGTTCGGCCTGATCGACGGCTGGCTGCGCACGATTCGTGATCTGTATTACGAAAACCGCGAGTTGCTGGCCAAGCTGCCGACCGAGGAAGAGCGCGTCGACCGCCTGTGTGAATTGAACGTGATCCAGCAAGTGGCCAACGTCGGTCACACCAGCATTGTGCAGAACGCCTGGCACCGTGGGCAGAGCCTGTCTGTGCATGGCTGCATCTACGGCATCAAGGATGGCCGCTGGAAAAGCCTCGACGTGACCATCAGCGGTTTCGAGCAACTGCCGCCGCAGTACCGTCTGCGTCCGCAGGACTGACAGCCGATCGTCGCCAGCCAGCCTGTTGTTGCAGGCTGGCTGGCGACGTTCAACTCATCACAGCACGAAACGCTGCACCATCAGGTTCAGGTCATTGGCCAGCATCGACAGTGCGTTACTCGCGACGGTGGTCTGCTGCGCGCCTGATGCGGTCTGGCTGGACAGGTCGCGAATACTGCTCAGGTTGCGGTCCACTTCAGTCGCCACCTGGGCCTGCTGCTCTGCGGCACTGGCAATCAGCAGGTTGCGGTCGTTGATGGTGGCGGTTGACTGGATGATCACTTGCAAGGCTTCGCCGGTCGAGGCGGCCTGTTCCATCGTCAGGTTGGCCTGCGTCGCCGTGTGGCGCAGCGAGCTGGCGGTTTGCTGGGTGCTTTGCTGCACGCCGCTGATCAGCCCCTCGATTTCCGCGGTGGAGGCACTGGTGCGCTGCGCCAGTGAGCGGACCTCATCGGCCACCACGGCAAAGCCGCGCCCGGCTTCGCCTGCCCGTGCAGCCTCGATAGCTGCGTTCAGGGCCAGCAGATTGGTCTGATTGGCAATTGCACGAATCACATCGAGGATGCTGCTGATGCTCTGGGTGCGTTCGGCCAGCCCTTCAGCCTGATGCGACGAATCCAGCACATTCCTGGTCAGTTCCTTGATCGAAAGAATGGTTGCCGACAGCTTTTCCTGCCCCTGTGCTGCCGCCTGGGTCGACGCCTCTGATTCGGTCACGGTATTGCTGGCGTTGCCTGCCACTTCGATGGCCGCCTGACTCATCTGATTGACTGCGACAGCAGCCTGCTCGATTTCAGTGTTCTGCAGCTGCAGATTGAGCGCACTGGCTTCGGCGATGCTGCCCATTTCCTGAACCGATTGCGACAACTGTGCCGCCGCCGCGTAGATCTGGTCGATCGTGCTGTGCAGGTTGGTGCGCATGCGCCCCAGGGTGATCAGCAATTGCGCGGTCTCGTCCTTGCCGTCCGGTATCGGGTGTTCGCTCAGGTCACCATCGGCAATGGTGCTGGCGATGTGTAAAGCCTGCCGCACCGGGTGGATGATGCTGACGCTCAGGCGCCAGGCCAGCAACAGGGTCAGTGCCAGAACCAGGCCGATGGCGCTCAGCGCGATGATCCGCGTTTGCTCGTAGCTGGCGCTTGCGGCCTCTACAGCGGTGGCCGCACTCTGCTTGTTCAGTTCGCGCAACAGCTGCACTTGCATGTCCATCAGGTCGCCTTGCAGCGAGAGCATGGTGTTGGCCAGCATCCTGGCCTCGTCCAGCTTGTTCTGCTCGATCAGCGCGATCTGATCCTGCAAGCCGGGCATGAAGGCCTTGTAGGCATCCTGCAACGCGACAATGGAGTCATGCTCTGTGCCCGACTGAACGCGTGCGAGGTATTCAGAGAAGCCTTTCTCTACCTCATTCCTGAGTTGTTCGACATTGATCTTGCTGTTGATGACGGCACCCGGATCATCGGCGTTGGCGATCAGACGGGTGGTTTCGCTGCGCAGTTTGACCAGGCCGATGGCGATGGCATCTGCAGTGGCGATACTGGGCAGGGCGCCGCTCTCGACCGCCTCGCCCTGGGTGCGGATAGCTTGCATCTGCAACAGGCAGAATGCGCCAAGCGCGACCATCAAGAGGGAGGTGACAGCGAAGCAGATCACCAGGCGCAGCGTGATTTTGAAGCGGCGCAAGAGTGTTGTCGTTGTGGCTTGCCGACGTAGGAAACGAGGCATAAATCTTTTCACGGCACACAACCCCTATAAACACACGGACCTTCTCGGAGAGCCGTTTATAGGGCAATTGTGTGATGTCTTTATGACATCTCTTGAAGGGTTGCCGTGTGACTGACGAATCAAGGCTGAGGAAGTGCAACTTCCTCCATCAGTTCGTTCAGAAAGCGTTTGACCCGGTGGTGCCGGACTTTCGCCATCTGTGCGCCGGTATCGGTCTGAAAACCGTCAGCCAGGTGCAGCAGCTTGGTGTGGAAGTGGTCGACGGCGAAATTCAGGTCGTCATAGGGGCGCCGGCTGGCATGCGGGTCATTCGGGTCGTAGAGCGCTTTGCCGAGCCGCCCTGATACATAGAAGGTGCGTGCCACACCAATCATGCCCAGCGAGTCCAGACGGTCGGCGTCCTGCAGTATTCTCGCCTCGAGGGTCAAGGGCGTGATCGCCGCCGAGAAACTGTGCGCTTCGATGGCGTGGGCGACGGAGGCGATGCTCTGTTCATCCCAACCCATCTCGGTCAACAATTCGCTGGCCCGCGCTGCCGCCAGTCGTGATGCGCCGGCGCGAAACGGCGAGTCTTTCTCGACTGAAACGCAGTCATGCAGCAGTGTCGCCGCAATCAGGACGCGGGCATCGCCGCCTTCACGGTCACGAATGGCGCAGACGTTTTTCCACACACGCAGCAAGTGCGAGACATCGTGCGAGCCGTCGATTTTCTCTGCGTGAGTGTGGGGTATCAGCAGGTTGGCCAGATCCTCGAAGGGGGTGAAGCTGGCGGCGGTCATGCGGTGGTCCTCGGGCGTCTGGTCAGGCATCAGCATTACAGACAATGCCGCCTGATAAAACCCTGTCACTGCTCAAGAATATGGCTGATCTGGCCGGCAAGCAGCCCTGCACCCCGGGCGTTGAGGTGGTTGAAATCCTTGTAGTACGAATGCAGGTCGCCGATCAGGCATTGCCTGTCCTTGCAGAAGGCGTCATCCAGCGTGATCAGGCTGATGTGTTGCGATTGGCTAGCGCGCAGGAACAGCTGGCGGGTGAAACGCTGCAACAGGTCGTGTTTTTCGACCGGCACCGACAGTTCGCTGACCCGCTGTAATGCCTGCGCATCGCTGTCCGAAGCATCCCGCGCCAAGCGGTAATAAAGACTTTCAGGGTTGATCATTTGCTGTGGTACCTGCGCAACGATGAACAGCTCGGCGCCGATACTGCGGTAGGCCTCGATCGTGTGTTCAAGCGCCTGGCTGAATACCCTGCGCGAGGTTTCCCGGCTTTTCTGCGGATCGGCGCGTGAGGTCAGGAAATATTTGCTCATCGTCCTCTCGCTGTAATCGTCGCCGGTATACAGCGTCCAGCGCGCCACCAGCACGACCTTCTTGATCCGCTGCTGTTTCACGTATTCGAACTCCCGATCGGCCAGCGCTTCGCAGACCCCCGCAGCATAGTTGCCGTTGGCCACGTCCACGCCGAGCAAGGGCAGGCAGCCGCCCAGGCCGATATGCGCGAGGGTTCTGCCCTGATCCCGAGCGGCGGCGTCGAACGTGGATAACAGCGCCTCGGAGTGGCTGTCGCCGAACAGCGCCATGTCAGGCACTGCCTGACTGTCAGCGAGCCCGAACAGGCAAAAATCGACGTTACCGCCTTTGCCGGCCAAGGGCGGGTCGCATTTGTCGCGTATCAACGGGTCGGCGAATGCCTGATGCAGCTCCGGGTCGACAGCGAAGCGCTGGGGAAAGCCGTTATTCACATAGCCGACCAGCCCCAGCGCGATAAACAGCGTTGAGGCAGCGCCTGCCGTGGTGAAAATCTGACGGCGAGTGAAGGTGCCCGCCTTGCGAAACGGCTGCTCGACGAAACGCCAGCTCAACCAGGCCAGCATCAGAGACACAAGGGCAAGCGCCAGCATGAGCAGCAGGCCCGGTTCATTCAGCTTGTACTGGCGGGCGAAGGCAAAAACGGGCTGATGCCACAGGTAGGCGCTGTAGCTGAGCATGCCGATCGCGACCGGCACACGTGTACTCAGCGCGCTTCCAACCCAGGTTTTGCCATGCGCGAAGACGATGACCAACACCGCACCCAGCACGGGTACCAGTGCATTAAGGCCGGGGAAGGGCGTGCTGCTGTCGAAACCGACCACGGCATAACCGATCAGCAAAATCCCCAACGCCGCTGCCGTCTGATCGATAACGCTAGAACCCCCGGTGTTGCGCGGTCGCCAGGCAAAGTAGAAGGCTATGAATGAGCCCGCCAGCAATTCCCAGGCGCGTGCCGGCAGCAGATAAAACGCGTTGCTGGTGTCTTGATGGACGCCCTGTTGCGCCAGCGTCAGGCTGGCCAGGGCGACGACCATCAGCAGCCCAATCAGCCTCCTGCGGCCTAAGCCCCAAGTCAGCATCAAGAGAATCGGGAAGAACAGGTAATACTGTTCCTCCACCGCGAGCGTCCAGGTGTGCAGCAACGGTTTGAGTTCTGCCGTGGCGTCGAAATAGCCACTTTCCAGCCAGAACAGCACGTTGGATGAGAAAGTCGGCACCGCCACCAGACTCTTGGCGAAGTATTTCAGGTCAGACGGATCGAGCGTCAACCACGCGACAGGCAGGCAGATCAGCATCATCACGAACAGCGCAGGCAGGATGCGCCGCGCGCGTCGTTCGTAGAAGTAGATCAGCGAGAAACGCCCTTTGATCTTCTCCGCGATGATGATCGACGTGATCAGATAGCCGGAAATCACGAAAAAGATATCGACGCCCACGAACCCGCCGCTGAACAGCGGCAAGCCCGCGTGGAACAGAATGACCGGGACGACCGCGAGCGCGCGCAGACCATCGATCTCGGGCCGATAGCCGAGTGCCGGGTTGTGAGGCATGCCCATGTGATGTGCTCAGTGCAGTAAGTGGCAAGAGACGGTAAGTGCACGCTGCAATAGCTACCGCCAACGCGAGGCGCAGGGGTCGTGTAGGGAGAGGTCGAAGAGGAGTTGCAGGACAGAGCGTGCTGTATTTTTTAGTTCAGGTCTTCGCTTCTGTCCAATGACTGAAGCAGGTTTATGACGACTGATCAGTCTCTTCCCACCTGAAACAGGAAAAGCCCTTTATAATGCATGGTTTTACCCTCCTCGATGCGAGAACCATTGTGAGCTTACCGTCCTGCCCGAAATGCAATTCCGAATACACCTACGAAGACGGCAGCCTGCTGATCTGCCCGGAATGCGCCCATGAATGGTCTGCCGACGCCGCTGGCGCCGATGCATCCGACGACGTGAAAGTCATCAAGGATTCAACGGGCAACGTGCTGCAGGACGGCGACACCGTCACGGTGATCAAGGACTTGAAAGTCAAAGGCTCCTCGCTGGTGGTCAAGGTCGGCACCAAGGTCAAGAACATCCGCCTGGTCGATGGCGACCACGACATCGATTGCAAGATCGACGGCATCGGCGCGATGAAACTGAAGTCGGAGTTCGTCCGCAAGGTTTGATTCTGTCGGGCAATGGCTTTAGCCTGAACGCCTCGCTGGTCCTTCGACTGGCGGGGCGTTCATGTTTCCGGGCGCGCCAGGGCTGTTTTTCCTAAACAGGTGAATACTGTGCCGAGTACCCCCGCCCCGTATCTGAAACCCGATGAATGTGTCGTGTTGTTTGATGGCGTCTGCAAATTGTGCAATGGCGTGGTGAAGTTTTTGATTCGCCATGATCCGCATCAGCGTCTGCGCTTGGCCGCCGTGCAGTCGGAGCAAGGGCAGGCATTGCTGAAGTGGGCCGGGCTGCCGCTCGACGATTTTCATACCATCGCGGTCATCGTCAACAATCGGGTGTTCGTACGCTCGGATGCCTTTCTGCACATCATGGGGCTGTTGCCTGCGCCGTGGCCGCTGCTGAAAGTGCTGGGGATTTTTCCACGCTTTCTAAGGGACTGGGCCTACAACCGTATCGCGCTCAACCGATATCGACTGTTCGGGCGCTATGATCACTGCCTGTTGCCGTTGCCTGAGGACCGGCAGCGCTTCCTCGACGGCTGACGACCGGCGGTCATTTGTAAAGTCTGTTATGAGTGCACGGGTTGTGATCCACTCTGGCGATCCGTAGAATTCGTGTCATCTGGCTTCACTCCCCATATCCACAATAATCCACTTTGCACACTGCGCCCGATTCAGAAGGTCGAGCGGAGCGTTTTTGCGTTGGTTTTTCAGTGGGGCGAGCCGCCGTTTTCCATACAGGTGTCAGGCGTGCGTGTTCACGCGTGGCGATCGGCCTTCGGGTCGGAACATTTTCAGGGCGTTGTGATTCTTGATAACTTCACCTCCAAACGAGCAGGCAGGTAGCTGGCTTGGCGTATTCGCGCTGGCCTTGGCGGCCTTCATTTTCAATACCACCGAGTTCGTGCCGATCGGTCTGCTGAGTAACATCGGCCAGAGCTTCGAAATGACCCCGGCCCAGGTCGGGTTGATGCTCACGATCTATGCCTGGGTCGTGTCGCTGATGTCGTTGCCGATGATGCTGGCGACGCGCAACATCGAGCGCCGCAAGTTGCTGATGTTCGTGTTCGGCCTGTTTGTGGTCAGCCACGTGCTCTCGGCAATCTCCCCCAGCTTCGCGATCCTGCTGGTGAGTCGGGTCGGTATCGCCTTTGCACATGCGGTGTTCTGGTCGGTCACGGCGTCGCTGGCCGTGCGCATCGCGCCGCCTGGCAAGCAGGTCCAGGCGCTGGGCCTGCTGGCGACCGGTACGTCGCTGGCGATGGTGCTGGGTATTCCGCTGGGCCGCGTGCTGGGTGAAGCACTGGGCTGGCGGACTACCTTTCTGGGCATCGCCGGCATCGCTGCGCTGGTAGTCTTCCTGTTGGCTCGCGCGCTGCCTTTGCTGCCCAGCCAGAACTCCGGCTCGTTGCGCAGCCTGCCGATCCTGTTCAAGCGCCCACGGTTGATGGCTATCTACCTGCTGACGGCGATTGTGGTGACCGCTCATTTCACCGCCTACAGCTATATCGAGCCGTTCACCCAGACTGTGTCTCGACTCAGCGGCGAAATGACCACGATCCTGCTGCTGGTCTTTGGCGGTGCCGGGATCATGGGCTCGATCATCTTCAGCCTGTTCAGCGACCGCTTCCCGAACGGACTGTTGATCACCGCCATTGGTACGCTGACCGTTTGCCTGCTGATGCTGTTGCCCCTCTCCGGTGACGCCGTGACGCTCGGTACGCTGACCATTATCTGGGGCATGGCGATCATGTGCTTCGGCCTGACCCTGCAGGCGCGCGTGCTGTCGTTGGCACCCGATGCAACCGATGTGGCGATGGCGCTGTTCTCGGGCATCTTCAATATCGGTATTGGCGGCGGCGCGCTGCTCGGCAGTGTGGTCAGCAGCCATCTCGGGGTTGCCAATGTCGGTATCGTCGGCGGCCTGCTGGCCTTCGGCGGGCTGGGGTTCTGCTGCTATACAACGCATCACTTCGGCAAGGTCCGGCCAGCTGCCGAGATGCAGGCCGAGAGCAAATAGGACGCGCATAAAAAAACTCGCTGACCGCGCAATGCGTTCAGCGAGCTTTTTGGTCTGACTTGAGTGTCAGGCTTTAAGCCGACCCAGCCACTCCAGCGACGTTCTCCAGATACAAATCCCCAGGAAATACGCCGACATCGCCAGCCACAGCCCCATGACCACCGGGCCATTGTGCGGGTGGTTGATGATCAGCAGTGCGCTGGACAGCAACCATACGGTGGTCACAGCGATATTGATCGGCATGAAGCGGCGCACGCGGAACGGGTGCAGGAACTTCATGCGGGTCAGGGTCAGCAGCGCAAGAGCGATGATGGTGATGAACGTCAGCCAGGGTGCAGGTGACAGAATGTAGAGGCACAGTGCAACGACGTTCCAGGCAGCGGGGAAGCCCTGAAAGTAGTTGTCCTTGCTTTTCATGTCGACGTTGCAGAAGCAGAACAGCGACGAAACCAGAATGACCGAGACGCTCAGCAGCAGCGTGTAATCCGGTACCGGTATATAGCGGTAGATGAACAGTGCCGGGATGAACACGTAGGTCAGGTAGTCGATGACCAGATCCAGTACCGAGCCATCGAAGTGCGGCAGAACCGACGTGGTGTTGACCTTGCGAGCCAGTGAGCCGTCGACTCCATCCACGATCAGGGCCGCGCCCAGCCACAACAGGCAGGCTTTGGGTTCATTATTGAACAAGGCAATGGTCGCCAGGAACGCAAGGACTACGCCGGTGGCGGTGAAGCCATGCGCCCCCCATGCGTTGAGTCTGGCTATGCGTTGATTGGTTATCACGGGGGCGCTCTCCAGGAAATAATGCTTGCCAGGGTGTGCCGCAACCTGACCGGTAGCAACTATCGACCCGGCAATTGCCGATAAGTTTAGCGGTGACTCTCCCTTGTTTTCCGGTTGTTTTCCATAAAACCACGCTCTGGGTCAGATCGCTGGTCTCTGTATTCTTCCGGTTCGACGAAACAGGTAGGCGGGTCACCGTTGGCATTGAGTTGGTTGATCAGGGTCGGCTGGCCCTGTTCGTTGAACAGTACCTGCCCGACACCTGCCGAGTTCCATAAGCGTTCACCGGCCTTGCTGTGCTCGGGCGTGCGCGGAACAACCTTCATCAGGCGGCGCTTGGTGAACCAGTTAAGAGGTGAGCGGGGAGAGTATAACCAGCGATTCAGCCGATCAAAAGTGTCCAGCAGACGACGGGGGAATTCATTCTTGATACCACTGCTGGTGATTTGCCAGATATGAGGCCCGCCACTGCGCTGGCGAATCAGGATTTCGTAGACGAACGAGTAATGCACATCGCCCGACAGGATCACGTAATTGCCCGGTGTTCTGGAATGGCGAAAGATGTTCAGAATGACGTTGGCGGCGCCACGGTGCGCCATCCAGTTTTCCGCATCGACCAGCAACGGATAGCCGCACCAACTGAATATCCGTTGTATGGCCTCGATCAACTTGACGCCGAACACGGGGGCAGGTGAGACGATAATCGCTGATTTATGGTCGATCAGCTCCTGTTGCAGTTCACTGAGTGCTTCCCAGTCGAGCAGGCCGGACGGGTGGTTGAAGTTCGACTCGCTGCGCCAGCGCCGGGTGCGGGTATCCAGTACCACCAGTGCCGGGCTGGTGGGTAACACGTAATGCCATTGCTGAAACTTCAACAGCTGATCAATCAGCTGGTCCTGGGCCTGGCTGTCCAGCCAGTTGTCGTTCGACACGGCCTCGGTGCTCAGTGCGTGAGCCTGCCTGACCAGCCCGTTGAGCGCATCCGGGTTATTCCCCCAGCCCTGGCAAAGCAGATAGGCGAGCAGGGCGTTACCGATGATGCGTTTGGAGAATGGGTGGCCGTAAGCCGTTTGCTCCCAGTTCGCCGACAGGTTCCAGTCATCGGTGATGTCGTGGTCGTCGAAAATCATCATGCACGGCAGATGCGCCATCGCCCGCGCTACGCCGCCCAGGCCCTCGGCAAATGCCTCGACCACTTGCTGCTCCCTGGCGTAGCGCTCGACTTCCCCGTCTTCCAGCCGCGGCCTGCCGGGTTCGATCAGGGTCCAGGGCGTGGGTGACCAGACCAGCAGGTACATCGCCATGACTTCCGCCAGGGTAACCAGATGGTTATCCGCTGTGCTGCTGGTGAATACCGGCTTGCTGGTGCCGCCAAAAAAACGCTCGCGCAGCGTGTCGTTGCTTTTCAGGGCCGGCAGCAGGTCGGCACGCTGGTAATAGCTGGCCGGATGCGCATAGAGACGAGGGCTGTCATCGACGATGGCACCGTCGAGTCGCTCGTCGAACAATCCCAGCCGCTCGATCAGCACATGGATGGCGCGCAGCATCGGCCCGGCGACATCGTCGGCGTAGATCTGATCGCCGCTCATCATCAACAGCGCAGGGCGTTGCAGCGGCTCCTTGACGTCGGCCAGCAGGCGGTCCACGCACAGCAGACCCTCGGCCGCGCTGTGGTGCGGCTTGCGGCACGAGCCATGCAAAAGGTGATCAATGCTGCTGCGCACCACGAAGTTCGGGTAGCGGTTGCCCTCGTACAGCAGGTGCGGCGCCCACTCGGCAATGCCGCCTTCGCCTTCCACCAGCAGGTCGTACTCGATCCAGGTGTCGCGGGGCAGTTCGGCTTCCAGTTGCAGATCGATCAGGTGAATGAACGCTTGGCGCCCGAATGCGATGACCTGGCATTGCCGGTCGTCGAGTACGTAATCGTTGAAGCCCGCCGTGGGGGCATCGGTAGCGGCATGGCGCAGGCGCACTGTCAGGCGCAACGGACGAGACCCTGCCAGCCACAACACCAGGCGGCCGGCTTCCTGACGGCGCAACAGCGGGCCGGCAAGGATGGACGGTAACGAAGTGAGTTGTTCGATGGAAGAAGCAGACATCCTGACTCATGACTCTGGCGGGACACAGGCGGGAATGGTAACGCAACGGGCCTGGAAAGTTCTTGTTACACCACGCGAGCGCGTGTTTCCGGACATTGCAGGCATGCGAGACGGCCCGCTCGACCATGTCCGTATGAAGACTTTGTTAACCGCCTGCAGAGTGCGCTGAAAATGCCGATACATGACTATGCAGCAGGCATCTGAATTCCATAAAGTTTTTATGGCGTTGTGCCATATTTGCTCATGAGGGTTTCAGCTATGAAATGGTTCTACAACGCGAGGCTGTCGGCCAAGCTTTTCATGTCTTTTGCGTTATGTGCGCTTTTCACCCTAGGGGTAGGCGTAATAGGCAGCCGAGGCATCAGTGCCTTGTCCGTCAGCCTGGATAACGTGTTTACCAACAGCCTGCTGTCGGTTACAAAAACCGGCGAGGTCAAGGCCTCGGTCATTGCTCAGAACCGTGATCTTTATCGTTTATTGGCCGCCATGGCAGGCAACGCCCCGCAAAGCGTCAAGGACGATATTCTCGCGAGCATGACCGTTAACAGGACTCAGGCTGAAAAAAGCTACGCCACCTACCGGGCTACGCCGCTTGAGGATGACGAGCGCGCCGCCGGTGATCAGATGGACAGAGACTGGCCTGGCTATCAGGCACTCATCGAGCAGGCCAAAGGCACTGCCCTGTCCGGTGACATTGCGGGTGCGAGAGCGATCATCGACGGTGATGTACGCAGCGGTTACCTGAAGGTCATGGATCAGCTGACCACCATCGTCAACTCCAATAATCGTCAGGCGGGGGAGGCCGCTGTCGCTTCCGACCAGACACAGGACGCTGCGCAACGAAACCTGTACATCGGCATTGGTTTGTCATTCTTGGCCGCGTTTGTGATGGGCCTGTTCATAAGTCGCGCCATCAGCACGCCAATCAATACGGCAGTGACCAATGCCCGGCGAATTGCCAGCGGTGATCTGACCCTGCCGATTACCAGCCAATATCACGACGAAGCCGGCATGATGCTGGTTGCCCTGAGCGATATGCAGGACAACCTGAAAAGCACGATCGGGCAAATATCCAGCGCTGCCGACCAGTTGGCCTCGGCCGCTGAAGAGCTGAATGCGGTGACTGAAGAAAGCAGTCGCGGTCTGATCCGTCAGAACGATGAGATTCAGCAGGCCGCTACGGCGGTGAACGAGATGACCGCTGCGGTCGAAGAGGTCGCGCGTAACGCCATGTCGACGTCGGAAGCGTCCCGACAGACCAGCACCGACGCGGCTGCCGGTCGTGATCAGGCCCGTGATGCCGTGAATGCGATCAATACCGTCAGTGCCGAGATCAGCAGTTCGACCACGATGGTCGAAGAACTCGCCGGACGCGTTCGTGAGATCGGGCAGGTGCTGGACGTGATCCGTGGGATCGCCGAGCAGACCAACCTGCTGGCCCTCAACGCCGCCATCGAGGCTGCGCGTGCAGGCGAGCAGGGGCGCGGCTTTGCTGTGGTAGCGGACGAAGTACGGGCGCTGGCCGCTCGAACCCAGGCATCCACTGGCGAAATCGAAACCATGATCGGCAGTGTCCAGGCCAGTGCCGATCAGGCCGTGCGGGCCATGGGCAACAGCCGCACGCTGGCCAGCAACACGCAAACCCTGGCTCAGGCCACGGGGCAGTCGCTGGAGCGCATTGCGCAGAGCATCGCCGAGATCAACGACCGCAACCTGTTGATTGCGACGGCCTCCGAAGAGCAGTCCCACGTTGCGCGCGAAGTGGATCGCAACCTGGTCAACATTCAGGACCTTTCCACCCAGACCGCCGCAGGTGCGCACCAGACCAGTGCTTCAAGCCAGGAGCTGTCACGTCTGGCCATTTCCTTCAACAATCTGGTAGGCAAGTTCAAGGTCTGACGCAAGCATCAGGCCGTTGTGTTCGGCAGGCGCTTCTGGAAAAAGAAGCGCTTGTTGCCAGGCGGATAGTCGTCAATCTGGCCGAACTCGGTGTAACCGTGGCGACGATAGAAGTCGGGGGCCTGGAAGTCGAAGGTGTCCAGCCAGATTCCCGTGCAGCCCTTTTCAACCGCCAGATCCTCGGCCATCTGCATCAGACGCGAGCCCATGCCTTGCCCACGGGCTTGTTCCGGCACGACCAGCAGCTCGATGAACAGCCACTCATAAAGAATACGAGCGTGCAGGCCGCCGAGGACTTCCCGGGTTTGATCATCGCGAATGAACATCGCCACTTTCCCGGACTTGCCGTCGCCCGCCTGCTCGGCGTTGAACCGTTTCAGTGGTTCCAGAATCGCCAGACGATCCTCTTCCGTAGGGTTGGTGTTGACGTCAATGTGAATACTCATGCGATGGCTCCCAGCCTGGGTGTGCGCCGAGATTAAAGTGGCAGGGGCGTGGCGTAAAGCAGGATCCTGCGGTGTTTCATTTCACGCAAAGCACACGCAATTACGTCCGGCGCGCTTGGCCGCGTAGAGGGCATTGTCAGCCGCACCAATCAGGTTCTCGGCGCTGGTCAGGGGCGCTGTCGCACACGCCACGCCGAGGCTGATGGTGACCAGCGCGTTTTCACCCAGCACCGGGTGCGGCAATTTAAGCTCGGCAACAGCGCTCTGCAGGGCCGCGGCCACTTCTCTGGCCTGCACGGCATCGCCGATCATCAGCACCAGAACCTCTTCGCCGCCGAACCGGAACGCCACAGCGCCATGCTCATGCGCGCTTTGCTGGATTTTCTGACAAAGCAATCTGAGGCAAGTATCGCCTTGCGGGTGCCCGTAGTTGTCGTTGTAGGATTTGAAGTGGTCGATGTCCAGCAGGATGATCGCCACGTTCGCCGGCGTATTGCGAGCGTGCTCCCAGACGGAGGTCATCACTTCATCCTGGTAGTGTCGATTGAACAGCCGGGTCAGCCCATCGGTACGCGCGAACTCCATCAATTGCACTTGAAGCAGGCGCCCGCGGAGCGCAAACAGGTAGCTCATGCGGCTTGCCCGCTCCAGAAAGTAGGAGGCCATCAGCAGCAGTGCTACCGTCGAGACGAACAACACGGCGTTGGCCTGCCAGATCACGAAGTCGGCGAAGTCGGCAATGTAGGTAGTCACCAACTGGATGATCAGCATGCATGACATGGCGACAGCGGCATGACGCAACGGCAATTGCTGGATCATGGTGCAGTAGACCATGATCAACAGCATGCCGAGTTGATAAAAGATCTGATAAGGGCTGTCGCTGTGAATCATGACCAGCAATGGCATGAGCGAGCACACGACCGTGGCGAATGCAGCGATGGTTTCCATCGCCCAGCGCGTGGTAACGCGTTGAGCCAGTATCAATAGCGCGATAAACATCGGCGTCATCAGGCACAGACGGCCCACGGCTACATAGAAAAACACATCCCGCAGTATCAACCAGTCACTGATCAGGAACAGGTTGTAGATCAGACTGCCGCCAATCCCTACCGCCGTCAGGAACTCGCGCCGCGGTAGCCGGGTTTCTTCCTGATAGCGTTGCTCAAGAACACGGCTGAAGCGTAACGAGCCAACACCTGAAGTGATCGTCTGCTCGACCTCGGCAAGGAGTTGCGCATCTTCAAGATTGGGACGTTCAAGGGCAGAAACAAGCATGTGACACCGGGACATTAACATCGAGAGACATAGGACATCACGAGTGATGTCTTAGTGCCATCAATGTATCGTGCCGCCAGTCCAAAGTCGACCGATGGTGGCTAACGGCGTGCCTTGGGTGACAAATGGCCGCGGGCTGTCATCGCTGAGAACATCTCGCAGCAATGCGCGAGATGGCCTTGAGACGGTCGTTTCTTCTGTCGCAAACGCCCTGTAATTCATCCTGCCACCATCAGACGAAATGCCTTAATCCCGTCTACGCTTGTGTCGATATATACGTACAACCTCACTATGGGTGCCGTCATGTTCAACGCTCGCTTGAAAAAGGAATTACAGGCACAAAAGGCCGAGTTATCCATGTACCGGCAGATGCAGAAAGGGATGGATGCGCAAATGGTCTGTCTGACTCTGGACGCCAGCCACCACATCGTCCACGCCAATGAAAACTTTCTCAATGCGCTTGGCTATTCGCTGGAGCAACTGCAGGGCAAGGATCTCGATCACTTGGTGCCTACTTACGTCAAACAGCTGGATTGCTACCGCAGTCTCAAAGTGGCGGTGCAGAAGGGCGAGTCGGTCATCGACAGGTACCGTTTTCTGCATGCCGATGGCCGGCTGGTGTGGATTCGCGCCCTCTGGCAGCCAGTGCTGGATGAGCAAGGCAGGCTGATGACGTTGCAATGCTACGGTTCGGACATCACCCAGATCGTCGAAACGGCTGCCGAGAACTCCGCGTTCATCCAGGCGCTGTTACGCTCGACCGCCGTGATCGAGTTCGACCTCAGCGGCCAGGTATTGACCGCCAACGATCAGTTCCTGCGCGGCATGGGTTATAACCTGGCGCAGATCAAGGGCAAGCATCACAGCATCTTCTGTGATCCTGCGGAAACCTCTCAGGCGTCGTACCGGGAATTCTGGGCGATGCTCAACCGTGGCGAGTTCGTGGCCGGGCGCTTCAAGCGTCTCGACAGCAACGGGCGTGAGGTCTGGCTGGAAGCGACCTACAACCCGGTCCACGATGCTCAGGGCAAACTCTACAAGGTGGTCAAGTTCGCCACGATGGTGACCGACCAGGTGGCCCGCGAAGAAGAAGTCAGTCAGGCCGCCAGCGTGGCGTTTGAAATCTCCCAGCAGACCGACGTCAGCGCCCAGCGCGGCGCGGACGTGGTGCAAAACACTGTAAAGACCATGCGCAAGATCTCCGAAGAGATGCAGTCAGCCTCCTCGGGCATCGAAGCGCTGGGCAAACAGTCATTGCTGATCAATTCCATCGTGCAGACCATTGGTGGGATTGCCCAGCAAACCAACCTGCTGGCGCTCAACGCCGCCATCGAGGCCGCACGTGCCGGTGAGCAGGGCCGGGGCTTTGCCGTGGTGGCTGACGAAGTCCGCCAACTGGCAGGCCGCACCAGCGCCGCGACCGAAGAAATCGTCAGCGTCGTGCAGCAAAACCAGTCGCTGGCCGATGAGGCAGTGCGCGGCATGGCCAACAGCCGCACCCAGGCGGAGCAGGGCCTGGTGCTGGCCAACGAGGCCGGTGCCGTGATCGTCGAGATTCAGGAAGGAGCCAAACAGGTCGTGGGCGCCGTGGGGCGGTTTGCCAATCAGTTGAAGTAGTCTTTCTGGTTTCGCGGACTCTGTGGTGTGTTGTGCGGTGTGGAAATGGCCGGTCCTTGCAGTCTGGCCATCCACCTCTACGCCGCGGCGCGCAATCAAGATCGGACGCGCGAAGCATCCTGAACGGCATGCCAACGCATGGGCACGATAGTGTTTCTTACAGACGCCTATCACCCTACTTGTCGACAGCCTCTACCGAGCAGTCAGCGCCGAATAGCTGTTCATCAGGTTGCGGTAGTTCGGGATGCGCTCGGAAAGCAGGTTACCCAGTCCTTCGATATCGTTACGCCAGTCGCCCTGCAGCTCACAGGCCACCGAGAACCAGTTCATCAGTTGCGCACCTGCCTGCGTCATGCGCGACCACGCGGCTTGTTGAACCGTGGTGTTGAAGGTGCCGGAGGCATCGGTGACCACGAATACTTCAAACCCTTCAGCCAATGCCGACAGGGTCGGAAAGGTCACGCACACATCGGTCACTACCCCGGCAATGATCAACTGTTTTCGGCCGGTCGCCTTGATGGCCTTTACAAAGTCTTCGTTATCCCAGGCGTTGATCTGACCCGGCCGGGCAATGTACGGCGCATCGGGAAACATTGCCTTGAGTTCCGGAACCAGCGGGCCGTTGGGGCCTTGTTCAAAACTGGTGGTGAGAATGGTCGGCAGTTCGAAGAAGCGGGCCAGGTCAGCCAGGGCCAGAACATTGTTCTTAAACTCGTTCGGCGAGAAGTCCTGCACCAGCGAGATCAGGCCTGTCTGATGATCAATCAGCAAAACGATGGCGTCATCTTTGTTCAGGCGGTTGTAGGTGGTGTGGGTCATGGTCAAGTCCTTTCGTTTGGGTAGGTGAGGTCTGGCGTGCAACATGGGCTCAGGTTAGTAGCTCACCGGAAAGGGAAAAAGCGTCTGAAGCGGGTTTTACTGTCTCTTCACAGTGGACAATTTTGTCCAAAATATGGCCAATCCAAACGTCACCTACCCGGCAACAGCCCCCGCCTTGCCAGCCTCCACCACAAAACGCTTCAGCGTTGACACGTTCGCCGCAGGATCCAGCACATCCGACACCACTTGAAAGCGGGTCTGCATATGCTGTTCGTTCAGGTCCACTGCCACATAGCCGCGCTGACGGCTGTCGAAGAACTTCACGTGTGGGTTGAGGCCGAGAATGCTGTTGAAGGCGTCGAACGGTGGTCCGCTGGAGGTTACCGAGGTGCCGACGAATTCGGTGGCGACGATGGCTGATTCCGGATTGCCTACGTCGGCGTGCAGGTCGGTGGTCCAGAACGAATGGATATCGCCACCCCAGAACACCGGGTTGCGGGTCTGGTGGCGTTGCAGGGATGCCAGCATGCGCTCGCGGGTCGCCGCGTAGCCGTCCCAGCCATCGGTCCAGTGGCCCAGCGCCTGGGTCTTGAGATTGCGCTGTTCCAGTGGAGCGACCAGCAAGTCCTGGGCAATGACATTCCATTGTCCAGGTGATTCAGCGAAGCTGCGGTCCAGCCAGGCTTCCTGTTCCCAGCCGAGCATGGTGCGTTTGGGGTCACTCAGATCCGGACAGTCGCTGGGCGCTACGTAGCCTCGACGGCTGCCGTTGGCCTGGATGCACGCCTGTTCGGAACGATACTGCCGACCGTCCAGCACATGAAAGCGTGCCAGGCGGCCATAGTCCAGGTTCCGGTAAATACGCATGTCCGGTCCTTTGGGCAGGCTGCTGGCGCGCAAGGGCATGTGCTCGTAAAACGCCTGATAAGCGGCGGCTCTGCGACGTAGAAAACTGTCCACCGGAACGTTCGGGTCCTGGGACCACTGCGCGGCGTAGTCATTCTGTACTTCGTGATCATCCCAGGTGGCCACGCTCGGCGCACAGGCATGCAGCGCTTGCAGGTCGGGGTCGGTCTTGTACTGAGCGTAGCGATTACGATAGCCCTCCAGGTCCATGGGATCAGGTGTAGCGTGGTGACGCGGGAACCGAGGGTTTTCCGGGGATATGTTCATCTCATAAATGTAGTCGCCAAGAAAGAACACCAGATCCGGGCGCTCTGCCGCCAAGTGTCGATAGGCGCTGAAATACCCGGCCTCCCAGTGCGAACACGACACGAAGCCGAACCGCGCCGAGACCATGGCACTTGCCAGCGGAGCAGTACAGGCCTGCCCGACAGCGCTTTGCGCCCCCAGGCTCTCGAACTGATACCAATACGGGCGTCCAGGCTGCAAGCCGCTCACTTCAACATGCACCGAATGGGCAAGGCGCGGGTGGGCGGTGGCCTGTCCTGTGCGGACTACGTGAAGCATGGCCGCATCGCTGGCGATCTTCCAGCGCACCTCGACGGGTTTGTTCAGGCCACCATCGCCCGAGGGCGTCATCACCTTGGGCGCCAGACGTGTCCATATCACGAAGCCATCCGGCAACGGATCACCAGATGCCACGCCGAGCGTGAATGGATAATCGACCCCCGCGCTGCGCGCAAATGGGCTGAGGATCGACAGCAATGTTGCACCGGCGACTCCGGTAATGATGCGTCGACGATCCGGATTGAAATCGGTCATGACGTGGCCTCCGACGATGCGTATTCCGAGCGCAACAGTCCGAACAGCAACATGTTCTTGAACACACCGTTTTTCAGAAATGCCTCTCTGGTACAGCCCTCATACGATAACCCGCACTTCTCCAGGACCCTGGCGCTGGCCTGGTTGTCGCTGAAGCACTGGCCGGCGATGCGGTTGAGGTTCATGTCCGTGAAGCCATGCCTCAGCAAGCCTTGAGCCGCTTCGCAGGCGTAACCCTGATTTTGATAGTGCGTTCCTGTCCAGTAACCCAGATGGCCGCTGCGATGCGGCATCGAAAGGCGTAGCGAGACGATCCCGGTCAGCTCTCCGGTTTCCTGAATGTGAACCCCGAGGCTCAACATCTGACCGGCGGCGTATTGGTCGTGGGTCTGTGCAATGAATGCCCGCGCATGCTCAAGGTTGTAGGGGCTGGGCAGTGTAGAAGTCATGGCCGCAATCGTCGGCTCGTCGGCCAGGCGTGACAAGGTGAGTGCCTGTTCCGGCTGCAACGCGGCGAGCAGCAGACGCGAGGTTCTGATGGTGGGCAGCGGGTGACTCATCCGTATTTTCCGTCGGGTTGAATGCTCAAACGCTGGCGCGTTGTTATGGCATTTCCGTGACGGCCTCAAGAATCATTTAAGTGCCATGAGATGTACAGGTAACAGCCATGTAACAGTCATGTATCGGTCTTGTAAAACCAACCGATCGGTCATGTTCGGTTGCTAGATTCTCGGCCTCTAACAAGAAAGCGAGAGGCTGGCATGAGAACGTGGGACGAACCTAAAAAGCGCAAGGCGCACATCGAACTGATCCCCATGATCGACGTGATGATGTTCCTGCTGGTCTTTTTCGTGTTGGTAAGCCTGAACGTGATTCCGGCGCTGGGGATGAAAACCCAGCTGCCGAGTGCCAGCAGTTCGCAGCAACTGAAACCGCAGAACAAATCGATCCTGACTCTGGGGCTCAACGGCGAATTACAGCTCGACGGCAAGGCGACCACGGTCGACGCCCTGGTGCCTGCCTTGAAAGCGCTGGAAAAGCCCGACACTAAAACCACGATCATCGTTAACAGTGACAAGGGCGTGGAAGTCGCTCGTCTGGTCGAGATCATGGACACCCTGCGTCTGGGTGGTTTCACGTCAGTCTCCATCGCCACGCGCAAATCCTGACCATGTATTTCCTGTTTCGTGTACGTCAGTGGCTTGGTGGCCTGCCTGCGTTGGTGGCGCTCATCGCAATCGTGATTGGTGTACAGACCCGTCCTCTGAAAATGGAGCCGGTCTACGACGAATCTGCCGTCGAGCTGGCGCTGGTCGAGCCCGAGCAGCCCGCCCCTGAGCCATTGACGCAGCCCGAACCGCCTCCGGTACAACCTGACGAGCCGCCACCTCCGCCGCCTGTAGTCGAAAGCGAAGAGGCCGAACCGGCGCCACCTCCACCGCCGCCCAAGCCCGTTCCCAAGCCAAAACCCAAGCCGGAGATCAAGCCAGAACCAAGGCCTAAGCCCTTGCCCAAACCGGCAGTGGCAAAACCCGTCGAGCCGGTTCAGGCACCCAGCAAGCCGACCGCCAGCGCCCCGGTTGCGCCGCCGTCACCGCCTGCGCCACCCGCACCGCCGAAGGTCGACACCCAGGGTATGGAAGGTGGCTACCTCAAAGGGCTACGCAGTGAGCTGGACGGTTACAAACAATACCCGACTGGCCGTCAGGCCTCACTGGAGCGTCCGAGTGGCGAGGTTGTGGTGTGGCTATTGGTCGACCGCCAGGGGCGAGTGCTGGACTCCGGCATTCAGACCCAGGCCTCCAGCATGCTGCTCAACCGCGCAGCCGCCAACAGTCTGCGACGCATCAAGCAGGTCAAGCCGTTTCCCGAGCAAGCCTTTGGTGGACGCAGCGAACAGCGCTTCACCGCCACCTTCAACTACAGCGTGCAATAGCACTGACAAGGAACAGAGTGATGAAGTTTTCCAGAATTCACCTTGCGTTGGTCGCCGCGGGCATGAGTCACGGCATGGTTATGGCCGACTCGAGTGGCAGTGATGTCGGCACCATTGGTGTGCAAGGCAAGGCGACGGTTGGGGGTGGCTACATGGTGCAGGAGGAGAGCATCAAGGCGCGTTCCACTGTCACCAAGGAAGCGCTCGACAAGCAGACGGCGACCGGGAATGCGATCGATAAGCTCAAGTACACACCGGGCCTGAATATCTCCAGCGAAGACGCCACAGGTCTTTCTGGTTTCAAATTCACCATGCGCGGGCTCAACTCCGATCAGGTCGGCATGTCGGTGGACGGTATGCCGATCAACGACTCCGGTAACTACGCGTTGTATTCCAATCTGCTGGGGGATCCGGAAAACATCGATCAGATTTTCGTGACTCAAGGCTCTGCCGAAAGTGACGGCCCGCACATCGGTTCCAGCGGCGGCAACATCGGTATCGTCACCATCCGGCCCACCAAGGAAACCGGCGCATTCGTCAAGCAGGTGGCGGGCAGCAATGGCACTTACAAGACCTTCGCGCGACTCAACACCGGAGAGATCAACGGGCTGAGCAACTGGCTGTCGATGTCTCACACCGAAGGTCAGAAATGGCGCGGCGATGGCGCGGTGCGTGCCGACAAGGTTGAGTGGAACAGTTTCTTCGACATGGGCTCGGGCAATACCGCCAACCTGATCCTCAAGTACCACGAGCAGGACAACAACAGCTACAGCCAGCTCACCAAGAGTCAGTTCCAGCAGAACGGGCGCAAGTTTGACCCTTATCCTTCGACGCCAGCGCTGGGCAGCAACGGTAAATTATCCAGCTACTACGAGTTGGCGCAGAACCCGTTCCAGACGTTCACCGGCGTGCTCAATACCCAATTCAAACTGGCCGACAACCTGTCTCTTTCCGTCATCCCCTATTATTTCTGGGGTAATGGCAGCGGCGTGAACAGTTCTTCCTATGCGCTCAACCGCGGTTCGAACCAGAACGGTGTGTTCGACCTGAGCAACCTGCCGACGGCGGCGGCTTATAACGCAGACGGATCATCGACCACTGGCGTTTATTACCGGCCGTCGCGCACCCAGACGTGGCGTCCGGGGATCACCACCAAGTTGAACTGGGACGTCAACGACGAACACAGCGTACAGGTCGGCTACTGGTATGAACGCGCGCGACAGTCGCAGACTCAGCCTTTCATCCGCCTGAAGAGCAATGGCAAGCCTGAAAGTATCCAGCCGGATTCGGACTACATGGTCGATGCCAACGGTAACGAGATCCAGGGCCGTGACCGTTATACCGTGACGCCTGCCCAAAAAGTCTGGGCTCAGGACACCTGGTATTTCGCCCCGGACTGGACGCTGGTCGGCGGCCTGGCCTACATGAATGTCGAGCGCGAAGGCACCAACCACGGCAGCCTGACCGAGCGGCCGGAAAAACGGGACCAGACCTACAACAAGCTGTTGCCGAACGTCGGCCTCAAATACCAGCTGGATGAGCGCGACCAGTTGTTCTACAGCCTGTCACGCAACATGCGCGTGCCGCAGAACTACGTTCTGTATGACCCGGGCACCGGCTCCATCGACAGCAAGCCAGAAACCAGCTGGAACCACGAACTGGGCTGGCGCTACACCGAACAGGACATGACGCTGGCGGCCACGCTGTTCTACCTGCAGTTCAAGGACCGGCAGGTGTCATCAAAAGATATCAACGGCGACTTTGCCGACATCAACGCCGGTGCAGTCGACAACAGCGGGCTGGAACTGGAGTGGAGTGGCTTGCTGCCGCACCATTTCAATTACTACACCTCGTACACCTACACCCGCGCCAAACAGAAAGATGACCTGACCGTCTTCAATAACGGCACCGCCATTGAGCTGCCCACCAGCGGCAAGCAATTTACCAACGTGCCGAAGAACATGCTGGCCGCCAACATCGGCTACGACGACGGCAGTTATTACGGGACCTTTGGCGCCAAGCTCACCAGCAAGCTGTATGGCGACCTGACCAACGACGAAAGCATTCCGGGGCGCACCATCTTCAATCTGGGCGCGGGGATCTACCTTCCGGTGGACAAGAAAATCGTCAAGGACGCCACTCTGCGTCTGAACGTCGACAACCTGTTCGACAAGGAATACCTGGACGGCGTGTACACCACCAAAACCAACGCGGGCACTTACAGCGGTTTCCGCGACGGCGACCCGGCCTACATCGTCGGGGTCGAGCGTACCGTTACCGTTTCTCTTGAAGCCAATTTCTAATCTTCATTGACCAGAGGTCCGTGCCATGGACATGAATCAGCTTCACTACATCACGTTCTATGTGATGTACGCCGCCATCGCGATAGCGATCTTTGTAGCGATCGAACGAGGCATCTACTTTGCTTACGTGCGTCGCCAGTCGCGGGCGTTGCAAACGGCACTCGGTGCTTCGGTGCACAGTGAAAAGGATCTGCCGGAGACGCTGACACGCCGGACCAGCCTGCCGCTGGAAATGGTCCTGCCGGTGCTGGCGCAAAAAAATGCGCAGGGCTCGCGCAGGGATCTGGATGATGTCATCGAAACCCAGTACCTGAGCACTCGCGCACCGCTGGCCCGCAGCCTCTGGCTGATCGAAACCATTACTACCGCTGCGCCGCTGTTGGGCTTGTTGGGGACGATTCTGGGTATCATCGATACCTTCAAGGCCCTGGCCAGTGCCGGTGTATCCGATCCCGGGCAGATTTCCGCCGGTATCGGTACAGCGCTGTTCGCGACCGGGCTGGGTATTGCCATTGCTTTGTTCTGCGTGGTCTTTCACAACTACTTTCAGGACAGCCTGGAACGCATCAACGACCAACTCAAGATCCTGCTGATCCGCGCTTCCAGCGGAGCACGTGTGCATGACGAAGCCGAGCATCCGGCTGCTTCGGCTCAACCGAAATACCGGACGGCCTGATCTACCTGGCGGCGCGTGCCTATGGCATGCGCCATCTTGTCTGTGTCTGGCGATGAGGTTCGCAATGCTCTATTACCCTTCGTATCGTCGACTGTCCCTGAGCTACCGCGCCGTGATCGCAGCGTTACTGCTGGGCAGTTCGTGCGCGCAGGCAGATTTCGCCATTCCGGGTTTCGAGTTGGTCCACACCGTGCCGGTCGGGTCTGACCTGCAGACGCCTGACCTGCGAGCACCCGACGAGGTCTGGCGGGAGCTGTTTGACGGGGCTCGCGAGCGTATCGACATCGAACAGTTCTATGTCGCAGACCACGCAGGCTCGGTCATGGACAAGGTGCTTGAAAGCCTGACGGCAGCCGGGCAGCGCGGAGTGAAAATCCGTTTTCTGCTGGAAGAAAAAGGCCTGAAACTTTCCGACCCGCAGACCCTTGAGCGACTGCGCGCCATTCCCAATCTCACCCTGCGCGTACTGCCCTACGCAAAGCTCACGGGCAGCGGCATCATTCACGCCAAGTTTCTGGTCGTGGATGGCCGACAGGCGTTCATCGGCAGTCAGAATTTCGATTGGCGCTCACTGGAGCACATCCACGAAACCGGCCTGCGCATTGACGAGCCGATCATCGTGGGCCAGACGCAGGCCATATTCGATCAGGACTGGCTTGCCCAGGCTGCCATTACCGAGGGCAAACCGGCTCCCGTGCCGCACCCGATCGATAGCCCATCGCCCAACGGCAACTACCTGACCGCCAGCCCGCAGCGCTATAACCCGCCAGGGGTCGTCGACTCCCAGGCCGAACTGCCGCGTTTGCTGGCGCAAGCCAAAAGCGAGGTTCGTGTCCAGTTGCTGGATTACGCGCCTCTGTCCTACGGGCCCGACAAAACCCGGCCTTACTATGCGGTCATCGATAATGCCCTGCGCAGCGCGGCCGCCCGCGGCGTGTCGATTAAGCTCATGGTGTCCGACTGGAACACCGGCATGCCCGAAGTCGCCTACCTCAAGAGTCTGGCGCTGGTGCCCAACGTGCAGGTGCGCGTCGTCACATTGCCGATGGCGGCTCAGGGTTTTATCCCCTATGCACGCGTGATCCACAGCAAGACCATGGATATTGATGATCAGGTGGCCTGGGTAGGCACCAGCAACTGGCTGGGCGGCTACCTCGACAACTCGCGCAATCTGGAAGTAGTGATACACGACGGCTCAATGGCCAAACGCATCGGCCAACTGCACGAGCAGCTTTGGGACGGGCCGTACGCCAAGCCCATCGACATCAATCGCGACTATCCGGAGCCGCATCCGGGCCAGTTGAATGCAGCTCCCCACTAGGTCTCAACGCCCGCTTCAGCCACAATGACACCTTTCACCCACCAGCCTGCTGCGGGCTGTAAAAGGATTGGTGCTACTGATGATGCTCTCTTTCAAACCATGGTTGCGGAGCCTGGCGCTGGTTTTGCCACTGGCTGCGTTGCTGACCGCGTGTGACAAGTCCGACAAGCCGGTGACGCCGCCTGCGGCGCCGCACACCACTTATAGCCAGGCCGGCTGGGACGCGTTGCCAGCGGTGTCCGACGCGGATTTGCAGGCCGGTTTTGCCTCTTGGCGCAGCGCCTGTGTTCGTTTGAAAGCCGATGCGGTGTGGGGGCCGACGTGTGCTGCGGCGGTGAGTCTCGCGGCCGCACCGGATGCGGCGCAGATCCGCACCTTTTTGCAGGAGCAGTTGCAGGTCTACAGCCTGCGCGCAGATGGAGGCAGTGCCGATGGTTTGATCACCGGCTATTACGAGCCTGTTTATCCGGGCAGCCTGACCCAGACCACCACCGCCAATGTGCCGGTTTATGGCATCCCGGACGATCTGATCGTGGTCAATCTGGACAGCATTTACCCCGAGCTCAAAGGCAAGCGGCTGCGCGGTCGGCTTGAGGGGAGGGTGCTCAAGCCTTACGACGACGCTGCGACGATCAGCGCGCAAGGCTTGAACGCGCCGGTGATTGCCTGGCTGACCGACCCGATGGATCTGCAGTTCCTGCAAATTCAGGGCTCGGGGCGCGTGAGTCTGGAGGATGGCTCGCAGCTGCGTCTGGGCTACGCCGATCAGAACGGTCGCCCGTATCGCGCGATTGGTCGCTGGCTGGTAGAGCAGGGTCAGTTGAAGAAGGAAGACGTGACCATGGGCAGTATCGCCGCCTGGGCCAAGGCGCATCCGGAGCGTATCAGCGAGCTGCTGGCGAGCAATCCCAGCTACGTGTTTTTCGCCCGTAACCCCGACAGCAACGAAGGCCCGCGCGGCTCGTTAAATGTGCCACTGACCCCCGGCTACAGCGTGGCCATCGATCGCAAGGTGATTCCGCTGGGCAGTCTGCTCTGGCTCTCCACGACGCGGCCGGATGGCAGCAGCGTGGTCCGTCCGGTCGCGGCGCAGGACACGGGCGGTGCGATTGCCGGTGAGGTACGCGCCGACCTGTTCTGGGGGACCGGCGATGAGGCGGGCAAGCTGGCTGGCGACATGAAGCAGAAAGGCAATATCTGGCTGCTGTGGCCCAAGGGCATGCCACTGCCTCAGTCCGCAGAAACAGCTCCTGCAACAACCCCAGCTCCTGCCAGCCACTGACATCCTCTCACCTCGATAGCTACCGTCCTGCTCAATGGACAGGTAGCTATCTTTTCGCACCCCGTTTTCCTTCCAAACGCATTTGAAACAGCCAAATGCACGGTTTTTCAACGCCAGAAATATGTCAAGAAAAGAACAATTTACCGTTCATCGGTAAATTGTGGACGACATATATCGGTTTCTTGACACTGTCATAATGACATTACACATTGGTATTAATGCATTCACACAGGGATCGTGCGTAGCGGCCCCTTTTGAGGTCGTTCCGGATGAATCGAGCTGACGATGTGGCCAATTTGTTTCAGCGTTTTGGCGCGAGCTCCGAGGGTTATCTGGAGATCGACGACAGCCTGGACTACCACGAAACGCCCGTAGACAGTGTCTTTCCTGCTACGCCGCCACGCGTAACCGATCAATCGGTGCCTGAGCAGACCTGTGCGGCGCAACCGGCCGAGACGCCTGACACGGCACCTGACCTTCAGATGACCCCGACAGCCAAAGGTGCAGCCTCCGGCGTCCTGGCAAATCTGCTTGCCGAGGCCGCACAGGCACGCCAGGCTGAAGCGCAGGCACGCAACAACGAAGCACTGGTCCAATCGCTGTTCAAGGGCCAGCCGCCGAGAACATCGGCGCGCGTGATTGCGGTGGTGTCAGCCAAGGGCGGTGTGGGTAAAAGTACGCTCAGCGCGGCAATGGCCAGCCTGGTCAGAGTGCCCGGCGCGCAGACACTGGCGATCGATCTCGACCCCCAAAACGCCTTGATGCACCACCTTAATGCCAGCCCGGATGTGGCCGGCCTCGGCGGTGCCAGCCTGAGCGGCGAAAACTGGCGCACGCTGTTGCTGACCGGCTCCTGCGACACGCAGGTTTTGCCATATGGCGCGCTGCCGCTCGATGAGCGTCGTTCCCTTGAGCATTTTCAGGAAAACGATCCACACTGGCTGGTCCGTCAGATCGCCCGTATGCAGCTCGATGCCCGCGACGTGGTGATTCTCGATGTGCCGTGCGGTGACCTGCGCATGTTGCAACAGGCGCTGACTGCTGCCAGCCAGGTCCTGGTGGTGCTGACCGCCGATGCGGCGTGCTACGTGACACTGGATCAGATGCAGGGCTGGCTCGAGCCGGTTCTGGCGGGGTCGCAGCCGCCGGCCTGTCATTACGTCATCAACCGGTTCGATGCTTCGCGCACCTTCAGTCGCGACATGTACGACGTACTGGCGCGACGTCTTGGCGAGCGCCTGCTGGGCGTCGTTCGCGATGATTACGCGCTCGCAGAAGCGCTGGCCTACGGCCACAACGCGGTCCAGGTTCCGAGTGCCTCTCCCGGCACCCAAGACCTTCGCGTGCTGAGTAATGTGCTGATTGCCCGACTGCTGACTCAGGATGTAGAAGAGAACCGATTGTCATGACCAACCTGTCGCTCGACGCGTCCGTACCCCGGACGCGCTCATCATTGTGGCTGCATGCTTTGCTGGCGTGGTTCGGCGGTCTGTCGACGACCCTGCGACGCACCTTGAAAAGCGTGGCGATTGTCGTCGGCCTGCTGCTGATGGCGCTGGTCGTCACCGTGCCGCTGGACCTCTATGCACAGTGCTTTTTTGCCCTGGCATGCTTCGCTGCGATGCTGGTAATTCGCCGGATACCTGGGCGTATTTCGGTACTGGCGCTGGTGACCCTGTCGTTGCTGGCTTCGTTTCGTTACATGTACTGGCGTCTGACCTCGACCCTGGATTTCGACAACTGGCTGGACAGCCTGTTGGGCTATGGGCTGATCATCGCCGAGTTCTACACGCTGATCGTCATCGTGCTGGGTTACGTGCAGACGGCCTGGCCGTTGCAGCGCAAGCCGGTGATCATGCCGAGCGATTCCAGCCAGTGGCCGACCGTCGATGTGTTTATTCCGTCGTACAACGAGGCGCTGAGCATCGTCAAACTGACCATCTTTGCCGCCCAGTCCATCGACTGGCCGCGCGACAAGCTGCGGGTCTATGTGCTCGATGATGGTCGTCGCGAGGATTTTCGCGAGTTCTGCGAACAGATCGGTGTCGGCTACCTGACCCGCGGCGACAATCGACATGCCAAGGCGGGCAATCTGAACGAAGCGCTCAAGGCCACGAATGGCGAGTACATCGCCATGTTCGACGCCGACCATGTGCCGACCCGCTCCTTTCTGCAGGTCGCCATGGGCTGGTTTCTCAAGGACCCGAAACTGGCGATGCTGCAGACGCCGCACTTTTTCTTCTCGCCCGACCCGTTCGAAAAGAACCTCGATACATTCCGCAGCGTGCCTAACGAGGGCGAGCTGTTTTACGGCTTGCTGCAGGACGGCAACGACCTGTGGAACGCGACTTTCTTCTGCGGCTCCTGTGCGGTGCTGCGGCGCTCGTCGTTGCTGGACATCGGTGGTGTGGCCACTGAAACCGTGACCGAGGATGCGCACACAGCGCTGAAGCTGAACCGGGCCGGCTACAACACGGCGTACCTTGCGATTCCCCAGGCGGCGGGGCTGGCGACGGAAAGTCTGTCACGTCACGTTGCCCAGCGTATTCGCTGGGCGCGGGGCATGGCGCAGATCTTTCGCACTGACAACCCGCTGCTGGGCAAAGGTCTGTCACTGGGCCAGCGGCTGTGCTACGCCAACTCGATGCTGCACTTCTTTTACGGCCTGCCGCGTCTGGTGTTTCTCACCGCGCCACTGGCGTACCTGCTGTTCGGCGCCGAGGTCATGCACGCCTCGGCGCTGATGATCACCGCCTATGTGTTGCCGCACCTGGCCCACGCCAGCCTGACCAATTCGCGGATTCAGGGCCGCTTCCGCCATTCGTTCTGGAACGAGGTCTACGAGGCGGTGCTGGCGTGGTACATCATGGGCCCGGTGCTGATGGCGCTGGTCAATCCGAAATTCGGTGGCTTCAACGTGACCGACAAGGGCGGAGTGGTCGAGGAGAAGTTTTTCGACTGGACGCTGGCGCGGCCTTACATCGTGCTGCTGACGCTGAACGCAGTGGTCTTCGCACTCGGTATCTATAGCCTCTACCAACTGGGCTGGAATAACGATGCGATCACCCTGACCATCGTCATCAACATGGCCTGGACGATCTACAACATCATCATCACCAGCGCTGCGATTGCGGTGGCCAGCGAGATCCGTCAGGTGCGTACCGAGCCCCGGGTCCAGGCCAGACTGCCGATTCGCGTTACCCGCGCCGATGGCGTGGTATTCGATGCCGTGACTCAGGATTTTTCCCAGACCGGCCTCGGACTGGTGATGCCCGCCGATTCGGGCATCGACAGTGGCGACAGCATCACGGTGTCGCTGTATCGCGGTACGCAGACCAGCCATTTCCCTGCCACGGTGATGTTCTGCCGCGACGGTTATCTGGGCACTCGTTTCGATGATCTGTCGCTGCGTCAGCAGAGCGAGCTGGTACGCCTGACCTTTGGCCGTGCCGACACCTGGGCGTCGACCTGGGGCCGCGGCAAGCCGGACACACCGCTGTCTGCGCTGCGCGAAGTCAGCCACATCGGTGTTCGTGGCGTCGTCGAGTTGCTCAAGGCCACTCGCAAGGATTTCAGCCGGTTACTGCCGACCCGTAAAAAAATCTCCCCACCTCCCGCAAATTGATGGATTGAGTAGTCATGACTAAACGGTATTTTCTCGGTGCCGAACGCTTCGCCGTTCGCCGCTCATGGGCCCTGTTGGCTTGTGCGTTGTCCGTGCTCTCCACCGGGATGTGGGCAAGCGCTGCTGAAACGACGGGTGCCAACGAGGGTTACAGCGTGACGCTGCAACAACTGGGGCGCAATTACCCGATGAACCTGCGCGGTGTGGAAGCCACCGACAGCGTCAACTTCAATGTGCGTGCCGATCAGGTGGTGACCGGCGCAAGCCTGTCGCTGAGCTACAGCTATTCGCCGGCGTTGCTGGCGGACCTGTCGCAGATCAACGTCATGATCAACGACGAAGTGGCCGCGACCCTTCCGTTGCCCAAGGAAGGTGCCGGCAAGCCGCAGACGCAGGTGATCGAGATTCCGCCGCAGATGATCACCGAGTTCAACCGCCTGAGCCTGCAGTTCATCGGCCATTACACGATGAGCTGCGAAGACCCGAAGCATTCCAGCCTCTGGGCACGGATCAACAATGACACCCGTCTGGACATCCGTGTCACGCCATTCGCGCTGCCCAACGACCTGGCGATTCTGCCGCTGCCGTTCTTCGACCGCCGCGATGACCGTGACGTGAATCTGCCCGTGGTGATGGGCGCGGCACCCGATAACGCGACGCTCGAAGCGGCAGGCGCGCTGGCTTCATGGATTGGCGCGGCCAAGACCCGCTCGCGCATGGCCAGCTTCCCGGCGCACTTCAATGAGCTGCCGGCCAAGGGCAACGCACTGGTATTGCTCAAGGGCGATGGTCCATTGCAGCTCGGCGCGCTGACGATGCCTGCGCCGAAAGGCCCGACCCTGACGATGGTGACCCATCCCAACGACCCGAACAGCAAGCTGTTGGTGATCACCGGGCGTGATTCGGCGGAACTCAAGCGGGCGGTCAATGCGCTGGTGGTCGGCGGTCAGAGTCTGGTCGGCAGCAGCGCATTGATCGAGCGTGTCGACCTGCTCGCGCCGCGCAAACCGTACGACGCGCCGAACTGGCTGCCCAGTGATCGGCCGATCAAACTGGGCGAGCTGATGCCTGCCAACAAACTCAACGTCTCCGGTTACGACCCGGGTGACATCACCGTGCCGTTGAACCTGCCGCCAGACCTGTTCAGCTGGCGTGAAGACGGCGTGCCGTTGAACCTCAAATACCGCTACACACCGCAGGAACGCTCGAACAATTCGTCGATCATGGTCAGCCTCAACGACACGCTGATCAAGGCCGAGCCGCTGCCGTCGATCGAGAACCTGAACAACTCGATCGTCTCGCGACTGACGGGCGGCGATGACACGATCAGCCGTGAAGCGCATGTGTACCTGCCGCTCAACTCCGTGGCCCTGCAATCGCGCCTGCAACTGCGCTACATGTTCGATTACCTCAAGCAGGGCGAATGTGGCGACATCATCATCGATAACATGCGCGGCAGCATCGATCCGGAATCGACGCTGGATTTCAGCGGTTACGACCACTTCATGGCCATGCCGAACCTGGGTGTGTTCAAGGATTCCGGGTTTCCGTTCACACGCCTGGCGGACCTGTCGCAGACCGCTGTGGTGCTGGCCGATCAGCCGAGTACTGAAGATGTCAGCGCTTACTTGAGCGTATTGGGCCGTTTCGGCGAATCGACCGGTTACCCGGCGACCGGTGTGTCGGTTATTCACGCTGCACAGATCGCCAGTGCCGCCGACAAGGACATTCTGGTCATGTCCTCGGGCAGCGATCAGCCGTTGCTCAAACAGTGGGCCGACCGTTTGCCGATTTCCGGCAATGCTCAGCAACAGGGCTTCGAGCTTTCCGATCTGGCCTTCCGTCTGCGCGACTGGATGAGCCCGGACCCGGATGAAAACCAGCGTCGGGCGCGGGTGGCCATGGCGTTTTCCAGTGACGCGCGCAGCACCTTCCTGACCGGTTTCGAATCGCCGCTGCACAAGGGGCGCAGTGTCGTGTTGATCTCCAGCGGTCAGCCCGGCGGCATGAGCGACGTTGCCCGTGCGCTGAGCAGCAGCGACAAGGTACAGGGCAGCCTGGTAGTGGTACGCGGCGATTCGGTCGAGGCGCTGGTTGCCGAGCAGAAGTACTACGTCGGTGACCTTGGGCCGATCAAATACGTGCAGTGGCTGATGTCGCGCAACGTGCTGTGGCTGCTGCTGGTGGTTGCCGTGGGTGTGGTGCTGGTGACCGGAGTTGCCTACCTGACCCTGCGCTCGCTCGCCAAGCGCCGTCTGGAGCAGGAATAAGCCATGCCGCTCCGTGCACTGAAACTGCGCCGCGCCTCGGGCTGGCTGGTCGGCCTGCTGGCGTCGGCGACCCTGACGCCGGTGTTGGCGAACAGCGCGTGCGATGCTGTGGCCTGGCCGTTCTGGCAGGACTATGCCACGCGCTATGTGCAGGCCGACGGCCGAATGCTGGAGTCGAGCCTGAAGGTCAACCACAGCACCTCCGAAGGTCAGTCCTACGGCATGCTCTTTGCGCTGGTGGCCAATGACCGCGCGCGCTTCGACGCGCTGTGGACGTGGACCGCCGCGAACATGATGGGGGCTGATGTCAAAACGCGTCTGCCGGGCTGGTTGTGGGGGCAGGGCGAGGATGGCAACTGGACGCTTCAGGACGCCAACTCCGCGTCCGATGCCGACCTGTGGATCATCTACGCGCTGCTCGAAGCGGCGCGCGTCTGGCAGCACCCGGCTTATCGAGACGATGCGCTGGCCTTGCTCAAGAACGTGGAGTCGCGGCTGGTGGTCAATCTGCCGGGGCTCGGCAAAATGCTCCTGCCCGGCCCCGAAGGTTTCGCGCAGCCCGACCATCTATGGCGCTTGAACGCCAGCTACCTGCCCATTCCGCTGCTACGGCGCCTGGCGAAAGAAGCACCCGGCGGCCCATGGAAGGAAATTGCCGACAACACCGCGAAGCTGATCGAAGCATCGAGCCCCAAGGGCTTTATCGCCGATTGGGTTGGCTACCGCGGGACCTCCCCGAAAAGCGGTCTGTTCGTGGTCGATCCGAGCACAGGCGAACTGGGCAGCTATGACGCGATTCGCGTTTACCTCTGGGTGGGCATGACACCTGCGTCCGATCCGTTGGCAGCACGCCTGCTGGCCCGTCTCGACGGGATGTCGAGCAGCACTGCCTCGAGCGGTACGCCGCCGGAAAAGGTCCAGGTGGTCAGCGGTACACGCGAGGGGCAGGGGCCTTTCGGTTATTCGGCTGCGCTATTGCCGTACTTCCACGCCAAGGGTCAGACCTGGCTGGCCGAGCAGCAACAGCGCAGGGTCGAAGCCGGGGTCAGCCAGGCGCTGGCCCGTGACCCGAAAGACCGCACTGAACCGGCCTATTACAACCTCATGCTCAGCCTGTTTGCCTTGGGCTGGGTCGAAAAACGCTATCAGTTCCGTGAAGACGGAACCCTCAAATTATCCTGGGAGACGTCATGCCCGCGCGCCGCCACACGTTAGTCATCGGGTTGGTTGCCGCGATCGCAGCCAGCGTTTCTCAGGCTCAGGCCGCCACCGCCGAGGCGCAGTTGATCGAGCAGGGCCAGTACTGGCAGGCTCGCTCGAACCCGGTGCGGGCTGCCGAGGTCTGGCAGAAGGTGCTGCAGATCGACCCCAATCAGATCGACGCGTTGTATGGCATGGGGCTGATCGGCGTCAAACAGAACAAGCCGCAGCAGGCGCAGACTTACCTGGCTCGTCTGCAGGCCCTGTCGCCAGTGCCGTGGCAGTCGGTGCAACTGGAGCAGGACATCGCCCTCGCTCAGCCGCAGAATCAGGCCTTGCTGGATGAGGCCCGACGCCTCGCCGATGCCGGTGAGCGCGACAAGGCGACCGGGGTCTTTCGCCAACTGTTCAACGGCCGTTTGCCCGAGGGCACGATCGGGCGCGAGTACTACACCAACCTGGGGTTCAACAGCGCGGACTGGCCTGAAGCGCGCAAAGGCTTCGAACGCCTGATCCGGCAGAATCCGGACGACTCGATTCTGGCGTTGTTTTTCGCCAAGCATCTGGCCCGCCGCGAAGACACCCGGGCCGAAGGGATCGCTGCGCTGGCGCGCCTGAGTACGCACACGGACATCGCCGGGGACGCCGATCAGAGCTGGCGCATGGCGCTGGTCTGGATCGGTCCGCCTACGGCGGCGCAAGTGCCGCTGTTCGAGGCGTTCCTCAAGGTCCATCCCGATGATCAGGACATTCGTGATCAACTCAACAAGGGACGTCAGCAGCACGCCGGTGGCGGCGCCTCAGGCTGGCAGCAGGATCCGCTGGTGGCGCGTGGGCTGAAGGCGCTGGAGCAAAATGATCATGCCGCTGCTGAACAAGCATTTGCCGCGCGACTGAAAATCAAGGCCGACGATGCCGATGCGCTGGGTGGGCTGGGCGTGGTCCGCCAGCAACAGAATCGACTGGCCGAAGCGGAGCAGTTGCTGACCCGCGCGACTCGCCAGCCTGGTGGCACACGCTGGAAAAGCGCCCTCGAGAGTGTTCAGCTCTGGAAATCCTTGCAACAGGCCCGCGACCTGCAGGCCAAGGGGCAGACCGGCAAGGCTCAAGAGTTGCTGGCTCAGGTGCAGCGGCAGAACCCCAGCAGTATCGATGTACGTTTGACTCAGGCCGATTTGCAGGCCCAGGCCGGTCAACTCGACGCGGCCCAGGCGGGCTATCGTCAAGTGCTGGCGACCCAGCGCGGCAATCCGCAAGCCGTGCGCGGGCTGATCAACGTATTGGCGCAAAGCGGCCAGGCCGATGAAGCGCTGCGCCTGCTCGATACCCTGTCGCCTGCCGAACAGGCAGCGCTGGGCGAAAGCGGTCGCTTCAAGGCCTTGCGCGCCACGCAGACGGCACGGCTGGCCGAGCAACGTGGCGATCTGCGTGCCGCTCAGGCGGCCCTGAAGGATGCGGTAAAAAATGATCCAGACAGTGTCTGGACGCGTTTCGACCTGGCGCGTCTGTACCTCAAGACTGACGAGGCGCCCAAGGCCCGCGTGCTGATCGACGAGTTGCTCAAGTCTCGGCCCAACGATATCGACGCGCTCTACACCAGTGCGTTGCTGTCGGTGGAAATGGGCCAGTGGCAGGACGCGCAGGCTACCTTTGCGCGCATTCCTGTCGACCAGCGCACCCCGGACATGAAGGCGCTTGCCGACGAAGTCAACATGACCGTGCAGATCAACCTGGCCATCGGTATCGCCCGGCGCGGTCAGCGTCAGGAAGCGCTGGCGCTGCTCGATCGCCTGCAACCGGTCGCCAGCGGCAGCCCGGAGCGTCAGCTCACGCTGGCCAGTGCCTACATCGACGCCGGCGAGCCGGAGCGTGGCCGGGAAATGGCCCGCGCAGCCATCGCTCAGGCACCTGCGCAGTCACCTGATCTGCTGCTGCAATACGCCAGCCTGTTGCTCGCGGCGGGGGATGACGTGCAGGTCAATGCGATCCTGCGCACAGTGCAGGGCCAGCCCATGGGTGTGCAGACCCGTAAACGCTTCGATGACTTGCTGTATCGCTACCGCATTCGTCAGGCCGATTTGCTGCGTGAGGGCGGCGATCTGGCTGGCGCGTATGACACGTTGGCCCCGGCCCTGGCCCAGCGTCCGGACGACATTCAGGCGGTGTCGGCCTTCGCCCGGATGTACACCGCCAACGGTGACAGCGCCAAGGCCTTCGAACTCTACAAGCCGTTGTTGCAGCGTAAGCCCAACGATCCGCAAGTACTCCTGGGGGCTGCTGACGCGGCCGTGAAGGCTCATGATTATGCCTTTGCCGAAAAGGCCTTGAGCCAGTTCCGCGCGTTGCAGCGCAACGACCCGCAGACCCTCACCGAGGCCGCGCGCATCTACCAGAGCATGGGCCAGACCGGCGCGGCCACCGAGTTGCTGCGCAAGGCTGTGGCCATCGAACAAAGCGAAAAACAGCGTCTGATGGCTACGCAGGGCGGGTCGGGTGTGACGTCGTCCAATCCGTTCGCGGCGGGCGGTTCACGCAGCGTGGCCGCAGCGTCTGCCATCCCGGCACCGGCACAGGTGTCGCTCAGCGGCGGGGCGGCGACGAGCTTGCCGGCCACGCGTGAAACGGCCTACCCCGGCCAGAGCGCTGCGCAGCAACCGTTGTCAGCCGGACGTGCGCAAAGCGTGCGTGGCAATCCGTTTCTGGCTGCTGGCGACCGCGATCAGGCCAGCAGCGCACAGCAGGCGCTCAATCGTATTCTCGAACAGCGCAGCGGCTTCGTCAGTCAGGGCCTCGCCGTGCGCAGCAATAACAGCGAGTCCGGCCTGAGCAAGCTCACTGTGGTCGAGACGCCGCTGGAGATCAACGTGCCGGCCGGCGATAACCGCGTGGCCGTGCGCGTCACGCCAGTGTCGCTGAATGCCGGCAGTGTGAAATCCGATGCGGGCGCTCGTTTTGGCGGTGGAACGGCCGGCGCAGCAGGTTCGCAGAGCGACAAGGGCGTCGGTCTGGCGGTCGCCTTCGAACGCCCCGAAGAGGGCCTCAAGGCTGATATCGGCACCACCCCCGTGGGTTTCAAATACAGCACGGTCGCAGGCGGCGTGAGCGTCGACCGGCCGTTGGGCAATAACCCTGATCTGCGTTACGGCCTCAACGTGTCACGGCGTCCGGTGACAGACAGCGTGACTTCGTTTGCCGGTTCCACCGACGAGCGCAGCGGTCTGTCCTGGGGCGGGGTGACCGCCAACGGCGGCCGCGGGCAGATCAGCTATGACGATCAGACCATTGGCGGCTATGGCTACGGTTCCTGGCACAAGCTGGTCGGCACCAACGTCAAATCCAACACCCGTGGCGAAGTCGGTGGTGGTGTCTACTGGTACTTGCGCAATACCGAGGACAGCAAGCTGACCGCGGGCCTGAGTCTGATGGGCATGAGTTACGCCAACGACCAGAGTTACTTCACTTACGGTCATGGTGGCTATTTCAGTCCGCAGAACTTCTACGCCATCGGCGTGCCGGTGATGTGGGCGCAGCGCACCGAGCGCTTCAGCTATCAGGTCAAGAGTTCGGTCGGCGTGCAGCACTTCAAGCAGGATGGCGCCGCATTCTTCCCCGACGACAGCACTCTGCAAGCCGCTTCCGGCCAGCGTTACTCAGGGCAGAGCAAGACCGGTGTGGGCTACAACCTGAGCGCGGCGGGTGAATACAAGCTCGATTCCAGCCTGTTCCTGGGCGCCAACCTGGGCCTGGACAATGCCCGCGACTATCGCCAGTTCAGCGGAGCGCTTTACCTGCGCTACATGTTCGAGGACATGACTGGCCCCATGGAGCTGCCGGTCAGCCCTTACCGTTCACCTTATTCCAACTGATTTCTGGAGAAATTCGATGCCTTCCGTTCTTGCCGGTATGACCCTTCTGGTCCTGGGAGAAAGCCACATGAGTCTGGCCGACCACCTGATGGAGCCGCTGCATGACAACCTGACCCGTCAGGGTGCGATCGTGCATTCGATTGGCGCCTGCGGGGCCAGTGCCGGTGACTGGCTGATCAGCAAGAAGGTCGATTGCGGTGCCGAACAGAAAGGCAACGGCAAGATCGTCATCAAGGGTCGTGACGCGACTACTACGCCGATTGGCGAACTGATCGCTGCCGACAAGCCCGACCTGGTGGTCATCGTGATCGGTGACACCATGGCTTCGTATGACAAGCCTTCGTTTCCCAAAGCCTGGGCGTGGCAGAGCGTAACCGGCCTGACCAAGGCCATTGCCGCCACCGGCACCAAATGCGCATGGGTCGGCCCGGCGTGGGGCAAGGCGGGCGGCATGTACCAGAAGAACGACGCACGGACCCAGTTGATGTCGCAGTTCCTGGCCAGCAACGTGGCACCCTGCACCTATATCGACTCGCTGAGTTTTTCCAAGCCAGGCCAGTGGATTACCACCGACGGCCAGCACTTTACCGTGGCCGGTTACAAATCCTGGGGCACTGCGATCGGTGATGCACTGGGCAAACTACCGGTCAGCAGTGTCAGCGCAGCAGGAGCCAGACAATGATCGCCTTGCGCCTGATCGCCGCCAGTGCGGTTGCCGTATTGCTGGGCGTGCAAGCGCAGGCGGCCGACATCGCCCTGTATCCCACCGGCCCTGCGCAGGATTCGGCGTTCATTCGCTTCGTCAATGCGGCCACCGCGCCGCTGCAAGTGATCGCTCGTGAAGGCCAGGCGCCGCTGCAACTGGACAGCGCAAAACCGGTTTCACTATTTTTCCCGGTGCAGGCCAGCAGTTCGATAAAGGGCACACTGGTCAGCGGCGATAAAAAACTGCCGATGGACGTCAGCGTCGAGCCCGGCGAGTTCGCCACCGTCGTACTCACCGCACAGTCCGACGGTAGCCTCCAGCCGGTGACTGTCCGTGAACAGCCCGATGACTTCAACGGTTTGAAAGCCTCGCTGGCGTTCTTCAGCCTGGATGCCGGGTGCAGTGAGGCGAGCCTGCGTCCTGCCGGTCGCAGCGCCGACCTGTTCAAGTCGGTTGCCACGGGCACCCTGCAACGCCGTTCGATCAACCCGGTCAGCCTTTCCGTGCAACTGGTCTGCGCCAACGCCACTGTCGGCGCGCCGCTGGACCTGGGCGAGCTCAAGGCCGGCGAGCGCTACAGCGTGCTGCTGGTGCCGTCCGCCACAGGCCCGCGTCTGTTGTCGGCCACGGACACATTGTCCAACTGATCAGGCTCTTTCGTCGTCATGGTATTTGCCTCGCTCGAGTTTCTGATGGTGTTCCTGCCCGCTTTTCTGCTGGCCTACACGGCGAGCCCTGCGGCGTGGCGCAATGTCGTGCTGTTGATCGGCAGCTGGTTGTTCTACGGCTGGCTGAGCCCGTTGTTTCTGGCGCTGCACATGCTGCTGACCGTGGTGGCCTGGGTCGGCGGTCTGCTGGTCGACCGGGCGCGGCAAGGCTCGAAAGGGCGAGTGCGGCTGTTGGTGGCGTTGATCGTGTTCAACACCGCCGTGCTGTGTTGGTACAAGTACGCCAACATCGTCGCCGGCACCTGGAATGCGCTGATCACCTGGTATGGCGCGATGCCGCTCGATTGGCAGCGGGTGGCGCTGCCGGCCGGGCTGTCGTTCATCGTCCTGCAGGCGATTTCCTATCTGGTGGACGTACACCGGCATACCGTGCCGGTCGAGCGCAGCTTCATCAATTATGCGACCTACATTTCGATGTTCGGCCACTCCATCGCCGGGCCGATCATTCGCTACGACTGGGTGCGCCGTGAACTGGTGCAGCGTTACTTCACCCGGCAGAACTTCGCCCTGGGCGCGCGGCGCTTCATGATCGGCATGAGCATGAAGGTGCTGGTGGCCGATACCCTGTCGCCGCTGGTCGATGTGGCCTTTCACCTGCCGGCCCCGTCGCTGATCGATGCGTGGCTTGGCTGCCTGGCGTATTCGCTGCAACTGTTCTTCGATTTCGCCGGTTACAGCGCCATGGCCATCGGCCTGGGACTGATGCTCGGCTTTCACTTTCCGGAAAACTTCAACCGGCCTTATCTGGCCCGCAGTATTCAGGACTTCTGGCGACGCTGGCACCTGTCGCTGTCCAGTTGGCTGCGCGACTACCTGTACATCGCGCTGGGCGGTAATCGGCACGGCGTCTGGAACACCTACCGCAACCTGTTCCTGACCATGGCTATCGCCGGTCTGTGGCACGGCGGTGACAGCTGGAATTACCTGCTCTGGGGCGCGGCGCATGGCGTGGCGTTGTGCGTCGATCGCGCCTGGTCGCGCTCGAATCTGCCTGCTGTTCCAAGGCCGCTGGCGCACCTGCTGACGTTGCTGTTTGTGTGCCTGGCGTGGACGCTGTTTCGCGCCCCGGACTTTGCCACCGCGATGAACATGTATGCCGGGCAGTTCGGCCTGCACGGCCTGGGCCTGGGCGATGCGCTGGCCGTGACCCTGCGCCCGGCACACGGCATGGCCGCCTTGTTGGGCGTGGCCTGCGTGCTCGCGCCGTTGCTGCAGGCTCGCTGTGAGCAGCGTTTTGGCAACCGGACGCTATTCGTCTATGGCGCCGCGCTGTGGCCGGTGGCCGGATTTCTGCTGTCGTTCGCGCTGATTGCCAGCCGCGAAACGGTTCCGTTTCTGTACTTCCAGTTCTGAGGCCGGTGCCCATGACTACTCCGTCTGCTGTACCGCCTCCACCCAGTGAACTGGCCGTGCGCACCTGTGGTGTGGCGGGCATTACCCTGGCGCTGTTCCTCGGCGTTGGCTTGCTGGCCTCGGGCATGTTGCTGGTCAGCGGCAAGGTCGAGCTGCTACCCAGGCCGCTGACCCTCGACGCAGCGCTGCACGGCGAAGTGACTCACCAACTGGCGAAACAACTGTCCGGGAGCTTTCTGAGCCAGCATGCGGCCAATATCGAGCGCGGTGCGAGCTGGCTGCTGTTCCACGACACCGGCCCGCGTGTGCGCCAGGGGTGTCCGGGTTGGTTGTTCCTGACCGATGAGTTCAGGCTCAACCGCGACGCACAGGCCAATGCGCAGCGCAAAGCCCAGGCGGTGATCGCTGTGCAGCGCAGCCTCAAAAAACGCGGTATCGAATTGTTGGTCGCCGTGGTGCCGGACAAAAGCCGCATTGCCGCAACCCGATTGTGCGGTCTCTACCGGCCTGACGTATTGCAGGCGCGTGTCGAGCAATGGACGCATGATTTGCAAGCGGCTGGCGTCGATGCTCTGGACCTGACCGCAACCCTGCAACCGCTGGGCGAAACAGCTTACCTGCGTACTGATACGCACTGGAGCGAGAGTGGCGCCAACAGCGCCGCCAGAGCCATCGGCTTGCAAGTGCAAAAAGCCGGCATTCAGGCCACTCCGCAGCGTCAATTCCAGATTCAGACGTTACCCATTGCCGAACGCCCCGGCGATCTGGTGCGCCTCGCCGGACTCGACTGGTTGCCGTCGTCATTACAACCTGCGCCGCAAAGCGTAGCCGCCACGCAGATCACCGAGCTTGCCAGCGAATCAGCGACTGGCAGCGACAACCTGGACGACCTGTTCGGCGACAGTAACCTGCCCAACGTCGCGCTGATCGGCACGTCGTTCTCGCGTAATTCGGGTTTTGTCGGGTTTCTACAGCGCGAACTCGGCGCCCCGATTGGCAACTTCGCCAGGGACGGCGGCGAGTTCTCGGGCGCTGCCAACGTCTACTTCGACAACCCGGCCTTCCGCCAGACGCCGCCCAAACTGCTCATATGGGAAATCCCCGAACGGGATCTGCAGACGCCTTATGTGGCGATCGAAAAGTTAGATATACCTGTAAAATAAACGTCGGGCATACCCTGTTAGAGCTGCTGTTACGAATATCGAACTTTAGATGGAAGAACACCCGGCCGAAGCCGGGCGCTCTTTAGGCAGGGTGGTGTTTATTCAACAGTATATTTTTTCTCAGCGATGAAAGCGGGTTCCTTCCAGTGGGGGCCTTTAGCCGTGCGACCTTTTTCATCTAAAGCCAGAATGCCTTCACGAAAAAGTCTGGTATAAGTGCCCCAGAGCTCACCGGACTGGAGAGCCTCAAATTTATAAGCGGTGTAGAGTCTGTCTATTCGTGGTTGGGACAAATTTAGAGCAAAGACTGCCAATACATCTGCCACGGTTTCATTAATGATAATGTCTTTGATATTGGTCATTTTATTGGCCTCTCAATGCGTCTGCATGATCTTGTTTGTCTCCAGCCGATAGAGCCGCTTCGGTGTAAAGAAAATCACGATTTTCGTTAATTCTATAATCCTCAAGGGCTGCCGTATGAGCGTTATTCCATACGTTACCTTGCACGCCATCAGCCACCCCCAGTGCCCTGTAACGTTATAATTCCCTGAGCTCGTGGGTGTAAAATCTTTTATCAGTATCCGTCACGGCTAACTCGCCGCGCAAAATTTTTTCCAGACGATTGATCATTATAGTATTTGCATCTGATGAGCCGAATCGGCTTGTGTGCAGCTTAACGAGATCAATGCCGTCCTGAGTGACTGAGGCGGTTGTCCAGTCGAGGTTCTGGGTGGGGCCGCCCGCTTTTTCAGGATCGTACATTCGACCGCTATGCTCTCCTTTGGTTGTTGCCCCTTCATAGGGGCTGTTGAACACCACATAGACCGGAGGCAGACCCGAATTTAGCGGGTAAACATAAATGGCATCCCGAATGTCCATCTGACTGGTGCCGGGTAAAGGTTCGGCCTTCACCTCGATAGGCTCCAGTGTAATTCCAGCGTACGCCGGAGTTTCGACTGGTTGCGCCACCGTCGTCGTTGAGCTGTTTCCAGGTGCTGCGATTGGATACGTCAAGGTGATGGGCGGGGTGTCCGAAGTGGTAAAGGTGTAGGCGTTAGCCACTGGGTCCAGTATCAGAGCCCTCACAGGCACCTTGGGAGAAAATCCGCCTTCGGCTTGTGTTGCCACGACTGAATACTTCGACTGATCGCCGTAAATTCTATAGGGCATATCGACCGTTCCACCCGTTGCCGCCACGTCATTCAAGGCGTCGGACAGATCAGGCATCAGAACTCTGGCCGGAAGGTCCAGCATTCTTTCCGGTAACTCTCCATTGCCAAGCGAAGGGGAGTACAGCAACGTGCCGATGCCTACGGCTGTGGTAGAGCTGACAGCCGTGCCTGCGAGAGCAGTTAATAGTTCGATAGCGGCTTGAATGGTAGCGTCCAGAAAGAGACCGGATCCTGCCGTAACGGAAATGACTCCTGCAACTGCACCCAACTGCGGTGTACCAGCTTCCGGGAGCCTGAGCGTCTTGCCCGCTTCTAGCGCTTGAGCTTCTGCCGTCACGCGCGCGTGCTCGTCAGCGTCACGCTGGGCCTGCGTCTCTGCCTCCATACGAGCTTGTTCAGCCGCTTCGGCAGCTACTCGGCGAGCTTCTGCTTCGGCAGCAAGAAGAGCCTGCTCATCCGCTACTCGCTTGGCTTCAGCCTCCGCTGCAACTCGGGCTTGTTCAGCGGTTTCGGCAGCAAGTCGAGCGTGCTCTGCAGCTTCAACGGCAAGCCTCGTCGACTCGGTTTCTGCCGCGATACGTGCGTCCTCCCTGGCCTGCGCTGCAGCAATAGTATGGCTCAGTGATACAGACCTCTCTGTGAGAATCCTGATTTTCTCTTCAAGAATTTTTGCTCTGTAGGCTGCTGTAACTGAGGCTTCCCAGCTTTTATAAACGTCAAGGGGAGAGCCCAGGTCTCTTCTTGTTTGAAAGATATTTAAAAAATCCACAGCGTTTTTTTTAATATCTACCGCCAATGCATGCCTGCCAAAGAAAGCATGAGCGCCTTCTTTGCTTTTGGCTAACTCAGCAGCGCGCTGTGAAATCAGGCTGTCCACCACGTTTTTTTCAATCGTAGACTTTTCTAACTCAGAGAAGGGGTAATCTCCTACACCGGCAGAAATTTCCGCGTCAACGTCAGCCGGAAGGAGGGGCAAAAAGTCTATGTAAGACTGATGGATATTTTGCTGTGTTGAAGAGGCCGTCACGATAATGGATATCGTGTACTGTTCGTTTCTTATACCCCTTTTACTGAAGAATGCATCCATCTCATGGTTTGCAGGAATACTGCCGTCCCATCGCAGCGGTCTGGCGATTACTCCGGCTCCCGATAGCGGGCCTAATGGCCTGGGCAACGGCTGGCCAGGTGTTACGATTGTGGGTGGAAGAGTAATGACGTTTTGCGGCATGTGCTTATCCTTAAGGTTTAAATCGCCGAATAATATCTCCTTGATATTAGCTAGTATTAATAGTCACGAAGTGCGGTACATAGGTATAGGTAGTTGTTTTTTTGTTCAGGCTTTCAGGCACGCAATTGAAACGCATGCTGGTGTAGGACTGGTCAGCGGCCGCACGTAGTGTTGCCGGTTTTGTAATCCATCGCAGTGTTAAGGCGTTACTTCTGGTGCTGAATGCATTGGTCGCGGCGTACGTTGCTTTGAACCCATGGGACAGCAAGAGCCCCCCATAACCGAGCTAACCGTTCGGCCAGTTCACCCCAAACGCGGATCGACCACAAACTCCAGTTCTTTGGCCGTTGCCACTACCGCCCTGAACTCCGGGTGCTGGACGTTGAGCAGGTAGTTGGACTCGCGCGGGATGATCACGCTGGGCACCGCCAGTGCCAGGCTCTGAGCGGAGGCCAGCCAGTCTTCGCCGAACGAGGCGGTTGCCGGTGGCGCGGGTTCTTCACGCCAGTCGCGGGGCAGGGTGTCCGGGCGCGCATTGAGGACGTGCTCCTCGGCAATCTGCAGCTCAAGCATCGTGTAGTGCTGAGCCACAGTGGCGTTGTTCAGGTGCACCAGCACTTCCAGCAGCGCCAGTGACTCGCTGCCCGCGCAGTACACGCAGGCGTTGCCCTTGCTGTTCCAGCGTCCGCCGTAGAGCTTGGCGCCCTCGCCATCGAATGCCTGTGCCAGCCATTTGCGCTTGACCAGTCGATAGACCGCTATCACGCCACGACCCCGTGTTCCAGGCGGCCGATCAGGTCGAGCACTGCCTGAGCCTCTGCCGAGGTCGCGAGCATTTCCAGTGGCCTGCGATTGCCCAGCCCGTAGACCGGGTTGGCCAGCCAGAGGCGAGTCGCTTCGGCGTCGTTTTCGAACAGGTCCAGTGCCGCCTTGTACACCGCTGCCAGGCGGAACAGCCGATCGCTTTCTTCGGCGTTGAAGCGGCGCACCTTCAGGCGTCGCTGCAAGGTTGCCGGCGCTATGCCCAGATGCTCGGCCAGGGTCGAGCGGTTCAGGTCGGTGTAATGCGCCAGACGTTCGAAGACTTCATACGGCAAGCCGTCATGCAGCGCCGAGTACAGCCGCGCGCCTCGTGCGGGGATACCCAGGTGTTGCCAGAAATCGTCCTGCCGGGGCAGGGCCGGATGGTAGTCGCTTATGGGCAAAGACATGGCACACCTGTCTATCGAGTGATTGCAATTGAATCTATCAATTGATAATAGGCACGTTTCAGACGTAGTGATAGTGATTCGCAGCAACTAATTGCGAATAAAACTACAGAAACTTCAAAAATCACCGACTTAGGCTATAGGTTTAGTTTGAATGTTGCTGATCTCGCGTTATAGGCTCGATGTCAGTCGCTTCCGATGGTGCCGTCTAACGAATATGTGCTGTCCGCCGTGGTCAGCCTGATTTTCCTGCAGTGAGAACCACACGATGTCCACGCTTGCGCTATTGATATGCGATGACTCGAACATGGCGCGAAAGCAGCTGTTGCGCGCGCTACCTGAAGACTGGGATGTGTCGGTCACGCTGGCCACCCAGGGGCAGGAAGGCCTGGAAGCGATTCGTAAAGGTCAGGGCCAGGTGGTCCTGCTCGACCTGACCATGCCGGTGATGGACGGTTACCAGACGCTGACGGCGATTCGTGCCGAAAACCTCGACGCCAAGGTGATTGTGGTGTCGGGCGACGTGCAGGACGAGGCCGTTCGTCGGGTCATGGAGCTGGGCGCGCTGGCGTTTTTGAAAAAACCCGCCGACCCGGACGAACTCAAAAGCACACTGGAGCGCCTTGGCCTGCTGGGCAAGCCTGCCGCGTCACCGGTTGCACTGCCGGCCCTCAACAACAAGGGCGGGGTGATCAGCTTTCAGGATGCCTTCCGCGAAACCATCAACGTCGCCATGGGCCGTGCAGCGGCGTTGTTGGCCAAAGTGCTGGGCGTGTTCGTGCAACTGCCGGTGCCCAACGTCAACATGCTTGAAGTTGGCGAGTTGCACATGGCGCTGGCCGACGCTCACAGCGACCAGCGTCTGACCGCGGTGTGTCAGGGCTACATCGGTGGCGGTATCTCTGGTGAAGCGCTGCTGATTTTTCATGATTCGGAAATCTCCGGAATTTCGCAACTGATGGGCGGCGATCACTCGGACAGTTCCGACATGGAGATGCTGCTCGATCTGTCCACGATCCTGATCGGCGCCTGCCTGAGCGGCATTGCCGAACAGATCGACATTGCCTTTTCGCAGGGCCATCCCCAGTTGCTGGGTGCACAGGGCGGCATCGACGAGCTTATCCGCATCAATCAACAGCGCTGGAAAAAGACCCTGGCGGTCGAAATCAGTTACAGCGTGGAAGGCCACAATCTGCATTTCGATCTGCTGATGCTGTTCACCGAAGATTCGGTCGAGCTGCTTACCAAAAAACTTGCCTACATGATGAGCTGACCCATGAGCAACGCTATTGAAATCAACGAGCTTCATTGGTTGCTGGCCGTTACGCAGAACATTGACGTAGGCATCGTGGTGCTGGACCTGAACTACCGCGTGACGGTCTGGAATACCTTCATGGAAAACCGCTCGGGTGTGGTGCCCTACGTGGCAGTCGACAAGACCTTTTTCGAGATTTTTCCGGAGGTCAACGCGAAGTGGTTCAGCAAGAAAATCGATAACGTCGTGACCCTCGGCACGCCGGCGTTCACCATCTGGGAGCAGCGGCCGTATCTGGTGCGTTTCAAGAATTATCAGCCGATCACCGGGCAGGAGGAGTTCATGTATCAGAACACCACACTGTTCCCGCTGCGGTCGACCACCGGGGCGATCAGCCATGTGTGTCTGGTGATCTATGACGTTACCGACGTCGCGGCCAACCGCAATCAGTTGCTGGCGGCCAACAACAAGCTGCAGCAACTGTCGGGCTCAGCGAAAAGCTGAGCCGCGCCCGGGCTTGGCGATGAATGAAACCGGCACTGCGGGCTTGATCCCGCTCGTGCTAGGATCGCGATTTTTCCGCTGACGCTCAGGGACATCATGCGACCTCAAGCCACCCTCACTGTTTTGCCTGTCGAGCGCCCGCTGGTCGGGCGTGTCAGCCCGCCGGGCTCCAAGTCGATCACCAACCGCGCATTGTTGCTGGCCGGGCTGGCCAAAGGCACCAGCCGCCTGACCGGCGCGCTGAAGAGTGACGACACGCGCGTGATGTCCGAAGCCCTGCGTCTGATGGGCGTGCAGGTCGACGAGCCGGATGACAGCACCTTCGTGGTCACCAGCAGCGGGCATTGGCAGGCGCCGCAGCAGGCGCTGTTCCTCGGCAACGCCGGGACGGCGACACGCTTTCTGACCGCGGCACTGGCCAACTTCGAAGGCGACTTCGTGGTGGATGGTGACGAATACATGCGCAAGCGTCCGATCGGGCCGCTGGTCGATGCCTTGCAGCGCATGGGCGTGGAAGTCAGCGCACCCAGCGGTTGCCCGCCGGTGGCCATCAAGGGCAAGGGCGGTCTTGAGGCCGGTCGTATCGAAATCGACGGCAACCTGTCCAGCCAGTACGTGTCGGCACTGCTGATGGCCGGTGCCTGTGGCAAGGGGCCTGTGGAAGTTGCACTGACAGGCAGCGAGATCGGTGCGCGTGGTTACCTTGACCTCACGCTAGCGGCCATGCACGCGTTCGGTGCCGAGGTTCAGGCCATCGGCGACGCCGCTTGGAAAGTCTCGGCTACCGGTTATCGCGCTACGGATTTCCACATCGAGCCGGATGCCTCGGCGGCCACTTACCTGTGGGCTGCGCAGGCCCTGACCGAGGGCGCTATCGACCTGGGCGTGGCCAGCGACGCGTTCACGCAACCCGATGCGCTGGCCAGCCAGATCATCGCCAGCTTCCCGAGCATGCCGGCCGTGATCGACGGCTCGCAGATGCAGGACGCGATTCCGACGCTGGCCGTACTGGCCGCCTTCAATCGTCAGCCGGTGCGCTTTGTCGGTATCGCCAACCTGCGGGTCAAGGAGTGCGACCGCATATCGGCACTGTCCCACGGCCTGTGCGCCATCGCACCTGGCCTGGCGGTCGAAGAGGGTGACGATCTGATCGTCAACGCCAACCCGGCGCTGGCAGGCACTACGGTCGATGCCTTGATCGACACCCACTCCGACCATCGTATCGCCATGTGCTTTGCGCTGGCGGGCCTGAAGATCGCCGGCATCCGCATTCTCGACCCTGATTGCGTCGGCAAGACCTACCCGGGCTACTGGGATGCGCTGGCCTCATTGGGCGTCACCGTCCAGCGCTGACCGCGGGCGCAGCGGCCGTTTTTCAAATCCCGAAAAACGGCTGCATCATCCGCGCCAGCAACCCGTGAAAACGCAGCTTCGATTCAGTGGCCAGTACGCAAATGCATTCCCGGTCGGGGTAGGCGATGGGCTGGTGATGGATATGGCTGTCCAGGTCGGCCACATCGTTGAGTCCGAACTCCCCCTGCACGTCGTAATACGCGCCCTTGAGGACCATGGTCATCTCGCCGCTTTCGTGGCTGTGGACCGGCATGCTCACGCCGGGGGCGATTTTCAGCAGCATCAGGTTGCCCTGTTCGATGCCTTCGGCGCGTACTCGTTGTACGCCGGGGATCAGGGTCTTCCACTTCAATGTGCTCAGGTGTCGACCAAAATGCGCCTGCATGCAGACCGGCATCAGGTCCGGGTCCTGATTGGCCGCCGGCATCGAGTGCAGGGCGGGTAAAAGCCCCGCTTGCTGCTCGTCAAGCCGCGCCAGCATGGCCGATCTGCCCTTGAGCGGCACCACACTGCTGGTGTGCTGCTGCATCAACACACCGCCAATCGCCTCGGCCTGCCTAAGCCGCGCCCTGCACTCGGCACAGCGCTCCAGGTGCGCGGCAGTGACTAACGAGATGACCTGCGACAGCGCCCCTGCGGCATAACTGACCAGCGTGGCGTCGTCCGGATGATGTTGTGGACCCATCATGATTCCTCTATCCGCGAGCGCAATTTTTGAAACGCCAGGCGCAGGCAGGACTTTACTGTGCCGAGCGGCATACCCAGGCGTTCGGAAATCTCCCGGTGGCTGAGCGCTTCGAAATACGACATTCGCAACACTCGGGCCTGATCGGCAGGCAGGTTCTGGATGGCGATGTTGAGTTGTTGTTCCTGGCGCTGGCTGTAATCGAGTGTTCGATCTACCGGAGCTTCCAGACGCTCGAGTTGTTCCAGCGAGTTTTGCACCTGCACCCAGCCACGGTCCTTGCGCACACTGTCGATGTAAAGATTGCGTGCGATGCGAAACAACCATGTCCCCAGGCTGGCCTTGGCCGGGTCGAACGAGTCAGCCTTGTGCCACAGTTTGAGCAGCACTTCCTGCACCAACTCTTCGGCCTGACCTTCCGGCACATTCAGCCCGGTGAGGTAGCGCAACAGGCGCGGAGCGAAGTGATCGTAAATGCGCATGAAGCTGTCGCGGTCCCTCTGGCGGGCCACGGCGGTGACTTCATCGATCCAAAGTCGGGTGATTGTCGATTCGCTGTGAGAGGGGGACAAGTGACAGAAGGTCCTGAGACTGGCAGTTATGCGCATGATCCACCTTCTGATCACCATTGTGTGGGTTTGGTTCGCTATGCAGAGGTGTTACGTAACGGGGTGGGGAGTGGATCACAGGATGTGATGAGTGGCGGTTTGACTTGCAGATCCGGCCATGGCAGTGGCCGCGGGCCAGATCTTGCCGTCTTTGGCCACTGTCATTTCTGACAGTAGAGTCATTAACGTTAAATGATTACTTTGTGTTCTGGATGTCATCAATGTCATGGAGACAAACATGGATACTCGCGTTGCACGCGTTTCATCTTCGCTGGCCACCCTGTTGTTGATCATCGTTTGCATGGGGCTTATTTTTGCGCCTGAGCGATCACAGGCTCAGGTTGCGAACCTGGCGACCTGTCTGACAGGGACTCACACTGCCGACTGGTCGCCGGGACTGACCAACACCGATCAGTTGGTCAATGTATCGACGACAAGCAACTGGGGGCCCTGTGTTTCTCCTTCATTTCCTCTGGCAGTCAGCGCTTCGTCCAGTCAAAACTTTCAGGCGAATTTTTCCTGTCAGTCGTTGCTGCTGCAAACGCCGACCATTACATGGGTCATCAACTGGAGCGATGGCGCCACCAGTACTTACGAGTTCAGTGCGACGCTCAATAATATCGGTAATCTGAATACGACCATTGTGGGTGTCGGAAAAATCGTCGATGGCCGGTACAAGAATGCCAAGGCGATGAGTACATTTGTACTTGGCGATATCGAGTCCACATTGAGCAACGATTGCGCCAAGACGACCGGCGTAACCAGCGTCAGGGGTCTTTCAACACTGGTGATTGCCCAATAACAGATGGCCAGGGAAGGCATGAAACAGCCTGCTACAAGGGCTTGTGATGCAGACTGACCCCTAGCCCCATCGACTCCCCCTGCCGTAACAGCTTCAACCCCGGATGCCCAGGCAAATGATGGGCATTCACCGGGTGGCTGACGGGCTCGAAACAGAAGAAATTCAGTCCCGGAGGGCAGAACACCAGAAAGTACTCGCTGCCGGTGGCGTGGCAGTGCAGTTCATAGCCCAGGTCCAGCTGGCTGATGACGCTGTGGCCGTCCCAGCCGGTGAAGCCGTTGTCCAGCCGTGCTTCGGGCAGCCTGTTGCTGTGCTGGAAGTCCCATTCGGTGGGCAGATCCTGCAACTCATTCGGCAAACCTGCCTCGTCGCACAGCCAGACCTGCGCAGCTTTGGCCTGCAAGCGTGTGTGAGGCGTGCGTGGCAGGTAAGGGTGCAAGCCCAGGCCGTGCCACATGGCGCGGCTGTCCAGATGAGTGGTGGTCAGTTCGATACTCAGTTTGCCGTCGTGCAGGGTGTAGCGCAGGTGCGCGCGGTAGGCGAATGGCGTCTGGCTGTCTAGTTGCAGAAAGACCTGATCTAAAGTGTGCTCAATGACCGTCCATGACTGCTGCCAGGCGCTGCCATGAATCGGCAGCGGGTCGTTGGCGCTGTTCGGCTCCAGGGCCAGCCAGCCGTCTGGTGTCTCGAAACCGCCGTTGCCGATCCGGTTCGACCACGGTGCCAGCGGGTAGCAGGCCAGCCGACGAGGCGTCCCGGCCGCCAGAGCCTGTTCGTCGCTGGGGCGCAGCAGGGGTTGCCCACTGGCCAGGACGATCCAGTTGACGATACTGCCGCCGATGTCGGGGGCCAGGGTCAGACGGGTCAGGCCATCTTCAAGGGTCAGTACGTTCGTGGACATGCTTCAAAGCCTTTCTGGATGATTGAGAGTCAGGCGATTGGGCGCGACGCCAGGTCAGCAGCACGATGCCGCTGACGACGATCAGCCCGCCGACCACCTGACCGCTGCTGAGCAATTGATCGAGAATCAGCCAGCCAAACAGCAGGCTGGCCACCGGTTCGATGTTCATCACTGGCGCGTTGCGGGCGATGTCCAGCCGTGCCATGCAGATGAACAGCAGCGAGAAACCCAGCCCGTACAAAACCACCAGACTGGCCAGTGCGGTCCAGCCGACAGAACTCTTTGGCAGACCCACGCCGCCGGGCAGCACGCCGCTGCTGCCGGCGATGGCTGCGACGACAAACACCACGGCCATGGTCAGCATGCTGCGTACGCTGCCGCGCATGCCCGCCAGTTTGTTATCGGTAATCCACAGCGCAAAGGCGAACACCACCGCCGCGGTCGACGCGTAGGCGACACCCTCCAGCCATCGCGGCTCGCTGCTGCCGGGGTTCGACAGGCGCTGTGGCACATCCAGCGCCAGCGTCAGGCCAAACAGAATCAGGCCCATCAGGCCGGCTGCGCGCCGCGTTGGCCGGGCACCGCCCAATGCCCAGGTCAGCAACGCCAGCAGGATCGGCGAGACATTGACCACCAGCAAGGCCAGGGCCACCGGAATACGCGCTACCGCCGAGTAGATGCAAAAGCTCTGCGTGGCGATCAGCAGCCCCAGAAGCAGCTGCCAGCGCCAGGTGCTGGCGGGCAGACTGAGCCTTTCGCGCTGCCAGAGCACCAGACTGGTCAATACCAGCAAGGTCACGCCGGAGCGACAGAGAATGGCCAGCAGTAGGCCGGTGTCATGATCGAAGGCAATGCGCGCCGCGATGTGGTTGCCGGCAAACGAGCAGGCCAGCAGCGCCAGGATCAGCACGGCAATGTGGCGCGGAAACAGGGCAGGGGCAGACATACGCAAACCAGCCTCCTTGGCTGGACAACAGAGGTGCATGCCGGAGCGCTTTCAAGCGCTCCGGCAGCCTTGCAACTGGAGACGTCAGAGCACGACGCTCGGCAGCCACAACGAGATGGCAGGAACATAGGTCACCAGCATCAGCACCAGGAACAGCGCAACATAGAACGGCACCAGTGCTTTTACCGTCGCTTCGATGGTGACTTTACCCACAGCGGCACCGACAAACAGCACCGCGCCCACCGGCGGGGTAATCAGCCCGATACCCAGATTGACCAGCATGATCATGCCGAAGTGCACCGGATCGATACCAACGCCGACGATGACCGGCAACAGAATCGGGGTCAGGATCAGAATCAGCGGCGCCATGTCCATGACCGTACCGAGCAGCAGCAACATCACGTTGATGCACATCAGGATCACATAGCGGTTGTCCGACAGGGTCAGGAACGCGGTGGTGATCTTCATCGGGATTTCCATCAGCGTCAGGATGTAACCGAAGCTGGCGGCAAAACCGATCAGGATCATCACGATGGAAATGGTGCGTGCCGCCCGGTGCATCAGTTTGGGCAGGTCGCGCCATTTGTAGTCGCGGTAGATGAACATGGTAACGAAGAACGACCAGAGCACGGCAATGGCTGCCGACTCGGTGGCCGTGAAAATCCCCGACAGAATGCCGCCGAGAATAATGACCATGGCCATCATGCCCCAAAGCGCTTCACCGGCAATTTTCAGTGCCTGGCGCAGCGGGATCACTTCACCCTTGGGGTAGTTGCGCTTGCGCGCGAAGATCATGCACAGGCCCATCATCACTGCGCTGAGCAGTAGACCCGGGAGGATCCCGGCCATGAACAGCGACGCAATCGACACCGTGCCGCCTGCCGCCAGCGAATAGAGCACCGAGTTGTGGCTGGGGGGGGTCAGCAGCGCCTGCACCGAGCCGCTGACGGTCACTGCCGTCGAGAAGTCTCGCGGGTAGCCATTGCGTTCCATTTCCGGGATCAGCACCGAACCCACCGAGGCCGTGTCGGCCACCGAGGAACCCGAGATCGCGCCGAAGAAGGTCGAAGCCACGATATTGACCAGCGACAGGCCGCCGCGCACGAAGCCCACCAGCACTGCGGCAAACGCGACCAGACGTCGCGACATGCCGCCTTCGGCCATGATTGCTCCGGCCAGCACGAAGAACGGAATCGCCAACAGCGAGAATTTGTTCACGCCGCCTGCAATCTGGATCATCAGTGCATCGGCCGGGATGTCGATCCACCAGGCGCCGATCAGGGCTGAAAGGCCCAGGGCGTAGGCCACCGGCATGCCAATCAGGATCAGCGCGATAAAGCTGCCCAACAGTATAAAAGCGTCCATTTATGCGGCACCTTCGCTTTCTTCAACGACGTCGAAATGCATGACCGCGCGATGACTCTGGTCACCCAGCAACAGCCTTTCCAGAACGAAGACCAGCGTCACGAGGCCGCCGAGAGGAATCGGCAGATAAGAGATACCGACGCGCAGAAACGGCAGTTCGCCGACGAATTGATTCCAGGTGGTGGCGCACAGCTTGAAGCCTTTGAAAATCATGAACAGGGCCACGATCCCCATCAGAATCTGCACCACCACGCTGGCGGCTCTGCGCACCTGCTGCGGCATGCGCTCCACAGCCATTGACACGGCCATGTGCGCACCGGCCCGGTAACTGGCGGCGGCGCCGAAGAAGGTAAATACCACCATCAGCAGGATGGCGGTGGGTTCAGGCCAACTGGAACCGCTGCCGAGGATGTAGCGGGCAAAGATGCCCCAGGGGATGATCAGGGTCATGATCAGCACCGACAGGCCGGCAATGCCGATGCAGACCCGATAAAGCGTGTCGTTGATGCGCAAAAGCGTATTTTTCATAAGGCTCACCACTGCGGCGGCGAACGAGCTGGTGCTCGTCCCCGCTGCGTAATCGGACAGGCTTATTGGGCCGCTGGGGTACTGGGTGCAGCCAGTGCCGGATTGGTCTGGACCGCTTCGATGCGGCTGATCAGATCCTTGTAAGGCGCGCCGAATTTGTCGCGGACCGGTTGAGTCGCGTCGTAGAAGGCTTTCTTCTGCTCAGGCGTCAGCGTGATGAATTCCACGCCTGCGGCCTTGAGCTTGGTCTCGGCATCGGCTGACGACTTGTCCCACAGCGCTCGCTCCTCCATCTGCGCTTCACGCGCCAGCTTTTTCACCAGTGCTTGCTGCTCGGGGTTGAGCTTGTTCCATGTGGTTTTCGCCATCACGATGGGCTCGGGCAGGATCAGGTGTTCGGTGATGGTGAAGAACTTGGCGTTCTGGTAGTGGTTGTGCTGGAAATACGTCGGCGGGTTGTTTTCCGCACCGTCAATGACGCCGGTCTGCAGCGCGCTGAAGATTTCGCCGGTGGCCATGGCGATGCCGTTGCCGCCCATGTCGTTGATGGTTTCGATAAACACCGGGTTGCCCTGGACACGGATTTTCATGCCTTTGAGGTCGGAAATCTGCCGTACGGGCTTTTTGGTGTACAGGTTGCGGGTGCCGCCATCCATCCAGGCCAGGGCGACCATGTTGAATTGCGAGTTGGTGATCTTGTCGAGAATTTCCTGGCCGATCTCGCCATCGATGATGGTGCGCATATGCGCCTGGTCACGGAATACGAACGGCAGGTTGAAGACGTTGACGTCCGGCACTACCGGGCCGACGATGCCGAGGCTGACGCGGGTCATCTGCACGGCGCCGCTCTGCACCTGCTCAACGACCTCCTTCTCGGAGCCGAGTACGCCACCCGCGTACATCTTGAAACTGATCTCGCCCTTGGACTGTTCTTCGAGTTTCTTGCCCATGTTCTGTTCTGCCACGACCGGCGCATAGCCAGCAGGGTGAACCTCGGCGAACTTGATTTTGACGTCAGCGTGGGCCATGCCTGACACACAGAAGGCCAGCGGAAGTGCTGCGATGAGAAGCTTGCGTTTGAAGTCCATGGATATCTCCGATTTTGTTATTTTTGGTAGAGCTACGGGATTTTCGGCAGGGCGCTGTCAGCCCTGAAACGTGGGTTCCTCCAAGCCCTGAAACCCAGGTCGCAGGGCGAACAGGCCGCCAGCCAGTGGCTGATCGCTAATATCGCCACCCGGGCGAATGGACGTTACGAACAGCGTGTCCAGATTGGGGCCGCCAAAGGCACACATGGCTGGCTTTTTCACCGGCACGACCAGTGAACGGTCGAGTTTGCCGGTGGGGGTGAAGCGGTGAACCAGGCCTGCGTCGTTGCCACAGATCCAGTAGCAGCCGTCGGTGTCGATCGCCGCACCGTCGGGACGACCCAGGTGATGGTTCATGTCAACGAACAGGCGGCGATTGCGCGGCGTGCCGCTGTCGGTGTCGTAATCGAAGGCCCAGATCTGCTGCACGCCGGGGTGCGAGTCGGACAGGTACATGACCTTGCCGTCGGGGCTGAACGCCAGGCCGTTGGGGACGATGAAGTCCTTGAGTTGTGCATTCAGCGTGGTCTGGCCTGCGCTGTAGCGATACAACGCCCCCACCGTCGCCCCTGCGGCCATGTCCATAAACATGGTGCCTGCCCAGAAACGACCCTGTCGGTCGCAGCGGCCGTCATTGAAGCGCATGCCTGCCTGCGCGTGTTCGACGCTGGCCAGAAGCGTGCTGATCAGGCTGCCGTCTTCGCAGGGCTGCAAATGAAAGATTCCGTTCTCCATCCCCGCCACCCAGCCACCCCGATTGTCGGCGGCGATACAGGCCAGCATCTGCGGCGCTTTCCAGCTGCGCGTGCTGTCCTGATTGAAATCCCAGCGATGCAACTCGCCCTTGGGAATATCCACCCAGTACAACGCTTGATCACGCACGCTCCAGACCGGGCTTTCGCCGGTGGCGTTCTGTGCATCGACAATCAGTTCGGCATCCATGACGGTTCGTGTCTCCAGAGTGCTGCGAGGGGAAAGCGCTGCTTATTGGTCGCCGAACGGTCCTGAAGCCACAAAGGCACCGCCCTGGTAAAGCATTGCCGGGTCATCGGCTGCCGGCAGCGGCTGGGCGTCGACCTTCTCGCGGAACACTTCCGAGCTGTCCTTCGGTTTGTAATCCAGTTTGCTGGCCAGGCGGTTGTCCCACCAGACGGTCTTGTTGTCCGAGACGCCGTAGACCACGGTGTGGCCCACGTCTGGCGTGTACAGCGAGCGTTCGATCAACTGAGTCAGGTCAGCAAAGCTCAGCCAGGTACTCATCATTCGGCGGTTTTGCGGTTCGGAAAACGATGAGCCGATACGGATGCTGACGGTTTCGATGCCGTAGCGATCGAAGTAAAAGCTGGCCATGTCCTCGCCGTAGGACTTGGATAGACCGTAGTAACTGTCCGGGCGGCGAGGGGAGTGCGCGTCGATGGTCTCGGTCTGCTTGTAGAAACCGATCACGTGGTTGGAGCTGGCAAAGATCACGCGTTTCACGCCGTGCCGGCGGGCGGCTTCGTAGATGTGGAACACGCCGCAGATATTGGCGCCGAGGATTTCCTCGAACGGGCGTTCGACCGACACACCGCCGAAATGCACGATCGCGTCGACGCCTTCGACCAGTTGGTGCACGGCGTTCTTGTCGGCCAGATCGCAGACCTGAACTTCCTCACTGCCGTCGACAGCGGGCGCCATCTCGGCAATGTCGGAAAGCCGCAGCACTTTTGTGTAAGGGCGCAGAGTTTCGCGCAATACCTTGCCCAGGCCACCTGCCGCGCCGGTCAGCAGGAGGCGATTGAAGGGAGTTTGAGTGGTATGAGCCGATGCCATGAGAGAAGTCCCGATTGTTATTTTTGTCATCTGTTGTCGTATGACTTGCCGGATTATCGGCACCGCATACGCTGATTGTCAACGCGGCCAAGGTCTAAAAACGGGCTGTGCACGCACTTGGCCGGATACATTTGTAACAAGGCAAAACCTGCCGTGGCCAACAGGCTCTGCCACGCTTTCAGAGCAACGAAATAGGGTAGCTGACGAACACGCGATTTTCGTCGAATTCGTTGGTGCTGAAATCACGACGCAGGCTGGAGTTGCGCCATTTGACGTTCAGATTCTTCAGCGCACCGCTTTGGACGGTGTAGGCCAGTTCAGACTCCCGGCCCCATTCCTTGCCGTCAGTGATGTTGCCGGTGTGCACATTGTCGCCGCTGATATAGCGGTTCATCAGGGTCAGGCCGGGTACGCCCAGCGTCGCGAAGTTGTAGTCATGGCGCAGCTGCCAGGATTTCTCTTTGGCGTTGTCGTAGCTGGAGTTGTAACTGTCGTTGGCCAGGGTGCCGCCGCTGGTGCCGTTGACGCGCATCCACGCGGTATCGCCCGTCAGCTTCTGCAGACCGACATAGAAGGTGCTGCCGCCATAGCGGGCCGAGAGCAGCGCGTAGGCCGTCTTGTTATCCAGGTCGCCGGCCAGTTTGTTGCCGTCTTCCTTGCCGATGAAGTAACCCAGGTTCGCGCCCAGGGTCCAGTCGCCGAGCGGCTGACTGTGCAGCAGGTTGAAGAATTGCTGCTGATAGATGTCCTGCAGTTCCGAGTACCAGACGCCTACCTGGGTGCGCTTGTCGTTGAAGACATACTCGCCGCCGCCGAAGTTGAAGCGGTCCGAGGTGAATGCGCCTCGCCCGTTCAGCGACATGTCTTCCATGCTCGCATCGTTGCGTGGGCTGTTGCCGCGGAACTGGCCGCCATACAGCGTCAGGCCGTCGATCTCCTTGGACGTGACCTGACCACCGCGAAACGTCTGCGGCAACGAACGACCGTCATCGGAGCGCAGGATCGGCAGCACCGGCATCCATTCGCCGACCTTCAGTTCGGTCTTGGAAACCCGCGCCTTGCCCGCCACGCCCAGGCGCCCGAAATCATCGGCCGGACGCCCGTCGCTGTGGATCGGTAGCAGCTGAGTGCCGCCCGTACCCTTGCCGCCATCGAGCTTGAGCGAATACAGGCCCAGCACATCAACCCCGAAACCCACCACACCCTGAGTAAAGCCCGACTTGGCGTCGAGAATGAAGCTTTGTGTCCATTCCTCGGCCTTGCTCTGTGGCGCGGCACTGCTCGGGTATGCAGGATTGGTGAAATTACGGTTGAAGTAGGCGTTACGCAGGGTAAGTGTGGCCTTGGTGTCGTCGACGAAACCTTCGGCCATGCCGAGCATCGGGAAAATCAGCGTCATACCGCCGAAGCCCAGCAGGATGCGTGAGCGGGTAGTGTTAGATGTCATTATTGTTGTGCTCCCTTGTTTAGTGAAACCGTCCCCTTTCCTGGCCGCGCGCAAGCGGCGGCCNTACGTGATGCCTGTCGCCAGGCATGGCCTCGACCTGCAGGCGGCCGAGTACCGTTCGCTGTGTTTCAGCGAATGTTGTGAATCGAGAAGGGTGTCTGGTAGTGCGAGTTTTCAGTAAACAAGGCGTCACTGATCAGGGCTTCAATGATTGAGCCCTTGCTGATCGAGCGAGCAGGCGCGGCGAGAGTGTTCATGATGGACTGGCCTCGGTGTTGTTTTTATTTTTGGCGTTATAGGTTGTCGTACAACTGTGGGGATTATTTGCAGACCGCTGCGGCGTTGTCAACGCACCCATGGTCGAGGTTTAACGATTCACCGGTCATTTACAGAGCCATTGACACCAAAATCAAATGCGAGTGAACGCTGCGGCCGGGTGTGCAGTCCACCCGATAATCCCATTCATTTTTTTGGAGACTGCCGAATGAATCGTTTCACCCAGAAAGTCGTCGTCGTAACAGGTGCCGGTTCCGGAATCGGCGCAGCGACCGCCAAACGTTTTGCCGAGGAAGGCGCAAGCGTCGTGCTGGTCGGCCGCAATCACGACAAGCTGGCCAAAGTAGCCGCCCAACTGAAGGGCGAAGGGCACCTGGTCAGAGCCGCGGACGTGGCCGACCCGAGCGACGTGGAAGCGCTGTTCAAGGAAGTGGCGACGCGCTTCGGGCGCCTGGATGTGCTGGTCAACAATGCTGGTATCGTCAAGTCCGGCAAAGTGACCGAGCTGGGCATAGAGGATTGGAAAGAGTTGATGTCCGTGGACCTGGACGGCGTGTTCTATTGCACCCGCACCGCCATGCCTGCACTGATCGCCAGCAAAGGCAACATCATCAACGTCTCGTCGGTGTCCGGTCTGGGCGGCGACTGGGGCATGAGTTTCTATAACGCGGCCAAGGGCGCGATCACCAACTTCACTCGTTCGCTGGCCATGGACCATGGTGCTGACGGCGTGCGCGTGAATGCCGTCTGCCCCTCACTGACCCGCAGCGAGCTGACCGAAGATATGCTCGGTGACAAAGCGTTGATGGCCAAGTTCATGGAGCGCATCCCACTGGGTCGCCCGGGTGAAGCCGAAGACGTCGGCGATGTGATCGCTTTCCTGGCCAGTGACGACGCGCGCTTCGTGACCGGCGTCAACCTCCCGGTCGATGGCGGCCTGTCGGCGTCCAACGGGCAGCCGCCACAGGCGTGACGGTCAGGAGTGCAGAAACAATCAAGCCCGGTAAAGACCGGGCTTGATGTCAACGCCGGGTGATTAGATCCGGAAGTGGCTGACCATCGTTTGCAACTGCCCGCCCAGGCGCGCCAGTTCGACGCTGGACGCAGCGGTTTCTTCGCTGGCCGAAGCGGTCTGCTCGGAGACATCGCGCACGTTGACGATGCTGCGGCTGATTTCCTCGGCAACCGCGCTTTGCTCTTCAGCGGCGGCGGCAATCTGCTGGTTCATCGCCTGAATGCTCGACACCGTCTGCGTGATGCTGCCCAGCGACGTGCCAGCCTTACGGCTGAGGGTCACGCTGCTGACGGTCAGTTCGCGGCTGTTGAGCATGATGCTGGACACCTGGCGCGTACCACTCTGCAACGCAGCGACCAGTGTTTCGATCTCCACGGTGGATTGCTGCGTACGTTGTGCCAGGCCGCGGACTTCGTCGGCAACCACCGCAAATCCACGTCCGGCTTCACCCGCACGCGCTGCTTCGATAGCAGCGTTGAGCGCCAGCAGGTTGGTCTGTTCGGCCACCGCCTTGATGACGTCCATCACCTTGCCGATCTTGTCGCTTTCCTGCTCCAACTGAGTCATGGCGTCGGCCGAGCGACCCACTTCGTTGGCCAGTCGCTCGATCTGGGCGATCGCCTCACCCACCACCTTGTCACCGTCACGCGCTTCGCGGTCGGCGTTGGAAGCGGCTTGCGAGGCCTGTTCGGCGTTACGCGCCACTTCTGCAACCGTCGCCGACATCTCGTGCATGGCGGTAGCGACCTGGTCGGTTTCGACTTTCTGGCTGTTGACGCCAGCGCTGGTCTGTTCGGTAACCGCCGACAGTTCTTCGGCGGCACTGGCGATCTGTACGACGCTGTCGCGAATACCGCCAATCAGCTCGCGCAGCGTGGTGCCCATGCGCTGGATGCCTTGCTGCAGAACGCCGAGCTCATCGCGACGTGTCACGGCCAAGGTCTGGGTCAGGTCACCGGATGCGATACGGTCGACCACCGCCAGGGTTTCCTGCAGCGGACGGGTAATCTGCCGGGTGATGATCACTGCGGCGATGATGCCCAGAATGATCGCCAGCAGTGTGCAGACAATCTGCGTAGTACGCGCCTGTGCGCTTTCCTGATCGCGGCGATCCAATTGCAGCTTGTACATGTCCTCGCTGATCTTGACGATATCCTGGCCTTGCGTGGTCATTTCCTTGCGCGCCTGGACAATCGTGCCCGTGGCGGCCTTGAAGTTCTGCAAGGTCGCCCGGTACGCCATCAACGAGGCTTCCAGCTGCCTGAGCTGATCGGCCTGAGTGCCGCTGAAGGTTGCCTTGAGCGCATCCAGATCCTTGATGGCCGCATCCAGTTTCGAGACGGCTGCCTGCTCGGTCTCAGGTGTGGCATTGGTGGTGTAACCGCGCACTTCATAGCGTGCGAGTCTCAAGTCATCTTTTGCGTCGGTGACAAGTCGGTACTGCTCGAAGCGGTTGGCGTCAGCCGGGTCCATATTTTTGACTTCAGTCACAAGCTGCTCGAACACCGCGAGGCTTTTGACAGCATGGGTCGTCAGCTCATCACGAGCCGCAGTGCTGGCCTTGTAGCCACTGCGCATGTTGTTGAGGGACTTCTGGTAGTCAGCGATCACGATGCCCAACTGATCGAGCATTTTCACGTTTTCGGGACTTTTGAACGAGGCCCGAAGTTTTTCCTGATACGCCTTGAAGCTGTCCAGCGAAGTCTGCACGGTTTCGGCAACCTTCTCGTCGCCGTCGGCCACCATGTACTGGAGGCGTGTCACGCGCAGTTTGGTCAACTGGGCATTGAGTGAAGTAATGTCACTCATCCAGTTGCTGCGATTGATCAGCCCGCTCATGCTGGTCCAGCCAGTCAATGCAAGAATGGCTGTAAAAACAAGTACTAGACCGAACCCAAGGGCCAGTTTCATATTCACGCTGATGTTTGCAAACCAGCTACTCATTGAATTCTCCAACAACTGCCATTGAAACGGTGTTATCCCTGAAAGGTATGGCATACAGGTCAGGGCAGGGTGAGGTATACAGACGCTATCGGCAGGGACCGGCCAAGCTGAAATAAAAAATAAAGAAAGTTCCAAAACGCGCCGAGTATTTTTTTCAGGCATATCAATTGCGTCGGCACACCGTTATAAAGCACTGCCAACGTCATTGGAGTACAGCGCAGCATTTCACGGGAAAGGCACGCTATTGGCTGTGTTTACGCGATTAAAACCCTATTCGTTGTAGGTTCATTGTGTGTGCAGGGCATGACATTTTTTGTGTCGCAAGTTGCTCTGGCATCTGAGCCTTCTTCTAGCAGTCCTTTTGAGATGCCTTGTCATGAATTTGAAGTTTCGTCATAAGATCCTGTTGGCCGCGGCCGGTGTAGTGGTGCTGGCGTTCGCCTTGTTCACCTTTTACAACGATTACCTGCAACGTAAGACGATCAACCAGAACCTTGAGTCCTCCGTGGGCCAAGCGGGTCAGCTGACTGCCAGCAGCGTCCAGAACTGGCTGAGCGGACGCATTCTGGTGTTGGAAAATCTCACCCAGAACGTAGCCTTTCAGGGGGTCAATTCCGATCTCAGCGGGCTGGTATCGCAGTCTGCGCTGGTATCGACCTTCCAGTTCACCTATGTCGGTGACAGCAAAGGCACGTTCACTCAGCGGCCCAACGTGGACATGCCTGCGGGCTACGACCCTCGCCAGCGGCCCTGGTACAAGTCCACTGTCGACGCGGGCAAAACCATTCTCAGCGCGCCTTATCAGGCTTCCGTGGGTGGCCTGGTGGTAACGATCGCCAGCCCGGTCAAGGCGGCAGGTCAGGTCACCGGTGTCGTCGGTGGCGATCTGAGCCTCGACACGCTGGTCAAGATCATCAACTCGGTCGAATTCGGTGGGCTGGGTTACGCCTTTCTGGTCAGTGGCGACGGGCAGATCATCGTCAGTCCGGACAAGGAACAGGTGATGAAAAACCTCAAGGACATCTACCCCGGACAGACCATCAGCCTGGACGCGCGCCTGCGTGAGGTGACCCTCAATGGTCAGCAACGGCTGCTGTCATTCACCCCGATTACCGGGCTGCCCTCGGCTGACTGGTACATCGGTCTGTCGATCGACAAGGACAAGGCCTATGCGCCCTTGAGCCAGTTTCGCAGCTCGGCGATGGTTGCCGTGCTGATTGCCGTTGCCGTGATTGCGTTGCTGTTGAGCCTGCTCATTCGCGCGCTGATGCGCCCGCTGACCGATATGGGCCGTGCGATGCAGGACATCGCCCAAGGCGAGGGTGACCTGACCCGGCGTCTGAGCATTCAGGGCAAGGACGAGTTCGCCGCACTGGGTGGTTCGTTCAATCAGTTCGTGGAGCGCGTGCATGCGTCCATCGCTGAGGTCTCCTCCGCAACGCTTCAGGTGCATGACCTGTCGCAGCGGGTGGTCAACTCCTCCAACTCGTCCATCGTCGGTTTCGATGAGCAGAGCGCCCGGACCAACAGCGTCGCTGCAGCGATCAACGAGCTGGGGGCTGCAACCCAGGAGATTGCCCGCAACGCATCGGACGCCTCGATCCAGGCCAGTGAGGCCCGCAATCAGGCAGAAGACGGTCAGGTAGTGGTCGAGAAGACCATCCACGCCATGAGCGCGTTGTCGGCCAAGATCAGTGATTCCTGCACGCAGATCGAGCAACTCAACGCCAGCACCGAAAACATCGGCCACATTCTTGATGTCATCAAAGGCATCTCGCAGCAGACCAACCTGCTGGCCCTCAACGCCGCTATCGAAGCTGCCCGCGCGGGTGAAGCCGGACGCGGTTTTGCGGTAGTGGCCGACGAGGTGCGCAACCTTGCGCATCGCACCCAGACATCTGCCGACGAGATCCACAAGATGATTGGCGGCCTGCAGACCGGCTCTCAGCACGCCGTACTCAACATGAATGAAAGTCAGACGTCGAGTCAGGAAAGTGTCGAAGTTGCCAATCAGGCCGGTAGTCGTCTACGCGATGTAACGCGGCGCATTGGCGATATCGACGGCATGAATCAATCCGTCGCTGCGGCGACAGAAGAGCAGACCGCTGTTGTCGAAACACTCAATATCGATATCAATCAGATCAACACGCTCAATCAACAAGGCGTGGCCAACCTTAATGAAACGCTCAAGGATTGTGCTGCGCTTTCGCAACAGGCCGGACGTTTGAAACAACTGGTCGACAGTTTCAAGATTTGACCGTACATCCAGTGACAGAGGCCGGGCCACTTGCCCTGAGTAGATGGCCCGGTCTGTAAGGGTGAGGGCTAGAAGCACCTGTGCGTAGGTGTTTTATCAAACCCGCCGGACGTTACAGCGTCATCCGCCCATAAAAAAGCCTGCTCAATGGCAGGCTTTTTGGTCAGAGATCTTTTTTAACTTCTTTATCGATATGCTTGTCAGCCTTGTGACGCTCTTTGTCGTCATGCCTCGCACCTTTGTCGACCTCGTCGGCGTCGTGCTTCACACCTTTGTCCACTTCCTTGGCGTCATGATCGATACCTTTATCCAGCTCACGGTTATCGTGTCGGACACCCTTTTCGAGCTCACTCTCTGCTAAGGCCACGGGCGCTACAGCACCCGCCAGGAAGAGGGCGGCAGTCATTGAGAGTACGAGTTTACGCATGCTTCGCTCCTTCAAGAGAAATGCTGGCTCGTCTTGAGCCAGCATTTTCGAGCATAGACCAGGCATTCAAAGTGAAAAATGCAGTTCGTCGAAAGGCCGACTTGAGTAACGATCCAGTCCCGGCCTTCAAGCAACTGCTTTAACAAGAATGCTTTCGTCGATCTGCTCAATCGATGTCACCCCGGTCAACGTCGTCGCCACATGCATTTCCCTGGCAAAAATATCCAGCATATTCTCGACGCCACGCTGCCCATCGGCGCCCAGCGCATAGGCCATCGAGCGTCCGAGCAATATGCCTTTGGCGCCAAGAGCGAGCATGCGCACCACATCAAGACCCGAGCGAATGCCGGAGTCGGCCAGCACCGTCAGGTCACTGCCGACCGCCTGAACAATAGGCGGCAAGGCCTTGGCGGTGGACAGCACGCCATCCAGCTGACGTCCGCCGTGGTTGGATACCACAATGCCGTCCGCGCCAAAACTCAGCGCATCCCTGGCATCCTGCGGATCGAGAATACCCTTGATGATCATCGGGCCTTCCCAGAACTCACGAATCCACTCCAGAGCCTTCCAGCTGATGGACGGGTCGAAGTTGTTCGCCAGCCAGCCCACATAATCTTCCAGCGTGGTGGCCTTGCCCAGGTATCTGGAGATATTGCCCAGATCATGAGGGCGACCGAGCAGGCCGACATTCAGCGCCCAGTCCGGCTTGGTCATGGCTTGCAGAATGCGTCGAGGCGCGGCATAAGGCCCGGACATGCCCGAGTGCGCATCGCGATAACGCGCGCCGGGCGTTGGCATGTCGACGGTGAAGACCAGCGTCGTGACGCCCGCCGCCCTGGCACGCTCCAGAGCGTTTTTCATAAAGCCACGGTCTTTGAGCACGTACAGCTGAAACCAGATCGCCTGCTTGCTCTGCGACGCTACCTCTTCAATCGAACACACCGACACCGTCGACAGGCAGAATGGAATCCGCTTGTTCGCCGCGGCCTTGGCTGCCTGCACTTCACCCCGGCGCGCATACATTCCGCTCAAGCCCACGGGGCTGAGGACAATCGGCATGGCCAGGGATTCGCCAAACAGCCTGGTTTCAAGACTCACGTTATCGACATTTTTCAGGACCCGCTGGCGCAGGCTTATATCGGCCAGGTCCGAACCATTGGTACACAGCGTGTGCTCTGCATACGCACCGCCGTCAATGTAATCAAACAGAAAACGCGGGAGTTTGCGTTTGGCCGCTGCACGGTAATCGGATGCCGAAGAAATAATCATGACGTTTTCCTGAGCGAATAAATCTACGAACCAAGGCCGCCAGGGGTGAGCGGCAGATTCAGATTACGGAAAAACCGACTATGATCAAAACAACTAATACAACTTGAATTCAGTCGGAAATCGAATACTTGTGAACCTTCGAACATTACGCACTTTTGTCGAAGTGGTGCGTCAGGGTAGCTTCTCCCAGGCCGCTGACGTGGTATCGCTCACTCAGTCCACCGTCAGCAAGGCCGTCAAGACCCTTGAAGACGAATTGGGCGCGCCGCTGTTGAGCCGCATTGGCCACCGCAGCGAACTGACCGCCGCCGGTGAAATCGTCTACCGCCGCGCCTTGACCCTGTTGGCCGAGCGCAACGATCTGCTGACCGAGCTCAACGACCTGCGTGGTTTGAAGGGCGGCGTGTTGCGCATCGGTCTGCCACCCGTGGGCAGTGGTGCGCTTTTCGCCGCCATGTTCACTCAATACCGCGCCCGCTATCCGGATATCGATATTCAGCTCACCGAACACGGCGCGAGCAAACTGCATGAGTGCCTGGCGTCGGGAGAAGTCGAGCTGGCAGCACTGCTGAAGATGAACTCGTTCAGTGAAGAGTTCGATTACCAGGATGTGCGTATCGAGCCGGTGGTGGTGGTCATGGCAGAGAACCATCCATTGGCCAAGCGCAAACGAGTCGTCATTGAAGACCTGGCCGAAACGCCATTTATCCTCTTCGAGGTGGGGTTTGCACTGAACACCATGATCAAACTGACCTGCGACCGCAAGGGCGTTACGCCCAAAGTGACTGCACGCAGTGGTCAGGTCGACTTTATTGTGGATCTGGTCTCGGCAGGACTGGGTGTCGCATTTTTGCCGAGGATGCTGGCGCAAAAGCACTATCACGACGGGATTCGATTGGTTGCGCTGGACGAGCCGGATACGGATTGGCATATGGTGTTGGCATGGCGCAAGAACGCGCACTTGTCACCTGCGGCCGAGGCCTGGTTGGCGCTCGCTAGGGAAACCCGTCTCCCGACGACGTCCTGAAATCCCGGAGGCGTGCTTTAAGCACACGCAGGGGGGGCTGGGAGGCATAAGAGGTGTGACAAAACGGGAAGTCCAGAAACAAGAAAGCCCGCACGAGGCGGGCTTCTTGTTGATTCACAGTGATCAGAAGAAAACTGTGAATCGGTACTTGGTGGCTACACAGGGACTTGAACCCCGGACCCCAGCATTATGAATGCTATGCTCTAACCAACTGAGCTATGTAGCCAAGTGGCGCGCATTATTCTCGGAGAACGCATATGTGTCAAGCGTTGTTGTGAAAAATAATTGCGTGCGATCAACCGGTTAGGTGGCAGCGCTTGTCGGAACGTCTTTCCGGGCGCTTACCGGAACAGGGTGTCGAGTATCTTCAGGTCATCGAATAGCACTCGGCCATCTCCCTTCGCTCCCTGAGCCAGGCCTTGGCGCCGTTGTCCGTTCGCGCTCATCGGCATCCTGTTCACGGTCCGGGTGCAGCGCGCTGGCCAGCTTGCGGCTTTTTTTGGCTTCTGTGAGCCTTGCGCCTGCTAGGCCTGCTTACCGAGCATCGGAATCAACTCTTCGATCCACATCTTTTCGCGGCTTGCTGAAATCGCGAGCCACTGCTGCAAAAGCTTGCACCTGGTTTCGAGCTTTTACGGGATAAGAAAATGGCTGCCGTAAAGCGCTTTTCCCGTCGGCTGGGCGGTCCGGTTCTTGCTTGGTTGTGCCTGATAGCTCGTTTGAGAAGCTTTTTGACGCCAAGAACAACGAATGGCGACACTTTGCGTACCAATCTGAGGCGACGCGTATCGTCATTGAAACAATAACATGGCATTTTGCTGCTAGTGTTTTTCCAACAAAAGGCATCGCCTCTGTTTGTGCAGATCTGGCAGGTGTTCACGGGGAGTCGCAGGACATGAACAGTCTTTTGTCACCAGGCATGCGCCTGATGGGACATTTTGGTTTTGCTCGCAAGTTTCAGGTCTTGTTCCTGCTGTTCATGTTGCCGCTGGCGGGCAGCGCGTGGGTCATCACCAAGGAGTACAGCAACAAGCTCGATGTCATTTCCGGGGAGCAATCCGGCGTGCGTCAGTTGCTGGCGCTCGACGATCTGAACATCGAGCTGTCCGCCCAGCGCGATCATGCCGCACGCTGGAAAGCCGCCGATATCCTGCGCGAGCCGACCCCGGCAGCGAAGGCGGCGATGGCCAACGTCGATGCGGGGATCCCTCGCATTGCCAAGGCGCTGGAAGGCGTTCAGGCCGCATTGGTCGAGGAAAAGGCGCCTGTCGATACCATGAACCGGTTCAAGACGCTTCAAGCCGCTGTCACCGGTCTGGACACGGCATCATTGCGCACAGTGGGCTGGTGGCCTGATGGCTATGACCGATTCACTACGGTGCTGAATCTGGTCCAGGCGCTGCGCGAGCAGATCGCGATGGACAGCGGTTTGATTCTCGACCCCTGGCTTGAAACCTACATGCTCATGCAGCTCTCCACCCAGCAAGTGCCGGACCTGATCGAGCGTATCGGCCGTCTGTCGAGTGTCGGGCAGACGTCGGTGGCATCGGGTCAGTTCAGTCTGCAGAGCCGTCTGCAAATGCGCGATCTGCGCGGTCGCATCGATGACTCCAGGGATCAGATGCAAAAGGCTGCCGGCCTGCTGCTGTCCAAGCTTCCCGAGCAGTTGCAGCCTTGGGCGGACAAGTACGCTGCAGTAATACAAGTGCTGGAGACACAGCTTAAGGTCATTGATGACGGTGTTTTCGGCGGCAGCATCAAGCTCAAGCCTGAAGAGTTCGAAAAGAGCATCGACACCCTGACCGGCAGCACGGCAGATTTGCGCAGGCAATCGCTTGACGCGCTCAATGGACGTCTCGATTACTACCACGAGAGCTCCAACACCGAGTTCATCCCGATGGCAGTGATCTTCTGTGTCCTGGTGATCATGGCAATCTATCTGTTCGCCTGTCTGCAATCCTCGATCCGCAATAGCGCCAAAGGCATCACCACGCTGGCTGAGTCCCTGCGTGACGGTAATCTGTGTGTGGAAGTGGCTGTGCAGGGCCGTGACGAGCTTGCTGCCATCAGTCGCGCGCTGAACGTCGCGGTGGTGCAACTGCGTACCAGCCTGCTGGGCGTCAATCAGGAAACGGTTCGCGTCGGCGATGCGGTGCTGACGCTGAATGCCCAGTCCAGCGGAACGCTGAGCGAGGTCGAAGACCAGCAGCAACAGATCAGTCAGATCGCCGCAGCAGCCACCGAGCTGGCCGCCACCTCCCAGGGCGTGGCCAGAAGCTGTGAACAGGCATCGGAAAGCGCTCGGCAGACGCGTCAGATTGCTCAGCAAAGCAGTCAGGACAGCCAGCGCACCACTGACAGTATCCAGCAGCTCAATCAGCGTCTGACCGAGACTGCCGCCGCGCTGGGTCGGGTCAGCGAGCAGGGGCAGCAGATTCAATCGGTGGTGGATGCCATTCGCGGCATCGCCGAACAGACTAACCTGCTGGCCCTCAACGCAGCCATCGAGGCGGCACGCGCCGGTGAACAAGGGCGCGGGTTCGCGGTGGTTGCCGATGAAGTGCGCAGCCTGTCCCAGCGTACCCAGGCCTCGACCGCCCAGATCGCCGGCACGGTCGACAGCTTGCGCTCCACCGTGACGCAGGCGGTCAACCTGATGGAAGCGGCCTGCGGGCAAGCCGTCAACGATGCGCAGTCGGTGACCGGGCTGGGCGTCCGCCTGGGCGAAATCGCCACGGCAGTGCAGGGTGTGACCGATACGCTGGCGCAGATATCGACCGCCGTGGAAGAACAGGCGTCGACCGCTGATGAAGTGAGCAGCAACATCCAGCAGGTCGATCAGGCCGCAGGGCGTTTGCTGCAAGGTGCCCGCGCAGTCAATCAGGCGGCGGATACCTTGAGTCAGGGCAGTCGGGCGTTGAATGATAATACGGCGCGGTTTCGGTTGGGGTGATACGCCAAATAGTCAGTAAAAAGCCCCAGTGATGGGGCTTTTTTATTCATCGAGAGATGACATTCATTTCAGCAGGCTTTGATAGGCCTGCACAGTCGACGCGCACATCTTTTCGGCGGTGAACACCTCATGGAAGCGTGCCAGCGCGTTCTCGCCGAAGCGGGCCGCTTGCTGCGGGTCTTCCCACAAGCGGCGCATCGCTTCGCGCAACGCCAGCGGATTTTCCGGTGGTACTGCCAGGCCGGTTTCTTCGTCGATATTCACGTAGGTCGTGCCGGTGCCGATCTCGCAGGAGATCATCGGCTTGCCGTACATCGAGGCTTCAAGCAGCGAGATGCCGAATGCTTCCGAGCGTAGGTGGGAAGGAAAGACCAGGGCGTAACACATCTGCAGCAGGCACGCCTTGTCTTCATCGTCCAGTCGACCGAGAAACAGCACGTTGCGCAGTTGCAGTTTCTCGGCCTGTTCCTTGAGCTCGGCCTCCTGAGGTCCGCCACCGAGGATCACCACCGGGTAATCAACGCCCTCCAAGGCACTGAGTAGTGTGTGCAGGCCCTTGTAATAGCGCAGCACGCCGACGAACAGAAAGAACTTGCCCGGCACGCGCTGTTGCCATTCTGAACGTTTCTGCGCCGGGACCACCGGATAGGCCGACTGATCCAGCCCGTAGGGCACGACCACGGTCCTGTCGGCGAAGGGTTTCAGGGTATCGCTGGTCTGCAGGTAATTAGGCGAGGCCACCAGAATGCGGTCCATGCGTTTGAGAAACTGGTTCATCAACGGGCTGTACAGCTTCAGCAGTGTGCGCTGCTTGATGATGTCCGAGTGATAACTGAGCACCGTTGGCCGGCCATGGCGGGTGGCGAAATGCACCAGATCCATCAGCGGCCAGGGGAAATGAAAATGAACCAGATCGGCTTCCGCGGCCATTTCCCTGAACTGACTGAAGACGCTTGCAGAAAAGCCCGTGGACGCCAGATTGAAGTTTTCCTTCACGCGCGTGACCTGGTGGTCTGCGACCTGCAGGCGAGCGGGGGAGGGGGATGGGCTCAGCGTCAGCACCTGGCTTTCTACATCCAACACACGGCAGCCCTGAGCGAGCTGGAAAATGACCTGCTCTATCCCGCCGGTGGTGTCCGGGTAGTAGGTTTTGAAGAAGTGAAGAACCTTGATCATCGTCTGCCTGATTCAGCCATGCGTGCTGAGTCGTTCACCACGGGCTTTAAGGGTGTTTAAAAAGGAAAGGCCTGTCTACCAGGTAGACAGGCCTTATTTTGTAACTGCCCACCAATCAAGCGGAGGGCAACATCCAGCTCAGGGTTTCCCGAAGCGGCGGGGTCTCCCAGTCGTGGACCAACGCGCGCAGGCGAGCGTTGCTGCCGCACAAGGTCTTGACCTCATTGGCCCGGACAAACGCAGGGTTGACCTGAACGTCGATATCCTGGCCAGTGATTTCCCGGCACATGTCGATCACTTCGCGCAGCGAGTGCGTCACGCCGGAGCTGACGTTGATCGTCTGTCCGACCGGGCAGGCTTCCAGCAGACCACGGTAGGCGCTGACAACAGCGCGCACATCACTGAAATCACGCCACACATCAAGGTTGCCCAGTTCGATGGTGCTGGCCTTGCGTGCGAAGTGCGAAACGATCTTGGGCAGCAGAAAGTTCTCTGCCTGCCCGACGCCGGTGTAGTTGAACGGCCTGGCGATGACAATGGGCAACCTGGCGTGCCAGAGGCTCGCCATGTATTCCATCGCCAGTTTGCTCACGGCATAGTCGTTGGCCGGTGCGGGCGGAGTCGTTTCATCCAGCATGCCGGATGAAGCATTGCCGTAGACATTGGCGCTGCTCGCCAGCAACACACAGTCAGGCACCTTGCCGCAGGCATCGATCGCTTCGAGCAGGTTGCGGGTGCCGATCAGGTTGACCTGATAGAAAGCATCCGCTGCCCCATGCCCGACGAACGCCAATGCTGCGAGGTGCACGACGATATCCGGCTGAGTGTCTGCCAGCAGCTTGCGAAGACCTGCCACGTCTGCCAGATCCACCTGGTAGTAGCCTGGACTGTCCGAAGGCTGACTGCCGACGCCAAGGACTTCACAGCCCTGGGCGGCAAGCTCGTTCGCCATGAAACGGCCTGTAAAGCCGTTGATTCCGGTGATCAGTGCGCGCTTGCCGGCAATACTCATCAGAACGAAAAGCCTTTTTCATTACGACGCAGATCCGCTTCGACCATCATGCGGCACAGCTCTTCCAGATTGGTCTTCGGTTCCCAGCCCAGGACTTCCTTGGCTTTTGCAGGGTTACCGATCAGCAGCTCGACTTCGGTTGGGCGGTAGAACTTCGGATTGACCGAAACCAGTACCTTGCCAGTGTCTGCGCAAATGCCTTTTTCCGACTCGGCTTCGCCTTCCCACTTGATGGTCACGCCAGTGGCCTTGAATGCCATGCTCACGAAGTCGCGTACGGTTTCAGTGCGGTTTGTGGCCAGGACAAAGGTGTCCGGCTCATCAGCCTGCAGCATGCGCCACATGCCTTCGACGTATTCCTTGGCAAAACCCCAGTCGCGCTTGGCGTCCATGTTGCCCAGTTCGAACGACTCGATCAGGCCCAGTTTGATCTTGGCAACCGAATCGGTGATTTTGCGGGTTACGAACTCACGGCCACGCAGCGGCGACTCGTGGTTGAACAGGATGCCGCTGGTGGCGAAGATGTCGTACGACTCACGGTAGTTGATGGTCATCCAGTGAGCGTAGAGCTTGGCGACGCCATACGGGCTGCGCGGGTAGAACGGAGTGCTTTCTACTTGCGGGATGGCCTGGACCTTGCCGAACATCTCGGAAGTCGATGCCTGGTAGAAACGGATCTTGGTGTTGACGATGCGAATGGCTTCCAGCAGGTTGACTGCGCCGATGCCGGTGATTTCGGCAGTGGTCAACGGCTGTTCGAACGACACGCCCACGAAGCTTTGTGCCGCGAGGTTGTAGACCTCGGTAGCGCCCGTGGTTTGCAGCAAGCGAATGCTGGCAGACAGGTCAGTCAGGTCATACTCGACGAGATGCAGATTAGGGTTGTTCTGGATCCCGAGCTCTTCTATACGCCAGAAATTGACGGAGCTGGTACGGCGATAGGTGCCGTAAACGGTATAGCCTTTTTCGAGCAGCAGCTCAGCCAGGTAAGCGCCGTCTTGACCAGTAATGCCGGTAATGATTGCTTTCATGCTAGATTTTTTAACTCCATCAAAGATCGGGTGCCCCAGCTTGCTCACGGGGGGGCTTGTGCTGTATTCGAGGCGGGTCATGATACAGGTTAGCAAGCGTGTAGACGACTGTTGCACCTTGTTGTGTGGCATTTATTATGCCCGTTCAGCGACTCGCCGGCTCTGTTCTTGAGTGACTACCGTGATAGCAGAGGTGGCGAAAGGGTATCATTGCACGTGAGCCGTTCGTAGACATCCATGACATAGCCATTGATCACAGGTTCTGCAATTGCCTGATTTTCAGAAGAATTCCATGATTTTCCGTCTGCTGGACTCATGAATAATTCGTTTTGAACGTGCCGATTTAAAGACTAAACGGTGACTATTCCAGCGAAGGCGATATAGTGCGCCCCCAGAAACCTTTTTCTGTTTTTTTGCGTTTCGTCGCTCGGTGAAACCAGCCTTACGCGCACTGCGGTCGGGGCTTGTGTACTAACTGCACGAAACAGGAACACTCAGGGTAAGCACGACTTCACCCTCTTCAGGAGTCACCAATGTTGGAGCTGTTCAGAAGCCTTTGGGGTTACCGGGGATTCGTTTTTTCATCTATACGCAATGAGTTTTCCGCACGATTCGCCCGCAGCCGCCTGGGTGGCCTGTGGATGATCATCAACCCGCTGGCACAGGTTGCGATCTACGCGCTGGTTCTCTCCAACGTTCTGGCTGCCAAACTACCAGGCATCGACAACAAGTATGCGTATGCGGTCTACCTGATGGCCGGTATGCTGGCCTGGAGCTACTTTTCAGAGATCATCGGTCGCTGTCTGACGCTGTTCATTGATCAGGGCAACCTGATGAAAAAGATGCGTTTTCCACGCATCACTTTGCCCGTGATTGTCACAGGTTCATGCCTGCTCAATTATGTTCTGCTGTTTGCCGCGATACTGCTTGTCTTCGCTGCACTGGGCCTTTGGCCGCACTGGCAAATGCTCTGGCTGATTCCTCTGACCCTCGTAGTGACCGCGTTGGCCGTCGGTCTGGGTCTCATTCTGGGTGTATTGAACGTATTTGTGCGCGATGTCGGTCAGGTCATTCCGATTCTGCTGCAGGTGTGGTTCTGGTTCACGCCGATCGTGTACCCGGTCAATATCATTCCCGAGCAATTCAAAAGCGTCATGGGCATCAACCCCATGTTTCCGATCGTCAGTGCTTACCACGACGTTCTGGTTTATGGGCGAGCGCCTGATCTGCAAAGTATGGCCATCACCGCCGCTGTCGCTGCAGGTCTGATGCTGCTGGGCCTATTCATGTTTCGCCGGGCGGCGCCGGAGATGGTGGACGTACTATGAGTCTGTTGAGCGTTAGTAATCTGGGCAAGGCCTATCGTGTCTATGCTTCCGAGTTTCAGCGTATTGGTCGGTGGTTCGGCATACCTACCAAGCCAAGCGAAGAGCACTGGGTCCTTAAACACATCAGTTTTTCAATCGAGCCAGGTGAGGCGATAGGAATTGTTGGGCAGAACGGGGCGGGTAAGTCGACGCTGCTCAAGATGATAACCGGGACTTTGCAGCCTACTGAAGGGCATGTTCAGGTCAACGGCCGTATCGCCGCTATTCTCGAGCTGGGGATGGGCTTTACTCCCGACTTGACCGGGCGTCAGAATGTCTATCACGCCGCCGGCCTGATGGGGTTCAGTGCTGATCAGATCAACGGTGTTATTGATGAAATCGAGGCATTCGCAGAGATCGGCGAGTATTTCGACGAACCGGTGAGAATGTATTCGAGTGGCATGCAGATGCGTGTTGCGTTTGCGGTTGCCACAGCGATCAGGCCTGAAATACTTATTGTTGATGAAGCGTTATCTGTCGGCGACAGCTACTTCCAGCATAAAAGCTTCGAGCGCATACGTCAGTTCCAGGCTCAGGGAACAACATTACTCATCGTGTCTCACGACCGAGGTTCCATTCAGGCGCTTTGCAGCCGAGCGATATTGCTTGAAAAAGGCACGGTGATAAAAGATGGCAAGCCTGAAGAAGTCATGGATTTCTATAATGCGTTGATTGCCGAAAAGGAAAACGCAACGGTACAGCTCCGAGAGCTCGAGGATGGTTCGGTACAGACTCGCTCAGGAAGCGGAGAAGCCACCATCGGCGCTGTCAGTCTGCACAATGCTGCCGGTGAGCGTATTGAGTACGTTTCCGTCGGCGAGCCAGTGTCCTTGCGCATCAATGCTCAGGTCAACAGTGCAATTCCCGAGCTGGTAGTGGGGTATCTCATCAAGGATCGCCTGGGACAGCCTGTTTACGGCACCAACACGCATCATATGGGCTGCAAGGTCGTTGATCTGCAGGCAGGAGAGTCTCTGGATTACTCCTTCAACTTTCCAGCCAACCTGGGGGTGGGCTCGTATTCAGTTGCGGTGGCACTCCACACAACAGATAGTCATTTATCACGCAATTATGAATGGGTGGATTTAACGCTCGTGTTCAATGTAGTCAATATTTCGCAAAGCGAGTTTGTTGGGTTGGCATGGCTGCCGCCTGTTGTGGAGTTCAGTCGATGACCGTTCCCTTCTACCGTGCCTTTGAAGATCGTTATCGCGGCTCACGTGAGTTGATCCATGAGCGTCAGCAGGTTTACATTCCTTTCCTGGAACCTTTAAAGCAGATTTATCCGGAATCTCAGGCACTGGACTTGGGGTGTGGCCGCGGTGAGTGGCTGGAAATTCTTATTCAAAAGGGCTTTCAGGCGCTTGGTATCGATCTTGATGTGGGTATGCTTGAGGCCTGTACGGCATTGGGATTGCCGGTCGAAAACGTTGATGCGCTGGAAAAGTTGAGAAGCTTGCCAGATGAAAGCATGACGGTCATCTCAGGTTTTCACATCGCCGAGCATATTCCGTTTGGCGATCTCAAAGTGCTGGTTGCCGAGGCGCTAAGAGTACTAAAACCTGCCGGTCTGCTTATTCTGGAAACGCCCAACTCGGAAAATCTTGTGGTGGGCACGCAGACATTTTATCTGGACCCTACCCATACTTGCCCCATACCGCATTTGCTGTTGAGCTTTCTGACTGAATACTCTCGGTTTAGTCGCTCTCAGCTGCTGCGTCTTCAAGAGCCCATCGCGCTTTCCGAAGGCGGGCCTGTCGATTTATTCAGCGTGCTGCACGGCGTCAGTCCGGATTACGCGATCGTCGCGCAAAAAGCGGCTGCTCCCGAACAACTGGAGATATTCGACGCCGTTTTCGGTAAAGAGTACGGCATGTCGCTGGAATCACTTTCGCGTCGCTATGACTCCCAGGTGGCAGGCTGGGTTGAAAAGAGTGACGCTACATGCGCTGAGCTGCGTGAGCAGTTGAGTCAGGTTCAGCAACGCGGTCAGGAACTTGACCAAATTGTGCGTGCGCTTGAAGAGTCAGGTATTGCGACTGAGACTGAACTGCGTGAGCAGTTGAATCAGGTTCAGCAACGCGGCCAGGAAATTGAGCAAATTGCGCGTACGCTGGAAGAATCGGGTGCTGCGACCCATGCGGAACTGCGTGATCAGCTCTCTCATGTTCAGGAACAAGGCAAGCGCCTCGAGAGCAGTGTGCACGCGCTGCAAAATAACGACGAAGTTGAAGCCAGGATACGTGAGGTGACACTGCGTGCCGAACTTGCTGAGTCGCGTGTTCATAGTGTTCAGCTGGGTCAAGAAGCTGCACAGTTGCGTATGAATGAATCGGAATCGCGCTTGAATGAAGCGTTTTCTCACCTGAAAGAGCTTCAGGCGCAGGTTACGCAACTGCAGCAGGATACCGGCGTTACTAAAGTGACAGACGCAGTCTCTGCGCAGGCACGGGTCGATGAGCTCCAGGCCCGTCTCAAGGAATCGTTAGATAATGCGCATCACTGGTGGCTGAAAGCCAACGAGAACCAGGTCGAACAAGCGCAGATGCATGAGATTCAAGCTCAACTGGATCAATCGCTGAACAATGCGCATCATTGGTGGCTTACGGCGACCGCTTATGAGGCGCGCATTGCACAGTTTGAAAATAGTAAATCCTGGCGGATAACTCGGCCGCTTCGCACGTCGGCCAGTCTATCCAGCAAAGCGACCAGGCTACCTTCGAGTCTCTTCAAGCGAGTTGTACGCTCTGTTCTGGCCCGCTCGATACGCTTTGTTTTGAATAGGCCGCGCTTACGCACGCGTCTTCTCAATAAGGCGCAGGCATACCCCAATTTTTTGAATAGCGTCAGGCAATTTGCCCTGCGCCACGGAATTATTCAGCCTCGGCCTCATGAAGTGACTCCTGTTACGGCTGCAACAGAGGCGACTGACGATGGTTTTCCGACAGCAAGCCCAAGGGTGGCGCGTGTTTATTCTGATTTGAAGCTGGCTTTTGAGCGCAAGGAAAACCGTTAATGCGTATTGTCATTGATCTACAGGGCGCTCAGTCCGAAAGTCGTTTTCGCGGTATTGGTCGCTATTCTCTGTCATTGGCTCAGGCCATCGCACGAAATGCCGGGAGCCATGAGATATGGCTGGCTCTGAACAACTGCATGTCGGAAAGCATTCCTGACATAAGGGTTGCCTTTTCTGGTCTTATTCCCGAGAACCGCATCCGTATATTTGACGTGCCGGGTGATGCGAATCCGACTCCTTGGGTGGCGAGAGCATCTGAAGTCATCAGAGAGTCCTTCTTATCCACGCTGAAACCCGATGCGGTAGTGGTCAGCAGTCTTTTTGAAGGCTATTGGGCCAACGCAGTGACGTCCGTCGGTGCTGTGCCGGCAACCCATCAAACCGCAGTAATCCTCTATGACCTGATTCCGTTTATGAATGAGGATGTCTATCTTCCTACCGCAGAGCTGAAAGACTATTACCACCGTAAAATAGACTGGCTGAAAAAAGCCGATACTTTGCTGGCCATTTCCGATTCCTCGCGTCAGGAGGCGGTGACGCACCTAGGCATTGACCAAGCAAAGATAGCCAATATTTCCGCGGCTATTGGTGAGCAGTTTATTCCCGATGAAGTGAATCTGAGCAAAAGCTCGGCGATACTTGAGCGTCTGGGCGTGAAAAGCGAGTTCATTCTTTATGCGCCGGGCGGCTTTGACCCCAGGAAGAATTTCGCTCGCTTGCTTGAAGCCTATAGCACGTTGCCCAGCGCGCTTAAAGCCAGGCACCAGCTGGTTATCGCGAGCAAGCTGCATGCTCAGCAGCGAATGGAACTGCTCGCCTTCGCAGAGCAATATGGCGTCAAGGCCTCGGAGTTGGTACTGACTGGCTACGTCAATGATGCAGACCTGATTGCCCTCTATTCGTTGACCAAGTTGTTTGTCTTCCCGTCGACCCATGAAGGCTTTGGTCTTCCGGTGCTGGAAGCCATGGCATGCGGTGCTGCGGTGATCGGTTCTAACTGCAGCAGTGTTCCGGAAGTCATCGGGTTCGACGAAGCGCTGTTCGACCCTTTCTCGGTCGGCTCCATCGCTGAGAAAATGCTAGAAGGTCTAGAAAGCGATGGCTTCCGCTCAAGATTGCTTACCAATGCAGGGGAGCAGTGCAAGAAGTTTTCGTGGGATGAGTCTGCGAAAAAAGCCATCGAAGCTTTGGAGTCGAGGCATTCGTCGGTTGCTGCTGATCAGCCTGACCTGCCTGATCCTGGAGCTGCATTGCTGGAGCGACTGATTTCACTCTCGGACACTGCGCCTACTGACATCGAGCTTTTCCAGGTTGCGAAAAGTATCGCATTTGACTTTGCAGGTGCTGATCACAGGCAGTTGTTGCTTGATGTATCCAGCATCGTTCACAGTGATGCCAAATCAGGTATTCAGCGTGTTGTACGCAGTCTGCTCCACGAGTTCTTGAATGACCAACCAGCAGGCCTGACTGTTCGTCCGATCTACTTCGCGGATGGCCAGTATTATTATGCTAATGCCTTTGCCTCGCGCATCTATGATCAGTTTTCCGAGACGACAGACGCCATTGTCGACTTCGCCCAAGACGACATCTATCTGTCTCTGGACTTGAACATGCACTTGGCAAGTCAACTCTATCCGCTGCACAATCAGATGCGGCAGATGGGTGTACAGGTCAGTTACATCGTGTACGACTTGCTGCTGTTCCACCGCCCTGACTGGTGGGTGGCGCCGAATGCTGAGTTGTTCAACGACTGGCTGCAGAAAATCAGCATGGTCGCCAGCAGTCTGATTTGCATATCGGGCGCAGTTGCGGATGAGTTGAAGCAATGGCTTGCTGACAACGTGGACAAGTGCGCAGGCAACAAGCCAAGTGTAAAAAGCTTCCACCTGGGGGCCGATATCGACAACAGCCTGCCTTCTGCAGGTCTGCCCGATGATGCAGGGGAGCTGTTGGCACGTCTGGTGCAGAAGCCAAGCTTTCTGATGGTCAGTACCGTGGAGCCGCGCAAAGGGCATGCGCAAACTCTCTCTGCTTTTGAAAGTCTATGGGAGCAGGGGCAGGACATCAATCTTGTCATCGTCGGGAAACGGGGCTGGCTTGTGGACGAGCTGGTCGCACGCCTTGAAAACCATCCCGAGAAAGGCAATAGGCTTTTCTGGCTGGAAGGCATCAGTGATGAGTACCTCGAAAAGATTTACTCGGCGTCGACGTGTCTGATAGCAGCATCGGAAGGCGAGGGGTTCGGCCTGCCATTGATCGAAGCAGCTCAATATAATCTTCCAATGATTATTCGTGATCTGCCTGTGTTCAAGGAAATCGCAGGTACCCACGCATTTTATTTCAGCGGCTTGCACCCTACTGACATTAGTGAAGCAATCGCGGCCTGGTTAGAGTTACACAAGGACTCAATGCATCCAGATTCAAGTGACATGCCTTGGCTGACGTGGGAACAGAGCGCCAGACAGCTGCAGGCAGCACTCATATTGAGCAACTGATTACTGCCGAGTCGCAGAGCCATTATCAGAAGATTTGGACCAACAGGTAATTTTATATATGACAATCGGTCAGCAACACCAGGTCAAGCCAGACGTGATCCCTACCGTCGATGTTGAGGGACGTAGCAAGATCGCTGTCTTGATCCCTTCCTATAAAGTGGTCGCGCACATACTGGGTGTGATCGCAGACATTGGACCAGAAGTCGACAGAATTTACGTCGTTGACGACTGCTGCCCGGATCATTCCGGTGCTTACGTCGAACAACACTGTACCGACCCGCGTGTGGTTGTTCTGCGTAACCCTCAGAATCAGGGCGTTGGTGGCGCGGTCATGACCGGCTACAAAGCGGCGATTGAAGAAAACATGGACGTTATTGTAAAGATTGATGGCGACGGTCAGATGGACCCTGCGTTGATCATGAACTTCATTAATCCCATCCTTGCCGGTGAAGCGGATTACACGAAAGGCAATCGCTTTTTTGATCTCGAGGAGATCCGGGCAATGCCGCGCGTTCGCCTGTTTGGGAACGCTGTACTGTCTTTCATGACGAAATTTTCGTCAGGCTATTGGGATTTGTTTGATCCCACCAATGGCTATACAGCGATTCATCGAGATGTTGCGAAACATCTGCCTCTGGATAAAATAAGCAGGCGCTATTTTTTTGAGACCGACATTCTTTTTCGACTCAACACGTTGCGTGCTGTCGTTGTAGATATTCCCATGCATGCCAAATACGGTGATGAAGTCAGTAACCTGAAGGTATCCAAGGTCGTTGGCGAGTTCTTCGTCAAGCACGTTAGAAATTTCGGCAAACGAATCTTCTATAACTACTACCTGAGGGACATGTCGCTTGCGTCTATTGAGCTTCCTGTAGGCCTGACGCTGCTGTTGTGCGGTAGTGTGTTCGGTATTTCTCATTGGATCAGCTCAATTTATACTGGTGTCCCTAACTCGGCAGGCACTGTCATGCTTTCCGCATTGCCTATTATATTGGGCATTCAACTGATATTGGCATTTTTGGGGCAGGATATTGCGTCGGTTCCCAGAAGGCCTTTTCACCTAGCTAAGACCAAAGTCAAGTCCAAGGCAGGGGCAGTGTAATGGTATATGCGATTGCTGTCCTTTGCGTGCTGGGAATTGCTGCTGGACAGATCATGTTCAAATTAAGCGCTATTTCCTTGCAGCGGGCGGGCACTTTTTTTGACATCAAAACTATCATGATACTGGGCTCTGCTTTTGCCCTCTATGGGCTGACTACTATCGCATGGGTATGGGTACTTCAGAAAATAGAGCTTGGTAAAGCTTACCCCTTGATGGCAATGGCATTTGTATTAGTGCCGATTGGTAGCCATTTTATTTTGGGCGAACGCTTTCAGGTTCAGTATTTCGTAGGCGTTTTGTTCATCATGTTTGGTATTGTATTGGCCGTCAAGTCATAGCTGTTTTGCGTATGGCATATGGCATTAAATTTGTAGAGTGGGAAGCGGCATGCAATTTAAAAATGGAATAAAGTTAGGCGCTCCAGCAGCGGTGGCGGGTATCATGGTCGTGACCTTGATCGTGCTGCTGGTCCGATCCATTGGGCTGTACCCAGGCGTTCTGGGTGATGAGTATACGTACAGCTCGATGGCGAGATTGATGCCTCTGTCTGCCGCCTATATTCCGGATTATCTCTACCTTGCCATCTATAAGTCCACCAACCTGTGCGGCCGCGGGTTTATGGAGTGTTCGAAGCTTTTCAATACGGTGTTTTTCGTCGCTGCTGCGCCGTTTATATACATGACCGCTAGACGCTTTTGTGGCAGTCGGTTGTCCGTGTTGATTGTATTTCTCAGTATGCTGGGGCCGATAAATAGTTACACTGCTTACTTCATGCCTGAACCGTTGTTTTTCCTATCTTTCTGGATCGGAATTTCTTACTTCTTGAGTCTAAATGCTCAAGCCTCCTTGAAAGAGTGGGCTTTGTTTGGCTTTATCATGGGTTGTTCATCGCTCGTTAAGCCACATGCGATGTTTATGATTCCCGCATTTTGCCTGTGCATAGTTTTCTTTGCGTATAAAAGCATGAACACGTGGCTAGTCACAGGACTCAAAAGCAGTGCTGTGTTTGTAGCGGTGATGCTGGCAACCAAGTTTGTCGTGAGCTTCATCATTGCCGGCACTTCAGGGTTAACGCTTTTTGGTAATTTTTATACCTCGACGTTCGAGTCAAGCGCTTCATCTCTGCAACGATACCTCGATATCTTTTCGACGGCACCACGTATTATTGAAGGTCATCTATTAGCCATTGTTATGATGTTTGGCACCTCAGTGGCAATTATCATATTTGGCTCTATAAAGGCTCTGGTAAAAAAGTCTATTTCGTCGGAAGATAAAGTTGTTTTTTGTGCCTTGGCTTTGTTGCTCAATCTGATTGTGATCGTTGGTTTGTTTTCAGCATCGGTTGCAGGCACGAACGTGGTCGAGACGGCGTTCAGGCTTCACATGCGGTATTATGATTTCATGCTGCCGCTTTTATTCATTGCTGCGGCGACTCAAATTAACGCTGTGCACACCGCTTCTTTAAAGTACTGCCGATTTATTATTGCAATTCTTGTATTGGCCATGATCGGCTATGCCGCGATGACACTGATGCATCCATTCACACCAAGCTACGTTGACAGTGCTGAGTTGCGTGGCTATACGCTAAATGTAAACTGGTTTATTGCGCTGGCCGTTTTCTCAGCAATCGCAGTTGTCGTGTGGTGTTTGTCGGCCAGTTCTGGGACTATCGTATTCCTGCTTTTCTACTTGCCGCTTTCTGTGGGAGTTACTGCTGTCCACAGCAATGCAGAGGTCAGACAGAGAATGGTGATCGATGCATACGATAGAGCAGGGCTCTTTGCAAAAAGCTACGTCCCTGCGAATGAGCTGTCTAGTCTTGTTGTGGTTGGCAATAGCGTTGCGGCAACGCTAAGGTCCCTGGTCTACATCGACGACTTGGGCGCTTCACGCGATCTTTCTTTTGTCGAGGGTGTTCCTTACACCGCAGCCCAGACTCCGTCTGATAAAAAGTGGATTTTGGCCATTGGGGACATAGAATTCGCAAAAGATGAGTTTGATGTGATGAGGTTCAATGGTTTCTCCTTGGCAAAAAAGATGACCAGTGCTTATCCATTGAATATCAACTTCAGACATTCCTCATTACCTGATACGGTAATAAAAGCGTCAGGGCTTTCGCATCCTGAAAGCTGGGGCGCCTGGTCGGATCGTGGCGATATTGTATTCAGGTTCGCCAAATCTTTACCGTCCAAGTTTCAACTTGTGCTGACGGCCAAGGCATTTGGTCCTAATGTCGATAAGCCGTTTGAGGTGTTGGTAGGTCACCGAAGTTATCCGGTCAAGCTGACTGCAGACAACGCCTCCTACACACTGGATATCGTCAATGTTGATAGCGCCGACGTATTAACCATCAAGGTGCCCCTGCCTACGTCACCTAAGCAGCTCGGTATGAGTAAGGATGATCGCACCCTTGGCATTGGCCTGGATCAGCTTGAGATTCGTAAGGTCGAGTAATGTCTATTGGCTGGCGGGAACTAAAACACCCGCCAGAACGTCTGGAATGCTCACTCATTGAGTTGACGGAGCGTAGCTTGAAAAAAAGGATGCCATGAGCGAACAGATCGGCCAGTCAGAACGTATTTACACGCTGGATGTGCTACGTGGTATCGCAGCCTTGTCAGTGGTGTTCTGGCATTGGCAGCATTTTTTTTACGTAGGGGATCAGCCGGCTCTTTTCGAGGCGGCTCGGCAACCCTTTTTCGCTTACCTGACTATTTTATATAAGTACGGTGCGCTGGCAGTCGAGCTTTTTTTCTGTATATCAGGATTTGTATTTTTCTATCTTTTTTTTAATGACATCGCATCGCGTAGGGTCAGTGCCTCTCGATTCTTCATGAATAGGTTCAGTCGATTATACCCTCTGCATATTTTCAGTTTTGCCGTTGTAGCGCTATTTCAATTCATCTATTTTCAGCAGAACGCTGTTTATTTCATATATCAGTTCAATGACGTTTATCACGCAATTCTGAATGTTCTGATGATTCCAGCCTGGGGGTTGGAGAAAGGCTGGTCCTTCAACGGCCCAGTGTGGTCGGTGTCGGTTGAAATCTTTTTGTACGGACTGTTTTTTACAGTATGTCTGATGGGACGGGGCCGCTACTTTCTCGTTCCCTTTTTGATCTTCATATCTTGGCTGACCTACCCCGAATATCATAAACTTTCAGCCGGTGTTTTTTCTTTCTTCAGTGGCGGGTTAGCATATTTAATCTTTGCCCGTGTCAGCAGCCTGACAGGTCGCAACACAAGCTGCATCGCCGCACTGATCGCAATGCTGGCGGCATGGAGTGCGGTCTGGCTATCGCCGACATTGAATATCTATCTTCTGATGGGAGTCGCTTTCCCTGCGTCTGTGATGTTTATTGCATCCGTCTCTTATGTGCAACCAACGCTGATGAACCGGTTTGGGGTTATCGGTGACGTCAGCTATTCGTCCTACCTGCTGCACTTCCCGCTGCAGATACTATTTGCAATGGCTTTCGATGCGCTGGGCTATAACCGTGAGATCTTCTATAACACATGGATGCTGTTATTGTTCATGGTCGTGCTTATTCCGTTAAGCTTTGCAAGTCACCGATGGTTCGAAGTTCCTTTGCAGCATTGGTTACGTCGTCGCTTTAACGTCTGGAGCACTAATCGTCGAGCAATTAATTAACGCTTGAAAGGAGGCGCTACAGTAAACATTGGTATCGCATCCTTTCACACGTAGTTAGTCGAGATCCATGGCGCGTATCAGAAAATCTTTTCCTTAAGCACGTTCTTCAAGTACTGGCCGTAGCCATTTTTGATCAACGGCTGTGCGAGCTTTTCAAGCTGCGCGGCATCAATCCAGCCCGCGCGGTAGCAGATCTCTTCCGGACAGGCGACTTTCAAGCCCTGGCGCCTTTCCAGCGTGGCGATGTACTGGCCGGCTTCCAGCAGGCTGTCATGCGTGCCGGTGTCCAGCCAGGCATAGCCACGGCCCATGATCTCGACGTGCAGTTGCTTCTGCTCCAGGTACAGCGTGTTGAGATCCGTGATCTCCAGCTCGCCGCGTGGGGAGGGCTTCAACTGGCGGGCCAGATCGACCACCTGATTGTCGTAGAAGTACAAGCCGGTGACGGCGTAGTTCGACTTGGCAACCTTGGGCTTCTCTTCCAGCGACAGCACTCGGCCGCTGTCATCGAATTCGGCTACGCCATAACGCTCGGGGTCCTGCACGTGGTACGCGAAGACCGAGGCGCCCGACTCACGGTTGCTGGCATTGAGCAGCAGCGACTGGAAGTCATGGCCGTAGAAAATGTTGTCGCCCAGTACCAGTGCCGATGCATCGTTGCCGATGAAGTCTGCGCCGATGGTGAACGCCTGAGCCAGGCCATCCGGGCTGGGCTGAACGGCGTAGCTGAGGTTCAGGCCCCACTGGCTGCCGTCGCCCAGCAACTGCGAGAAACGTGGTGTGTCCTGCGGTGTGGAGATGATCAGAATGTCGCGGATCCCGGCCAGCAACAGCGTGCACAGTGGGTAGTAGATCATCGGCTTGTCGTACACCGGCAGCAACTGTTTGGAGACAGATAGCGTGGCCGGGTGCAAACGGGTACCCGATCCACCAGCCAGAATGATTCCTTTACGAGCCATGAGAGTCCTTAGCGCTGGATTTCGTCCAGCATGCGTTGTGCGCCTTGTTGCCAAGACGGCATCTTCAATTGAAAAGCAGTTTCTAGTTTACTCAAAGCCAGCCGCGAATTGCGCGGGCGCGGTGCCGGCACTGGATACGCTTCTGTGGGGATGGCGCCGATCTGGTCGGGCGCTACCTTCAATGCCACGCCATTACGTGCGGCGTGTTCCAGAACGAACTGTGCAAAGCCGTGCCATGACGTCTCACCGGCAGCAGCCAGGTGATAGATGCCTGCCAATGCTGCCGGGTTCTGATCAGCGCGCACTCGATGCAGAATCTGCGCAGTGACGTCGGCGATCAGTTCGGCACCGGTGGGGGCGCCGTATTGGTCCGCTACCACGTTCAGCGAGTCGCGTTCGGCGGCCAGACGCAGCATGGTCTTGGCAAAGTTGTGGCCGCGCGCCGCATACACCCAACTGGTGCGCAGTATCAATGCCTGGGCACCACTGGCCTGAATCGCCTGCTCGCCCATCAGCTTGCTACGGCCATAGACCGACAACGGACCGGTTGGCGCGCTTTCCTGCCATTGTTCTTCACCACTGCCATCAAACACATAATCAGTGGAGTAGTGAATCAGCCATGCGCCCAGTGCCGCAGCCTCTCTAGCCAAAACGCCCGGAGCTTCGCCATTGATCAACATCGCCAGGTCCGGCTCGCTCTCTGCCTTGTCCACAGCTGTATAGGCCGCTGCGTTGACGATCACATCAGGCGCCAGCGCACGAACCGTGGCGGCCAGGCGTTCCAGATCGGCCAGATCACCGCACAGGCCATCGGCACCCTGACGATCCAGCGCAATCACCTCGCCCAGCGGTGCCAGAGCGCGCTGCAGCTCCCAGCCAACCTGACCATTCTTGCCCAGCAGCAAAATCTTCATGCGTCGCTGACCTCATACTGTTGCACGATCCAGTCACGGTAACTTCCATCCATGACACCACTCACCCATTTCTGATTGGCCAGATACCATTCCACGGTCTTGCGAATGCCGGTCTCAAAGGTTTCCGCAGGCTTCCAGCCCAGTTCGCGTTCAATCTTGCGCGCATCGATCGCATAGCGACGGTCATGGCCCGGGCGATCAGTGACATAAGCGATCAGCTCTGCATAAGTGCTGACCGGCTGACCGGTCTTCTGATTGATGACCTGACGTGCGGCGGCCGGAGCCAGTTCATCGAGCAGGGCACACAGGGTCTGCACGATATCGATATTGGCCTTCTCGTTCCAGCCGCCAATATTGTAAGTCTCGCCCAGCGCACCGGCTTCCAGAACACGGCGAATACCGGAGCAATGATCTTCGACGTACAACCAGTCGCGGATCTGCTGGCCATCACCGTAGACCGGCAGCGCCTTGCCAGCCAATGCGTTGACGATCATCAGCGGGATCAGCTTTTCCGGAAAGTGGAAAGGCCCATAGTTGTTCGAACAGTTGGTGGTCAGTACCGGCATGCCGTAGGTGTGATGGTAAGAACGCACCAGGTGATCACTGGCAGCCTTGCTGGCCGAATAGGGGCTGTTCGGCTGATACGGCGTGGTCTCGGTAAAAGCCGGATCGTTCGCGCCCAGCGTGCCATAGACCTCGTCTGTAGACACATGCAGGAAACGGAAGGCAGTTTTGTCAGCCGTCTCCAGACCGTTCCAGTACGCACGAGCCGCTTCAAGCAAACGGAACGTACCCATCACGTTGGTCTCGACGAATGCCTCGGGGCCGGTAATCGAACGATCCACATGCGATTCCGCAGCGAAATGCACCACCGCGCGCGGACGATGTTCGGTAAACAGCCTGTCCAGCAATGCCGCATCACCAATATTGCCGTGGACAAAACGATGCAGTTCGTTGCCTTCCAGCGACTGCAGGTTGGCCAGATTACCAGCGTAGGTCAGCGCGTCGAGGTTCAATACGTGCTCGCCATTGCGAGCGCACCACTGCAGAACGAAATTCGAGCCGATGAAGCCGGCTCCGCCTGTGACTAGGATCATAGTGTAGGTCTCAGTCTATAAAGTAGACGTAAATATTATGTACCTAAATCTAGAAATAAAATACGTGGATCTAAGTACGGTATACCCGGTTTGCCGAAAAATGAGAATACTAAAAGTATCCGATATTCAGTGGTCGCAAAACGTGTTGCTGCTTAAAAAAGTTAGCCATTTTTGGGCTGAGCTTCGTTAAGCAATCGTTTGAGCTCCGATATTTCTATAGTCAAGCTCGTGATTTTCTTGTCTTTTTCACTTTCAAGATTCGATGAAGCCTGAACGAGAGATTGTTGAGGCTCTGGAACCAAGAATCCACCATTCGCGAACTTGTTTTTCGCAACCAATTCTTGAGAGCCGACCACATGGCGCACACCAAGAGCATTGTTCTGAGCTTGATTTTTAGTAATGATACACATGGAGTTGATAAATTCAATAGAATGAATTTCCGATAGAAGACTCTCGGTTTCCACGTCGGCCGGAATGTTGAACTCAGCTAACAGCTGGGATTTATTTATGGGCACTCCCCAATGCTCATAATTAATGATGTCTGTCAGTGATTTTAAAAAATTCATTGACGAGCTTTTGTTGAACAGCCCGCCCTCAAATGATTGCCAGTAGCTGCAGTGGAGGTCTTCAATGATATAAATTCCACCGGTATTCAGTTTAGGAAAAAGCAGGAAGAACGAAGTTATTATGTCGCTGCTGGTGTGCGAACCGTCGTCAATAATGATGTCGAAGTCATTTGACAGCGCGTCAAGCTCTCGTTGAATGTTCGAATCATTTATGTTGCCGATGAGAAGCTGTATTTTTTCACTGTCGTACTTAAGTTGCGCACAGTCAGGGTTTATGTCGCAACCCACTATTATTTTGGAGTGAGGGAATAATTTGCTCCAGATTTCAAGTGAGCCTCCATTTTGAATGCCTATTTCGAGCAGGCTTACCGCTGAGGTTTCAAGATTTTTAAATAGGCGATCGTACGTGTTTAAGTAGATATCCCATTTATCAGATACATAGCCCTCATGCTCTGCGTAGATGTCCATTAAAGAGTGTCTGGTTTTCATGAGGGCCTCTGTGTTTAAAAATGGTCCTGAAGCTTTTGCATCTACAATGCGCTTTCAGACACTGAGTGTGTGACGTCGAAGGCACGTTTGCAATTTTCGGAATCCATAAAACGGAAAAAAGCTTTGGTTGACAATTTGTGATTTTTGTACTGCTCTGGGCGGAGCGACTTGATCACTGATTTTATATCAAGGCATTTAGGCCCTGGTATGATTTTCTCGAAAAGGCTGGTGGGCACGTAATGGCCTTTGATAAATTTCTCTGGCATGAAAAATATAGGTGCTCTTTTTTTGTAGTAAGCAAAGTCATAGCCCACGGAGCTGTAATCAGTAATGAGATATTGTGACGTGTTGAAAATATGGTTGAACGTATTCGTGTCATTGTTGTTCACAAAGCGAATGTTGCTACTGTGTGCTCTGAGAATAGCTGCCAGGCACTCTACGTGTTGAGCAGGGATAGAGTTGTGAATGAAATAGTATAGCTCCAGCTTGGGCCGGCTCTTGGCGATCGCTCTTACAAGTTCTACAATGGTGGTGACATAATCAGAGCTCAAGAACTCTGCAAGCGTCGCTTCGTAAAGATTTCGCCGCCACGTGAAAAATATGACCGCATCGTTAACATTCAGCGGTGTGTCATTGCACCACTTATCCATTCTGGGGTATCCGCCGAGATAGATAGTGTCATGACCAAGAAGCTTAAAGTTTTTTTCTTCATGGGTGGAACAGGCGAAAATTCCATCATTGCGGTTGCCGTTGTAGGACGCTATTTCATAAGAGTCTTTATCGCCGGCGGAAACGCCGTGCCACATAAGGTAGAGTTTATACTTGAGCGCGCTGATATGTATGTCTTTGAGTCCGGGAAAAATAATGCCTGGAAAGCCAAAGGAGCAGAAAAGAGATTTTGCATTCAAGAAAAGCTCCTTATGCTGCGCTGAACCTAGAATGGCTAAGTGTTTTTTGATGTGCTCATCCTTTTCACGATCAACCACTTCTTTGCTTGTAATATAAAAACAAGAATCGTCCGACTTCAGTGCGTATTTAAACGCTTCATAGGCATTGTCGCCTGTCAGTGACGCTCGCTCTGAATAAAGGCTGTACTTGGCTTGTATTTCGTTGTTAATGATCGAGGCGTACAAGGATTTGTCAGCCTGGCTGTAGTTGTTTGAGAGCATTATTGAAATAATGGATTGCTCTTTGTTTTGCAGGTGTAAAGTGTTTTTTTCGATGCGCGGGTAGAGTCCTGAGTTTTTATGATTTAATAGGTTGTAGCACGGGATATCTCCGTAGACGTATTGTAAGTCTACGGGTTTGCCTCGCTCGCTGAATGTCAATTCAGCATTTTTTTCAATATGTTTTTTATCGAATTCAAATATGAATAGGTGAAGGCCCTGGGTAAGGTAGCTGTCAGCAAGGCCAGTGTAAGTATCTTTGCCTGCTTCTGTACGGCTCGTAGCGGAGGTAGATGTAAACTCCGAATCGTTTGATATTATGAGTTCCAGGTTTGCATAGCTGTGTTCGGATACAGTCAGCAGGCTAACCATGTTGCCGGACGTAGCGCAGTCTACAATTCTTAGTTTTTTGCTCTTGATGATTGGAGTGTGAGTATTCTGATTGTCGTTTGAAACAATCTTGTTATCTTTTAGCTGGAATGGAAAGTTTTTGGATTTGAATATTCCATTCACAATGCCTGCCCTTTCTGGTGACAAACCAGGCAGCATGCTTTTTTTGATAAATAATGCAGTGTTCAATACGTCCAGGCATTCACGGGCTGCAGGGTTCAGTCCCGCAATGGATTTGTACATTGAATGAGGTGGGTAGCCATGTGAGCTTAATAGCTTGGACATGCCCATTTCATAGTTGATAATGATATCTGTTTTGTGCTCCTCATGTTTTACAGAGTAGATAAAGTCTCGCCAGAATGTAGTATTGAAAATGCTTTTTGCTATAGAAAGAAAGTAGCTTTGTATGTGAGGGGAATACAATGAATTTCCATGCGACTGGGTATTACGGAAGCCAAAATTGTTAATGGTTGTTCCATAGAACTCAGGATTGCCGTCCTCCTCCCTACATTTGAAAAAGTCATTAATGTCTCCGCATGGACCAACGACAGAATCATTGCATATGAGGATTTCATCAGCATTTTTAAGCAGTCCATTTTTGTCTGCGTACGCGAAAGCTCGTTTGTAAGATCCAAAGTCGTATTCGCGATGGCGCACGAAATATGCGTAACATACAAGGTGTTCTATCTTCCGGAACTCATCGGGCTGGATGCCGCAATCACCAATCAATACAATCGCATCACACACGGATCTTACTTTTTCCAACAAGAATATAGTCTCATCAGGTATTGCTCCGTCACCCATGTAACACGCGAATAAACACACGCGTTTGGTGGCGTGGGAAATATTTGAATTGTTTTCATACGTCAAGAATTTTGCAAGCGGATTGCTCAGGCCGGCTGTTCTGTTCTCTTTCTTTCCGTGGAGTTCAAAGTGCAAAAGTGGCATGACGCCATCTTCTTTGACGTCGGGATAACTCTCTAAGTAAGCATCAGCATCGAAGTGCTCGGATGGATTGCGAAGACTATCTTTGCAGGTAATGTAATCTAAGGCAGAGGCAAGCCTGGAGGTGCTTTTACCATTGTAGTTTTTTTGATAATAGGCGTCGTCGAAATACGTTGAGTTGTAGATTGCTTCAACAGCATAGGGGAGTACATACCTCTTCTCTTTTTTACCATAGGTCTCATAGTGAAGAAGTGGATTCATATCTATTGTTTTTACATCAGGGTAGGCCGCTAGATACATATCTCCGCTAAAGCCAAAGGAAGGAGATTTTCCTTGCCGCCACCCGTAGTTAAAATAATGTAATGCAAAATCTATGTTGAGGTTTTTTAAGTCTCTGTGGTTGCTTTTGTACCAGGCTTCATCATAGAAAACTGAGTTTCTTATCTTTTCTAAAGCGTCCAGATCGACATCATTTTTTTCGGCGCTAGCCATTTTAACAGTCGTTGAGCTGGTCGCTGATTCATCAAGGGCTTCGTGTTTTTTTATGCTGTTTTTCTTTATTTTAGGTTTGGTCACAGTATCTTTCTCATAATTTAAATCAAACTGGGGCGTCACCTAATGGCTACGCCTACAAATACTGACTGAAGCCTTGGGCTAGGTGCCTACGCGTCGTAACTGCCTATGTCTTGGCGGAATCGCCAAGCCCCCGTAAGGCCCGCTCAAATAATCCAGGCTCAGAGCCGGGTGATAGTACGGGTCGCTTTGGCCTGATTGGGACCAGCGCTCGATAAAGCCTTGTTGTTCGCGTTGACCACGGGCTTGCTTTTCCGGAGTCAGGTCTTTGCCGCGGCTGGCCGATTCGGCGTGGATGAGTTCGGCAAATGGCGTCCATATGATGTTCAAGCCTTGTTGTCGAATACGCAGGCACAGATCCACGTCATTGAAGGCCACCGGGAAAGCCTGTTCATCCAGGCCGTGCAAAACATCGAAGACCGATTTGCGCAACAGCAGGCATGCGGCCGTGACCGCGCTTTGGCGTCGTGTGATCTGATTCATCCCCAGGTAGCCGGGGTCGCGTTGTTCCAGGTGGTTGCCAGTGTGCGCGGCCAGTCCATTGACACCGACCACCACGCCGCCGTGCTGCACCATGCGGTTGGGCCACAGCAGTTTGGCTCCCACTGCGCCGACGTTCGGACGCAGCAGTTGGGTGACCATTTCCTTTAGCCAGTCGGCCGCTATGATTTCGATGTCGTTGTTGACCAGCCCGATCAGTTCACCGGAGGCGTGGGTGGCGGCGTAATTGTTGATGGCCGAATAATTGAAAGGGTGAGGGTAGGGCAGAACCTTCACACCGCGCCCAGACAACTCTTGCAGATAAATCAGGGTTTGCGGGTCGCTGGACTGGTTATCGACAACGATGATTTCCAGGTCAGGATAATCAGTCGCGGTCAGCAGGCCTTCGATACAGGTGCGCAGCAACCCGAGTTGGTCGCGGGTTGGAACGATCAGGCTGACGCGGGGCAGGGTGGCCGGCAAGGGCCACTGCGTACGCAACAGCGCCGGGAAGTTCGGCAGTTGTGTGACGCTGGCACCTGATGCGAGGCTTTCGCTCAACCAGGCGATGGCGTTCAGACGCTGGGCTGATGGCTCGACCTGCTCGGGGCTGGCCGGGGCGAATTGGCTGCGGTGGTAGAGCACCTGCGGCAGATGCGCCACCATAGCCTGACCGGTTTCGCTGGCCAGAGCGATGGCCGCGCTCAACTGATGCCAATCAAGAGTTCGCTGGCCATCAGTGGCGGCTATCAGCGCCAGTGCCTTATCGATGATCGCAGCGCCGAAGATCGCACCGGGGGTGAAGATATCGGCCCCCATAAACAGGTCGATGTCCCATACCGGTTTCAACCACGGCAGGCTACGCTCGCCTTGCGGACCATCGCGATCACAATCTGCATAACCCCACGCACAGCCATCGTCGAGCAGAGCACTCAGGTGTTCCAGTGCGTGCATTCCCAGACGATCGCCGGCCATCAGCGGGACCACTGCATCGCAGCCGGCTTCAAGTAACTGCTTGAGTGCGGGCAGCAGGTCTGCGGCGTCTGCTTTGACCAACTGATGAGGCGCTGTGGGCTGGGCGTTCAGGCTCGCGAGGCTGATGGCTTCAAGCGTGCTGTTGCCATCACTTATTAACAGCAAACCGATCCTGCATTGCTGCGGTTGATCGTCTTTTGGCGCAGCAGGACGGAAGCGTTCAAACCACTCGGGGTAATGATGAAAGCCTGCACTTTTCGGCAGGCGCATTGCCTGGTCCGCTGCAATCCGGGTCAGCAATGCCAGATTTTGCTCGGTGGGTGCGCGCTCATGCTGCTTGAGCAGACCTTCCAGCCCGTCGTGCCAGCAGCACAGGGTTATTGGGCTGCCGGATAGCGTATGGCCGAGGTCATTTTCGATGTCCAGTTTATGTGGCTTACCATCAGCCAGTTCCCAAGGCAGATCAAAACTGAAACCGTGATCGCTCGTTGCTCGATAGACCAGCGCCTGGTGATGAACATTGCACGTAGCTTGACCAAGTACCCGACTGCCCTCTCGCACGGTGATTTGCACATGCCGCTGCGGTGCATCCGGGTCCCAAGACCAGCCGCCAAGCCTCAGGCCACCGCTGTGCCAGACCTGAGACGCGATGGGCGCCGGCTCTGCGCTGGGCGTGGTCGGTAATTGCAGGTCGCCCGCAAGCCAGTAGTCACTGTTGGCCACCCGGGCGCTGATGTGCTTTGCATTATCCAGCCAGCCTTGGCGCAGCTGTACACCAAAGCCATGGAATGGATCATCCGCACCGGCGCGGGGATGAAACTGGTCGGCCCGGACCAGTGAAACGCAGGCGCCGTCGATGTAGACCTCGACAACCAGATGTTCATCCGCATGCAGGGTATCGAGCGCCCAGCCTTGCACTACATCGCCATACAGGCCGGTGATGGCACCATTGAATCGTGTATTACCGGAGGGCTGGGCGGTCGGGTCGGAGTTGACCGGTGTGTGTTCTGAGATCATGTCCGACTCAATGAAATAGGCAGTGTGTTGATCGGTAATGCTCCGGCTTCCTGGGCGAGCGGCCCTGGCATGGCGTACAGCGGCAGACCCAGTTCGACGGCAAGGTCCGCAGCGCGCCAGGATGCGCTTGGGCTGCGCTCCAGGCTCAATGCAGCGGTGCATCCGGCAAGCAGGACGGAGTCGGCCTGGCTCAGGCCTTGCGCGATGGGCAATGCATGAATTGCGCCAGTGGCGAGCAAGGGTTTGACCCACGGGCCGTCCTCTGCAACGAGCAAAACCAGAGATTGGTTTTCGTGCGTGATGCGTCTGCCCAGTTCCAGCCACTGTTTGGCGATGTCAGGGTTTGAAAGGCGGTCGGCAATCAGCAGGGTGGTTGGCACAGAATCGTTGTTCGGCAGCGCTTGAGGGGCTGACCGGATCAGAATATCGGCCTGTGGCAGAGCGGCGGCGTAACGCTCGCGCAGGGCATGCCACGGCAACTCGATGCTCTGCGCCTTGCGTGCGAAATGCGGCCAGTCGAAGCGGCTGTCTGGCATAAGCAACGCGTCGTCGCGGCAAACGATTCGGTAAGGTTTATCCAGTTGTTCGGCCAGTGCGCAAAGCGCTTCGGGGCAATTGGCGAGATTCTGATAGATCAGTTCGTCCAGTGGCAGGCTGCGCAGGTCGTGCAGCAGTTGCTCGGTGCCGGCAGGCAGTTCGTAATCAAGGCTGAACGCCAGCGGCAGCACGTTGGCCTGCAGCGTTGCCTGCGCATGCTGGCCCTTGTTGCGCCAGGTGAGGCTTAAGGGCGCTTGCGACGCTGCGCTGTTGGCGATATGCAACTGCCGTAATGCCGGTGTCGACAACTGCTCGGCCAGTTGCACAAGGCGCGCGCGTTGCAGGGCCTGACGGGCAGGCCTGATGGGGTCGCGCAAGCAGAAGTTTTCATAGCGCGATGACGCGTCCGGGTAGCGACGCTTGAGGATGGCGTTATTGTGCGCCACCCGCAGCGCCTTTTCGGCGCCGAATGAAATGCCACCCTGGTGCGCAACAAACACATTCGGTGCTCCGACATGACGCCAACCCAGGCCGCGCGCTCTCAGGCACCAGTCAGTTTCCTCACCATAACCGCGCAGCAGTTCGACTTCATCCAGATAACCCACACTGTCCAGAGCGCTGCGTTTGATGTACAGGCAAAAGCCGCAGCCGGTTTCGAGCTCCATGGCCGGACTGCCAGTCATTCGCGCCAGATCGTCCAGGCGGGCCTGTTCTGCTGCGCTGGGCATCGGATGGCTGAATCGGCTTTCAGGAAAGCTCATCAACTCGCCGTTATTAGTGAACGGGGTGACCGAGGCAATGGTCTCGTCGGCATAGGCAGTCGTGCGCAGCCGGTCCAGCCAGTCACCCTGCACACGGGTGTCGGCATTCAACCAGACCACATCCTGCTTGGGGCTTAACGCCATCGCGCGGTTCATGCTGCGGATGAAGCCCAGGTTGATGGGGTTCTGCACCAGAGTAATTTTGCCCTTGCCCGCGAGAACCTTGAGGGTTTTGCGCAGCGCGGGAACCGGTGTTGTGTCTTCGATCACCACCAGGCGATGAGGTGTGCGATTGCGTTTGCGCGCTTCCAGTGCACTGTTGATGCACTCGAGGGTTTCTTCCAGCCCGTCGTAAACAGGAATGAGTACATCCACCGGCTGCTTGTCACCAACCTTCAACGCCGCAGGCGGAGCAACGAAGGCTGGCATCGCTGAGACCGGGCTGCCCAGCAGTGCCGCGCCGTTATCGAAGCGCACATGCACGGCAGGGGTGGCGTTGGGCACCTTGATGCGAATACCACCGTGAGCCGCAGGCAATCCTGCCGCGGTCAGTAACGGGTGCGGTGCGCTGGCAACCATGCTGATCAGGTGACCGTTGGCCTCCAGCTGCAGCGAAACAGGCGTCTGCACGTTGTGCACGTCGATGGCCCAGCCGTGGATCTCCTGCACATCAGGCAGGTAACGAACCACGCCCAGCGTGCCTGGCAATCCGGTCTGCGCAGCCAGCAGTTTGAGTACCAGAGTGAGTTCGTTGGCAGCGGTAATATCAGGGAGGTGCGCGAGAATGATGCGGCGCAAGTCTTCGGGGGTTTCCGACAGGCTGCGTGCCTGCCACAGCATCATGCGTAGCGATGCGTCGGCAGGCAGTTTTTGCCAGGCATTACTCATGTAACGGTTGGCCAGTAACGGCTGACCCTGGGCAATGATGCTGCGCCCGAGCAGGGCGTGAATGTCCGCACGCAGAGGAAACGCGTGCGCGGCGTTGAGCAAATAAATAAAGGCAAGCTTTGGGTTTTGCGGCAGGGCCTCGATACCTTTCCAGACCAGTGCTTCCGGACGGTATTCAGGGATCTGCAGCGCACACTCGAGTGCCACGGTGGCAAGGTCGTGCTCATCGGCCTGGCGGTGGCGATGAAACATATCCATGAGCGTTTCTCGCCCACGGTCGAGGTGTCTGGACATAAGCTGGCGTGTTCACTTTAAAAATAAAAGAGGGGCGACCCGAAAGTCGCCCCTTTTTGCATACGACCCNGTATTTGTTACAACGACGGGGCTAGTTACACCGCGCCGTGCAGCACGATAACGTTGTCGTTATGTGCTATTGCTTCCTGCGAACCAACGATGCCGATAGCGACGTCAGCGTGGGTGCCGCCGTTAGCCAGGATGTTGGTAAAGGTTGCCTTGCCAGCAGTATCAGAAGCACGGCCGGTGGCGGTCAGGTACAGGTTGTCGATGAAATCGCTATCTGCTTTGAGTGCAGCCTCATCGGAGTTCACGATTGCCTTGGCTACGTCTGCACGGGTAGAGCCGTTGAACAGGTTATTCACCCAGTTATCCAGACCAGCCTGATCGGCATTACGACCCAGAGCAGCGGCGTAAAGATCCTGCACGAACTCAGCGTTTGACTGGTCAAAGCTTTGTGCTTCGGCAGAACCAGCGATGCCTGCAGCCACGTCGCCAAGCGTACCGCCATTAGCCAACAGTGTTTGCCACGTTTGCAAACCGCCGCTATCTGCGCCAGTAGTACGACCCAACAACTCGTTGTAGAGAGTGTTAATAGGAGCCAAAGTCGAGGTATTGACGAATTCGTCAGAATTCAAGAACTCGTTGGCGATATCGGTCAGCGAAGTTCCGGCATTGACTTGGCTGGCGAAGTTTTGAGCGCCACCCAGGTCCACATCGCGACCGAGCAGTCCGTCATAAAGACGCAGGGCAGAGGCTTCAGCTTCGCTTTGTGCCAATACGACCGTTTCAGTGCCGGCAGTACCAACGAACGTCAGGAACTCAGCGCCAGTGATCGATGCAGTTTGTGCACCTGTCAGGTTGACGTTGAAGTTGTTGCCAGTAGCAAAGGCGTAGTCCGAAACCGAACCATCCAGTTGGACGACATCGTAGCCAGCGCCTGCATTGACGATATCTGCGTGGTTAACGCCACTCAGAACGATGGTGTCGTTACCGCTGCCGGTGATGACGGTATTGTTGCCAGCGCCAGCGATAACAGTGTTGTTGCCATTGCCAGTGATGATGGTGTCGTTGCCAGCGCCAGCGTCGATGAAGTTGTTCTGATCGCCATTAGCGATGATCAGGTCATCGCCTGAGCCAGTCGTCAGCAGGAACTGGGTGGCGGAAGTGTCAGCCGAAACAGCGATGCGAGCCGACGAGGAGACGTCGGTAGCAGAGTCGGTAGCAACAGTTGGAGTGATATTGACGTACAGGTTGGCCAAGCTGTCCAGAATTATTGCCTTGGCACCAGCCACTTCGGAAGTCACATCCAGGGTGACCAGATCGTTGCGTGCACCAGCAATAGTGCCAGTGATAACGTCAGTAGTACCGGTTTGACCAGTAGGGACTTCCAGGCGGTTTACGCCATCCCAGCTAGCCAGGTTTACAGTGGAAGCGCTGTCCAGAGCCAGCAGAGTGCTAATTGCGGCAGTGGTGCTATCGGTCAGGCTGGTAGCGGTCAAGAACGAGCTGAACTCGGTTGCTGTTACCGGGGCATCATATTGCATGGGAAATTCCTGTTACTTCAAGCCATCTGGCCTGTGCTGCTAATTTTCTGCGTCAATGCAGAGTTTTCCCACGGAGACTTATAGCGGGCAGCGTTCATCTTCGTAGCGGGTGCGATGCAAATGTGTAACGCCACCAGGGGCTCTGTGCCGGTGGGGCCGTACATCATCTGGTTGGCGACAATGACCTGCGGCGCAGCGCCGCGAAAGACAAGGTGGCCAGACAATTCGTAAAAATGCCGATCAGGTCCGACCAGGCTGAAACCTGCTGAAACCAGAGGCAAAGACTTGCCACGGGTACCGGTAAAGGCTCCCGTAGCGACATTAGGGCTGGGGCCGGAGCCTGCGACAGTGGAGGTGTAAACCAGGTCCACGCCTGCCGGTTTGTCGTCCCACAGGATGGAAAATCCTTCAAGGCGACGGGTGCCGTCAGGTTCGCCGGCCCAGCCTTCCGTAGACATCACATCACCTTCGCCTTGCAGATGCGCGACCAGCTTCAGCGCAACGGGCGTGAGAGTCGACGAGATTGCAGCGCTTGGTTCGGCAGTCGCAGCGATCGTGAAATTACGCATGATGGCGGTGGAGGTGTCGATTCGGTCGATGCGCAAGTCGATGGGGTCGATGACTGCGTCGAACATGTGGTATTCGGTGATCAGAACCGTGGTGATGCCACCCTTGACGCGAGCAACGATGGTGTCGCCCAGTCGGGTCAGCATGTTCTTGCTGACGCCTTCGGCTGGGAAGAAATCAATGGCGCCTTTACCAAGTGGGGCTTGCTGCAGTGCGATGCACACAGGCTTGTCTGCAGGCGGCTGCGAGGCATAACGGAATATGTACATTCCTGGCTCGAGCAGCGTCACGCGAGAGCTGATTTTTAATCCATCAAGTTCTGGAGACTGCACCCAACAAGCTTCCTTCTTATCCTGAGCGGCTATGTCGTTAGTCCATTAAAGGGCTGTAACACATTGCTCGGGTACTGCTACCTATGGTCTGTGGCTGTGTTGGCCAGACTGCGAGACTAGTCCATCTGTAGGAAAAGTCAATTTTAATGAGAGTGATTTTAGTCGTCTCCCGTAGGAATTTTCCGAGAGGTCAATTTCCCTCTAGAACGTGCTTCTCAGCCCTAAGCTGGCAGATTGCTATAGATTTTTTTGGTCTTTGCTTATGGCCTGTTTGATTGATACAAGATGTTTCGTAGTTGATTGAGCGATGTAGTGAGGCCTGTCAGCGGTATGCCGTTCAAAATCGCTTCTGAGTAATGTAGAAGTTCTGTGGGCTGCGATATTTAGGAGCGTTAATCGTTTCAGCATACAAACGCACCGCATCGGTGCGTTTGTATGCCGTTCATCTGTAACCCAGCAACGCTTGTCAGGTGCCGCCGCTCAAATTACTTTTCTGTATTGCGCGCCTTTATGTGTTTTACTTTTTAAAACGTTGAACTTTAGGCCATTACGTGAGTACTTGGCAGTCGAGCTTCCGTCACCGTTTCCCCCCTTTGGTTGCATAAAAAATATTCACTTGTATGCGTCTATATTCTGCGTGTCTTGAGCGCGCTTTGATGCTGCGGTGGGCCAAAAGCAGGTGCTACACTGCCGCGCGTTCACCGATTTCTCATCAGTACGGATTCTATGAGTCGTTCACACGAAAATAATTTGCAGGTAGCCCTCAAGGCTTGCAAAGGCAGCTTTATCTCAGTCGGTTTCTTCAGTCTGTTTGTAAACGCCTTGATGCTGGTCCCCACCCTCTACATGATCCAGGTTTCAGGGCGGGTGGTGCCCAGTAGCAGCACTCCAACACTGATCATGCTCACCCTGATAATGACAGTTCTCATGATTACCATGGGCTCCCTGGAGTGGGTCCGATCCAGAATCATGGTCCGTATCAGTAACAAGCTCGACGTTTTGCTCAGTCGCGATGTCTACCAGGCCAGCTTCAGGAAAGCGTTGAGAAGTGGTGGCATGGATGCATCGGCCCAATCACTCAATGATCTGACTTCACTGCGGCAATTTCTCACGGGCAATGGCCTGTTCGCATTTTTTGACGCACCATGGCTGCCGATTTACACAGCGGTCATGTTCATATTCCACCCCTGGTTTGGCTGGATGACGGTGGGTTCTGCCATTGTTCTGGTGGTACTGGCTTACTTGAACCACCGTTTTACTGGCAAGGCACTGACCGAGGCTAACCAGCAAAGCCTGACTGCAAACCTTCTGACTACCAAAAACCTGCGCAATGCAGAAGTCATTGAGTCGATGGGCATGCTTGACACCTTGATGGGCCGTTGGGGCAAGCGGCAGCGCAGGGTGCTGGTTCTGCAGTCTGATGCCAGCGACAAAAGCGGGACGATCAGCTCTATTTCAAGAACCTTCAGGAACTGGGCTCAGTCAATCATGCTGGCGCTGGGGGCTTATCTGGTCATTACTCATCAGATCAATCCGGGCTTGATGATGGCCGGTTCGCTTTTGTTAGGACGCGCTCTTTCGCCCGTTGACCAGATTATCAACACCTGGAAAGGCTTTGTGGCTGCGCGCGTTCAGTACACTCGTCTGAGTGAGACGCTTGAAAAGCTGCATAACGAACCGGATCGTATGGCTTTGCCTGATCCCGAAGGGCATGTGCAGGTCGAAAACCTGGTAGTTACCCCGCCGGGTGGCAAGAACCCGGTCATTCGCAACATCAGTTTCGTAACGCCGGCTGGCACCATTGTGGGTATTGTCGGGCCGAGCGCGGCAGGCAAATCGACGCTGGTAAGAGCTCTGTTGGGCATCTGGCCTGCGCAGCACGGCACGGTGCGTCTGGACGGTGCCGACATCAGTGCCTGGGATAAACAGAAGCTTGGCCCGCACCTTGGCTATCTGCCACAGGATATCGAACTGTTTGAGGGCAGCATCAGCGATAACATCGCCCGGTTTACCAAGGTCGACCCCGAGAAAGTGGTTCTGGCGGCGCGCACCGCAGGTGTGCATGAAATGATCCTGCAGTTGCCCGACGGCTACGACACGGTGATCGGCAGTGAAGGCGTCAACCTGTCCGGTGGACAGCGGCAGCGCATCGGTCTGGCCAGGGCTATTTACGGCAGCCCACGATTGATTGTGCTGGATGAGCCCAACTCCAATCTCGATGAAGTCGGCGAGCGCGCTCTGAGCGTTGCCCTGCAACTGATCAAGGAGTCAGGTGCCACGGTATTCATCGTCTCTCACCGCCCCAATATTCTGTCGCGGCTTGATCGGGTCATGGTCATGAACGCTGGCACCATCACCCTGTACGGCGCGCGGGATCAGGTCATTGCCGAGCTGGCACAGCAACAGGCCAAAGCGCAGCAGGCTCAACAGCGGGTGGCTCCGGCAGCCACTGGTGTTGCACCGGCGCAACCTGCGCAACCTGGCGCGTGAAAGGAATTCATGAATGAGCATTAAGACAATATCCACGCTCGAGGCGGACGCAGATGACATGCCCACCTCTGATCGTGGGGTTCGCCGGATCGGTGTGGCGATCGTACTGGTTACCTTCGGTCTGTTCGGCACCTGGGCGGCATTCGCTCCACTGGGCAGTGCGGTGTACGGCTCAGGTGTGGTGATGGTGCAGAGTTATCGCAAGACGGTTCAGCATCTTGAAGGCGGGATCGTCAAGGAACTGCTGGCCCGCGATGGGGATACCGTGCATAAGGGTGATCCGCTGATCGTATTGGACGACTCGCAATTGCGCTCTCAATACGAGTCGACCCGTAATCAGTTGATTTCTACCCAGGCCAGGGAGGCGCGACTGCGCGCCGAGCGCGACGAACTGCCCTCGATTCCGCCACTGACCATCAGTGGTACGGACAGTGTGCGGGCCAAAGAGGCCATAGCAGGCGAGCAACAGGTATTCAGCACCCGGAAAAACTCCCGCCTGACCGAGATATCGGTACAACGCGAACGCATCGGGCAATTGAAGCAGCAGATCAGTGGTCTGCGAGACATGATCCGCACCAAGATCAGCCTTGAAAAATCCTACAGCAGTGAGATTACCGAGCTGAAGGATCTGCTGTCTCAGGGCTTTGTCGACAAGCAACGCTTGCTTGAGCAGGAACGCAAGCTGGACATGCTCAAGTCCGAAGTAGCCGATCACGAGTCCACGATCACCAAGACTCAGCTACAGATCAGCGAGACTGAACTGCAGATCATTCAGTTGAACAAAAACTTCAGCTCCGACGTCGCGAAAGAACTGAGCGATGTGCAGGCCAAGGTATTCGATTTGCAAGAGACCGCTAACGCGCTGCAGGACCGTCTGTCTCGTGTGGTCATTCGGGCTCCTGAGGACGGCATGGTACTGGACATGAAAGTTCATACCGTGGGCGGCGTAGTCAGCGCCGGTACGCCATTGCTGGATATCGTGCCGGAATCTTCCGAGCTGGTCGTTGAGGCTCATGTCGCTATCACCGATATTGACCGGATTTCCATCGGTAAGCTGACAGACGTTCGCTTCAGTGCCTTCAACAGTGCTACCACTCCGGTCATCGAGGGGGAGGTGACGCGTATATCCGCTGACCGTTTGAAAGACGATGCCGGCGAGCCGTATTACCTGGTTCGGGTAAAGCTGACTGAGAAAGGCATGAAACGTCTTGGCGACCACAAGCTGCAGCCGGGCATGCCCGCTGAGGTGCTGATCAATGCTGGCGAACGGACCATGCTTCAATACCTGTTGAAGCCGGCGTCCAATGTGTTTATCAAATCGATGATCGAGGAATGATCGTGCTGCGCTTCGTTCCTGTGTTCCTTTCCCTCGGGCTGGCCAGCGTTCAGGTCCATGCAGATCCTACACAGCCCGCTGCGCCTCAGGTCACCAGTGCTTCGGCATACTCCGTGGATCTGATGAAGCTGTATCGCGAGGCGCGTCTGGAAGACCCGCGAGTGTTGTCAGCCTATCTGCGTGCCCAGTCGGCAGTCGACAGCGAGCGCGATGCGTTCGGCGGTCTGTTGCCGCAGGTGACTGCCAACGGCAGTTACAACCGGATCCTGCGCAAGGACGACACGCAGCGCGAGATCTATAACAACTCCAGCTATTCGCTCAACCTGACCCAGTACCTGTACAACAAGCAGGCTTGGGAAGCCTACCAGAAGGCCAAGAGCACGACGGAGCAGAAAGGTCATCAGGCCGAAGATGCCCAGGCTGAGGCCACGGTGGACCTGGCCAAGCGGTATTTCCAGGCGCTGTCTGCCGACGATGAACTCGAGCTGATCATGGCTGAGCGCCGGGCGACGCAAAAGAGCCTGGATCGGGTCAGTGCGATGTACGACAAGAAGATGGCCGTGGTCACTGATCTGCTGGATCTGAAGGCGCGTGTCGATTTGCTGGCCGCGCAGGAGGTTGATGCCCGCAACCAGATCAGGCTCAGCCGTGCTGCGCTCTCTGAAATTGTCGGGCGGCCGATCACCGAGCCCTTGAGCCGGATCAGAAACGACATTGCGCTGCAGGCGCCGTCCAAATCGATGGACACTTGGGTGGCCCAGGCCATCGACAGCAACCCTTTGCTCAAGGCGCGGGAAAGCAGCCTCGACGTCGCCAACGCGGCGGTACGAGAAGGCAAGGGCGGGCATTATCCGACCCTGACCTTCACCCTTGGTGCGCAGCAAAGTGACGTGGGCTATGACAACACCCTGTCACCGCGCAGCGACAGCTATGTCGCTACCATCGGCGTGCGTGTGCCTATTTACAGTGGCGGCTCGACCTCTGCGCGGGTGCGTGGGCTGTACAACGAGCAGCTGGCTACCGAGCAGGATGTGGAAAGCGTGCGCCGTCAGGTGGTCAAGGAAACCACCAACGCCTACCTGACGGCGTTTTCCAGTGTCGAGAAGATCCGCGCCAACAAGAACGCGCTGGGATCGGCAGAGCAATCGAGTATTGCGGCGCAGAAAGCCTTTTCCTATGGCGTCGTGAACGCGGTCGATGTACTGACCAGCGTGCAGAACGAGTTCAAGGCGCGGCGTGACTTGCTCAGGGCGCAGTACGACTTCATCACCAACCTGTTCATCCTCAATCGATGGGCAGGCCGTCCGCCACAGGAAAGTGTCGACAGCGTCAATGTCTGGCTGGGTGGTACCAATCCGGCAGTCGAGAAGGCTGCGGACTCGGCCTTGAAGAAGACGCCCTGATCGCACCTGCAGCGCGCTTCAAGGCTTGTGCCTGGCGGCTCTTCTAGCGACGAGCCGCCAGCACCTTGCGGTAGATATCCAGCGTGCTCTGCGCGCAGGCATCCCAACTGAAATGACGCGCACGCCCCAGCCCTGACTGAACTTTGCGCTCACGCTCTTCTGGCTGTTCCAGTACGGCGAGCATTGCAGTGCTGATGCTCTCCGCACTGTTCGGGTCGACAGCCCATGCTGCATCCCCCGTCACTTCCGGCAGTGAAGAATTGTTGGACGCGATCAGTGGACACTGCGCCGCGAATGCCTCGATGGCCGGCAGACCGAACCCTTCATACAGCGAAGCAAACACCAGCGCTCCGGCACTTTGCAGCAGCGCCAGCACCTCATTCTGTGGCAGGTAACTCAGCCAGCGACCTTCGCCACGTTGCTGCAACGCCTCAAGCTGCGGTAGCAGTTCTTCGTTGCTCCAACCGTCACGACCGACGATCACAAGCGGGTGCTCTTTGCGCACCTGCGCGGGCAGTTGCTGGAAGGCTTCAAGCACGCGTTGCAGGTTCTTGCGAGGTTGCAGGGTGCCCACCACGAGAAAGAAGCCAGGTTTGAGGCCGTGTGTAGCCAGCACTCTGTCACGCTCGGCAGTGTTGATGCGCTCGAAATACACAGGGTCCACGCCAAGTGGCGTGACACTGATGCGTTCTGGCGCAATGCCCAGGTGACGAACCATGTCCTGCTTGCTGTATTCGGAGATGGTGATGATGTGCTCGGCGCGCTCGATGCTGGTGGTGAACAGCCAGCTTTTCAGGCGCTTGAGGTCTTGCTTGATCCATTCCGGGTGCAGCACCGGAATCATGTCCATGATCGTAGCGACGACAGGTACGCCTTTGATCCGCGGGATATGGTGATCCGTGGCATGGAACAGTTGTACGTCTTTGGCGATGCTTGCCGAGCTACCCAATGGCAGTTTGAGGACGCCACTGAGCACGGCATGAATACGGTAGTCGCTGGACAACTGTTGCGGCTGACCACAGGCCAGGACTGGCAGGTGCTTGCCGAATGCGTAAGGTTTGACGTGGATATCTTCAGCCTGACTCAGCTTGGTCAGACTGTGCCAAAGCGCCCTGGAATATATGCCGATACCGTCCAGATGGCCGGCACGTTCGCCTTTCGCCCAGACCGTACAACTCAAGCCTATATCCATGTTCTGTCGTTCTCAATGTCGATCAATTACATTACTTCTCAATGGTGTACCAAGGCAGCGTATTACGCTTGCGTGTGGCGGATATGCGGAATCAGGCGCGGAATCGGGCGCGAAGACTAACATGCGGCGGCTTGGCTCGCACGGGGTGGCGAGCAGTTGCGGCGACGGAGTTACTGAATGGCAGGCATATTGTAGTGGCCTTCATGTTGCATAGCGGCTGGGGCACCCGGATAATACGGGCTTTGCTACGCCTTAGTGGCCCAAGAATGGAGCGTCTATGTTCACCCCTGTAATTCTGGCTGGCGGTAGTGGTTCGCGGTTGTGGCCTTTGTCGCGGCAGAGTTTCCCGAAGCAGTTTCTTGCCCTTGATGGCCAGGATCAGGGAACCATGTTTCAACGCACACTGGGCCGCCTGAAAGGCCTTGAGCACGCGCCTGCGGTTGTTGTGAGCAACGAAAATCACCGCTTCATTGTCGCCGAGCAGCTGCGTGTGGCGAAGATGGGCAGTCGCCGTGTCATCCTTGAACCGCTCGCCCGCAACACGGCGCCGGCCATAGCCTTGGCTGCGCTTGAAGCGATGGCTGATGGCGCCGACCCGATCCTGCTGGTGCTGGCTGCCGACCACCATATCCATGATGAAGAAGCTTTCCGACAAGCGGTAGAGGTTGCACAGACGCACGCCGAGGCAGGTCGTCTGGTGACGTTCGGTATCACCCCGACTCACGCTGAGACCGGTTTTGGCTACATCCACTGTGGTGAATCCATTGCTCAGGGTGGCTTCGCGATCGAGGCCTTCAAGGAAAAGCCTTCCCCGGAGATGGCTGCCGAATACCTATCCTCAGGTGCTTACCTGTGGAACAGCGGTATGTTCATGTTCCGTGCCTCGGTGTTCCTGGCTGAGCTGAAAAAGCATCGCTCCGACATATTGTCTGCCTGCCGCATAGCCTTGGCTGACTCCGATGCCGACAACTACTTCCTGCATGTCTCGGCCGAGAAGTTTGCCTTGTGCGCCGATGAGTCCGTGGACTACGCGGTCATGGAGCACACCGACCTTGGTCTGGTCGTGCCACTGGATGCAGGCTGGAACGATTTGGGCAGCTGGGCAGCGATCTGGGACGTGGGCCCGCACGACGAAAATGCCAACCGCCTGGAAGGCGATGTGATGGCAATCGACACGCGCAACTGCCTGGTGCAGTCGCACCATCGACTGGTTGCCACTGTTGGCGTCGAGGACCTGATCGTTATCGAAACCAAGGACGCCGTTCTGGTTGCCAACAAGCACAACAGCCAGCAGGTCAAGGACGTGGTCAAGCGTCTGCAGGCAGAAGAGCGTCCCGAGTTCGTCACTCATCCACTGGTCAACCGCCCGTGGGGCCACTACGACACGATCGATCTCGGCGAGCGTTATCAGGTCAAGCGCATCAGCGTACTGCCAGGTGAGTGCCTGTCGCTGCAGATGCACTACCACCGCGCCGAGCACTGGATCGTTGTATCCGGTACCGCCAAGGTTATCTGCGACGATAAGGAACTGATCCTGTCCGAGAATCAGTCCACTTACATCCCGCTGGGCGTCAAGCACTCGCTGGCCAACCCTGGCAAGGTGCCGTTGGAGCTGATCGAAGTGCAGTCCGGCTCTTACCTGGGCGAAGACGACATCGTGCGCTTTGAAGACCGTTACGGTCGTCTGAAGAAGTAATCCGGCATCCGCTGAATGTTGGTCCGAACGCCCCGCAAACCTGTTTGCGGGGCGTTTTTCGTTGGGAAAGGGTGGTTGTTCTGTCCATGTATTTGCCGCCTGATCGCTCAGGACAGTGACAGGTCCTTGGATAAGCCTCGTCTAGCGGTTCTGAGTGAACTCCAGGATGACGTTGCCGGCGGCTTGCGGTGCGACGTAAATGCGCCCCGAGGCTTCTCGATGCGCAACCTTGTTGTCTTCGAGGATCGCGCGCAGCGCATCGAGGCGTTTGGTGTGCAGCCGGATGGCAATCGCGTGGGGACGCTCTTCAACGCTGCCGGGCAGTTCGATGCCTGCAAACTCTCGGGCTGCCGTGGCTGCGTCTATGGCCCTGAGCAGGCCGCATCGTGTATCTGCTTCCAGTACCTCGCCGTTGTACTTCACCGCATCGCCATAGATCGCTCTCCAGCGGGTCTCCAGTAACCGGGGTTCTGCAAGGTAGGTGATCGCCAGGATTGCGTCCGCGCCATTGGGATGGTTTTGCCAGTCTGGAACCCATATCAGCTCTGGCCTGTGTTGATGGCAGATAAAGTTGGAGGCGTCCGGTAGTTCAGGGTCTATAAACAAGGCCAGGGAAACCACCGCTTCATCCTGACGACCATCGGGCAAGGTCATCTTGCGGCGAAAGTCGATACGACCCTGACTTTCCAGACCAGCCTGCACCAGACGGGCGTGGTCAGCATCGGCATCTTTGCTGTGCAGTGCTACCAACGAAATGCCTTCTTCACCGCGGTCGAGAAATTGCCCCAACTGACGGCCGAAACAGAAGCCGTTTACCGCGTTAGTTCCGAATTTGGAGGCATCCTCTACGCCGATCAGTTCGATGAAGTTACCCGGGAACATCATCAGGGATGTGACACTTCCCCAAGGGTGACGGCTGACCGGGGAGGGCGCGAACCCCATCTTGCGATAGAGTTCCAGTGCCTCGGAGTGATTGCGTACCGTGACCAGAGGATGATCGATACCCTGCGGGAACTGCGCGGTAGCTGTCATGGCGGGATCTCCTGTTAGCGTCGGGATTTTGCTTTAAAGGTAGCGAGGGCTGCGGGAGCGTCGCCTACTACCTTGGCTGGAGCGCCCGCAACCACGGTTCCTGCGGCTACCGGCTTGAGTACCACCGCATTGGCCGCCACGATTGCACGCGCTCCCCCTCAATGTTTCCCAGAACGGTTGCACCGGCGCAAATCAATGCGCCCCGGCGGATCTTGGGATGTCTGTCGCCCGCCTCGCTGAGTGTGCTGCCCAGAGTGACGCCGTGCCACAGGCTTACCTGATCCTCGACTACAGCGGTCTCGCCAATGACCAGGCCAATACCGTGATCGACGAACAGCGCCCGGCCCAGACGAGCGGCAGGATGAATGTCGATGCTCCAGGTATTGGCCGCCCAGTTCTGTAAGAGCACCGCGCTTTGCACGTCTCCTTCAGCCCAGAGTGCGTGGGCGATGCGATAAGCCTGCACAGCGAGGATACCGCGGAAGGTCAGAAAAGCGGTGAGGTGGTCAGGACAAGCCGGATTGACGATTTCCAGGTGGTTTATATCGGCTGCGGCCGCTTCTGCGATACCGGGGTTGGCGTCGATGATCGACTTGAACCAGCTCTCCAGTGCTACGTTACTGGCTTGAGCCTGAATCTGACGTGCGAGGTTTGCGGCAAGCGCAGCCTCGAACGTTTCGTAGTCGAGCAGGTGGCTTTTGGCGTATTCGCCTAATGCTGGATTGCGTTCGCTCAACTGGTGAGCCTGTTCGCGAAGGCGCTGCCAAAGAGGGCTCATATCCATCTCCTGTGTCGGTAGGGGAGTATGGACATGGGGTCGAAGAGCGAGCAAAAACACAAACTGAAAACTTTGTTGCTTTTAGTGCAACACAAAAATGGAGCGTATCAGGCGCAAGGCGCGTTTCTCGCAGGCAGCCCAAAAACGATAAAACCGCGTCAGGGCGCGGTTTTATCGAGGTGTGCAGTTCGAAGTGTTTCAGGATGCCCCTGAAACCGAAGACTCGAATCAGACGTTAAACCTGAAATGCATCACATCACCGTCCTTGACGATGTATTCCTTGCCTTCCAGACGCCACTTCCCGGCTTCCTTGGCGCCTGACTCACCCTTGAACTGGATGAAGTCGTCATACGCCACCACTTCGGCGCGGATGAAGCCTTTTTCGAAGTCGGTGTGGATCACGCCTGCGGCTTGTGGTGCGGTGGCACCGACACGGACGGTCCAGGCGCGGACTTCTTCGACGCCTGCGGTGAAGTAGGTCTGCAGGTGGAGCATTTCGTAGCCAGCGCGAATTACGCGGTTCAGGCCGGGTTCTTCGAGGCCCAGGGCTTCAAGGAACATGTCTTTTTCTTCGCCGTCATCGAGCTCGGCGATTTCGGCTTCGATCTTGTTGCAGACCGGCACCAGCATTGCGCCTTCTTCTTCGGCGATAGCGCGGACCACGTCCAGCAGCGGGTTGTTATCGAAACCGTCTTCGGCGACGTTGGCGATGTACATGACCGGCTTGGTGGTCAGCAGGTGGAAGCCACGGATGGTGGCTTTCTCGTCGTTGCTCATGCTCTTCATCAGGCTGCGTGCAGGCTTGCCTTCGCTGAAGTGTGCAATCAACTGCTCGAGCAGGCCTTTCTGGACCACTGCGTCCTTGTCGCCGCCCTTGGCGTTGCGGGTGACCTTTTGCAGTTGCTTCTCGCAGCTGTCGAGGTCGGCGAAGATCAGTTCCAGATCGATGATCTCGATATCGCGCTTGGGGTCGACGCTGTTGGAAACGTGAATCACGTTCTCGTCTTCAAAGCAGCGCACCACGTGGGCGATGGCGTCGGTCTCGCGGATGTTGGCGAGAAACTTGTTGCCCAGGCCTTCGCCCTTCGAAGCGCCTGCCACAAGGCCGGCGATGTCGACGAACTCCATGGTGGTCGGCAGGATGCGTTTCGGGTTGACGATGGCTGCCAGGGCCGCCAGACGCGGGTCGGGCATGGCCACGATGCCGCTGTTCGGTTCGATGGTGCAGAAGGGGAAGTTCTCGGCCGCGATACCAGATTTGGTCAGGGCGTTGAACAGGGTGGACTTGCCGACGTTAGGCAGGCCGACGATGCCGCAATTGAATCCCATGGTGTTTCCCCTCGAGTGATGTCAGGCCTTCTGGCTGTGCAGGTTTTTCATCGCCCGGTTCCATTCACCGGCGAAGATATCCGGCAGCACGCCGAGGGCAAAGTCGATACTGGCGTCCAGTTTTTCCTGTTCGGCGCGTGGCGCTCGACCCAGGACAAAGCCGGATACCTTGCTGGCATCGCCCGGGTGGCCAATGCCAAGCCGCAAGCGATGGAATGTGTTCTGATTGCCGAGCTGCGCAATGATGTCGCGCAGCCCGTTATGACCGCCATGGCCGCCGCCTACTTTGAGTTTGGCGACGCCTGGAGGCAGGTCAAGCTCGTCATGCGCCACCAGAATCGACTCGACCGGGATGCGATAAAAGCCGGCGAGTGCCGCGACAGCCTGGCCGCTGCGGTTCATGTAAGTGGTGGGAATCAGCAGACGAACATCCTGACCCTGGTGCGTGAAGCGCCCGGTCAGGCCAAAGAATTTGCGCTCGGGAACGAGATTGACTCGTTGCGCCGCAGCAATACGCTCAACAAAAAAAGCCCCTGCGTTATGCCGGGTCTGTTCGTATTCGGCGCCTGGATTTCCCAGGCCCACGATCAGTTGTATGGCGGTCACGACAGGGGCTCTTCCTTTGGAGTTGAGGGTTGAACCGCTGACGACAGCGGCAATGTGGACGAAAACTGCTCATTTACCATGATGTAAACTCAGCGATCTCGCCCGCTTTGCCTGCTATCGCTCGCGATGTCTCCTGAGCAACTCCGACGTTACCAAGTAATGAATTACTCGGCAGCGCCTTCTTCAGCTTCACCTTCTTCTTCGTCTTTGACGATACGCGGTGCGTGGACGTTGGCGATTGCCAGGTCAGTACCGTGTGCCAAAGCGACGAACTCAACGCCTTTAGGGGCTTTCAGTTCGGACAGGTGAACGTTGTCACCTACTTCCAGCGTGCCCAGATCAACTTCGATGAACTCTGGCAGGTCTTTCGGCAGGCAGGTCACTTCCAGTTCAGTGGTAGTGTGCGAGATCTCGCCGCCTTTCTTGACCGGAGCTTCTTCGTTCAGGAAGTGGATCGGCACGATTGCGGTCAGTTTCTGGCCGGCAATAACGCGCACGAAGTCAGCGTGCATCACGTGGCCTTTGGCCGGGTGACGTTGCAGCGCCTTGATGATGACGTTTTGCTTCTTGCCACCAACGTTCAGCTCGATGATGTGGCTGTAGGCCGCATCGTTTTCCAGCAGTTTGGCAACTTCCTTGGCCAGCATGCTGATGGACTCGGGGGCTTTGTCGCCACCGTAGACGACAGCTGGAACCAGGCTAGCGAGACGACGCAGGCGGCGGCTCGCACCTTTCCCCAGGTCGGAACGCTGTTCTGCATTCAGGGTAAATTCGTTCATGTTGTATCTCCAAATTAACCACATCCACCGTTGCGTTTGCGACCAGCGCTCGGATGGTATGGGCAAAAAAGCCCCGCCCTGACCGGATGTCAGGNGTCTGCGTGATGTCAGTTAACGGAACATCGCGCTGATCGATTCTTCGTTGCTGATGCGGCGAACCGCTTCGGCGACTACCGGGGCAATATCCAGTTGACGGATACGGCCACAGGCTTGAGCGGCGGCGGACAACGGGATGGTGTTGGTCACCACCAGTTCGTCCAGCACGGAATTTTCAATGTTTTCGATCGCCCGACCCGACAGCACAGGGTGTGTGCAGTAGGCGAAGACCTTGGCAGCACCATGCTCTTTCAGGGCCTTGGCCGCGTGGCACAGCGTGCCGGCGGTATCGACCATGTCATCAACCAGAATGCAGGTACGCCCTTCGACATCACCAATGATATGCATCACTTCGGAGTGATTGGCTTTCTCACGGCGTTTGTCGATGATCCCGAGATCGACACCCAGGGATTTGGCGACAGCACGTGCACGCACGACACCGCCGATATCCGGGGAAACGATCATCAGGTTTTCAAAGCGCTGATCTTCGATGTCATCCACCAGAACGGGGGAGCCGTAGATGTTATCTACCGGAATGTCGAAGAAGCCCTGAATCTGGTCAGCATGAAGATCAACCGTGAGTACACGATCGATTCCCACCACGGTCAGCATGTCAGCGACAACTTTTGCGCTGATTGCAACACGTGCGGAGCGCGGACGGCGATCCTGGCGGGCATAACCAAAGTAGGGAATCACAGCAGTGATTCGGGACGCTGAGGAGCGACGGAAGGCATCAGCCATCACGACGAGTTCCATCAGGTTGTCGTTCGTGGGTGCGCAGGTCGGCTGAATGATAAAGACGTCTTTACCGCGGACGTTTTCATTAATCTCAGTGCTGATTTCACCGTCGGAAAATTTTCCAACAGAAACATCACCCAGTGGGATATGCAGCTGACGTACTACACGCCGAGCGAGATCGGGGTTGGCATTCCCCGTAAAGACCATCATCTTGGACACGCGCAGTACCTAGAGGCTGAGGGTAACCTGGATGAGTATAGAAAATGGCAGGGGCGGCTGGATTCGAACCAACGCATGGCAGGATCAAAACCTGCTGCCTTACCGCTTGGCGACGCCCCTGTATTGAATCAATCGAGTGCCTGGCACTCAATTCCTGCTACAGAATTTGCAGCTTACGATGCAACATCGAGATGTTGCTTCCTTTCGCTACGAACCCCGTAAGGGTCTCTGTAAGAAGGGCCGAGACTTTATCAGCTTCAGCTTTGTTTGGGAAGGCCCCAAACACACAACTTCCAGTTCCGGTTAATTTTGCTTCGGTAAATTTACCTAACAAATTCAAAGCGTTACGTACTTCTGGGTAACGCCTCTCTACAACCGCCTTACAGTCATTTCGACTGTTTCCCTTGGGAACGGGGCGCACTTTAATGGGCGGCGTGTCGCGTGTCAACAACGGATCTGAAAAAATTTCTGCTGTACTTACAGCGACTTGCGGAACGAGCACCAAATACCACGGTTCTTCCGGGTCCACCGGGGTGAGAATTTCGCCGACGCCCTCAGCAAAAGCGGCATGGCCACGCACAAAAACCGGTACATCGGCGCCCAGCGTCAGCCCCAGTTGCGCCAGACGATCCTCATCCCAACCGAGCTGCCACAAATGATTCAGGGCCAGCAGGGTGGTCGCTGCATCCGAGCTGCCGCCGCCGATACCGCCACCCATGGGCAGGCGTTTTTCCAGCCAGATATCCATGCCCAGTGTGCAACCGGACTGTTTTTGCAGGGCTCGGGCAGCTTTGACGATCAGGTTGCTGTCATGCGGGACGCCGGGAACATCGGTCTGCAGGCGAATCTCGCCATCTTCGCGAACGGTAAAGCCCAGTTCGTCGCCGTAATCGAGAAACTGAAACAGCGTCTGCAGTTCGTGATAGCCGTCAGGGCGACGTCCCAGAATGTGCAGCATGAGATTGAGTTTTGCCGGGGCAGGCAAAACCAGTTGTGGCGTGCTCATGGTCATTGCCCCAGTTTGCGAGGCTGCCAGTCCTTGATGACCAGCGTGACATCCAGGTCCTGCCCGTGCAGCTTGACGCGCTCTGGCAGCCAATAACCGTTCTGCTCGACGTAACTGAGGTATTCCACCTGCCAGCCATCCTGTTCAAGGCTGGCCAGCCGGCTGTCGCCATCAAGTGTCAAGTTGCTTTTGCTGTCCGGTGCCGGCAGACCGCGTACCCACCATACGAGGTGGGACACGGGCAGCTTCCAGCCCAGTTGATCCTGCAGCAGTGATTCTGGCGAGGTGGCTTCGTAGCGGCCCTGATTGGCGACTTCGAGCACCACGGCGCCGGGCCTGCCGGTCAGCCGCGCTGCACCACGGCCGAGCGGGCCGGACAGGCGGATATCGTAGTAATCCTGGCGTTGCAGCCAGAACAGGGTGCCGCTGCCGGAGTCTTTCGGCGCGCGGATACCGACTTTACCGTTGATCTGCCAGCCATCGAGGCTGCTCAGTTGCTGTTTGTGCTCGCGCCATTGCGCGGGGTCACCCTTGCCCTGAACGGCTTCGCGAGAGGTGAGGCCGGCGCAGCCGGTGAGCAGGGCGATGAGGCTGAATACGATTACATGGCGCAAAAACATAACGTCAAAGGGTCTCTGATCCGGTCAAGCGTCGCAGTGTGCTGCGCAGGACGGTGCTGTCGGGTTGTTGTTCCAGGGCCTTGGCCCAGACTTTTTTGGCTTCGCGCTGCTCGCCCTTGGCCCAGAGTACTTCGCCCAGGTGAGCGGCGACTTCGTGGTCGGGAAAGCGCTCGAGGGCCTGACGCAGGTAGCGCTCGGCATCGTCCAGATTGCCCAGGCGGTAGTTCACCCAGCCAAGGCTGTCGAGCACTGCCGGATCGTCAGGGCTGATCTGGTGGGCTTTTTCGATCAGTTCGCGGGCTTCGCTATAACGCGTGGTCCGATCGGAAAGGGTGTAGCCCAGCGCATTCAGCGCCATGGCGTTTTCCGGTTCGCGCTTGATGATGGTCCGCAGGTCTTTTTCCATCTGCGCCAGATCATTGCGTTTTTCAGCCAGCATGGCGCGGGTGTACAGCAGGTTGGCGTCATCCGGGTATTGCTTGAGCGCCTGATTCAATACCTGCCAGCCACGATCCAGTTGATCATTGCTGGTCAGGGTTTCGGCTTCGATCAGGTACAGCTGCACGGCATAATCGGGCTCTTCGGCGCGGGCTTCGGACAGCCGTTTGGCGGCTTCGGCACCGTTGCCGTTGCTGACCAGAATATCGGCCTGGCGCAATTGCGCCGCCAGGAAGTCCGGGCCGGGGCCTACCTGAGCGTATTCGTTGAGCGCGCTTTGCGGGTCATCGCGCTCTTCGTGGATGCGGCCCAGATTCAAGTGCGCTGAATCGACATGCGCGCCACGGGCGATCAGTTCTTCCAGATAGCCCGCCGCTTCGTCCCAGGCCTTGGCTTCAAGGCACACCAGGGCCAGCGAGAAGCGCAGCTCGTCGTCATCCGGATACTGCTGCAAGAGTGCGGCAAACTGCACTTTCGCGTCTTCCATGCGGTTTTGCTCGACAAGCATGCGCGCATAGGTCAGGCGCAGGCGCTTGTCGTCGGGGTATTTCTTGATGCTTTTTTCCAGCAGGGGCACCGCTTCCTTGCCTCGGTTCATGCTTTGCAGCAGACGGGCGTGCAGCAGAATCGGCGCGATTTCACCTTCTTTAGGCGGATTGTCCTCAAGCAGTTTCAGCGACTGTTCGGAATCGCCGTTCTGTTGCAGCAACAGCGCCTTGCCGAAAATCAGCTGACCGTTGTTCGGGTATTTGCCCAGCAATCGGTCAAAGCTCTTGAGCAGACCATTGCGGGTGTCCGGATCTGTTTCGGCCGCCGACAGGGCCAGGAAATCGAAGTGCGTGTCGCCCTGGCCTTGCAGGACTCTTTCCATGTACACCAGCGAATCGTCGTAACGCCCGGCGCGCGCCAGTTGAATGGCGGCGGCGCGTTGCGCTTCAAGATTGCCTGGCGCGTTCCTCGCCCAGATCAATGCGGTATCCAGCGCCGACTGATCGGCACCCATGTACTCGGCAATCTGATAAGCGCGCTCCGAGACTCCTGGGTCCTGGGTCTTGATCGCCTGGGTCACGTAGTTGTCCAGGGCGATGTCGAAGCGGTTGCGCTGGCCAGCCAGCTCCGCACTCAACAGGCTGACCAGGGTGTCCTGAGTGAACGAGCCATAGACCTGCGGCTTGGCTTCAGGCGCGGGCGGGGCGTCCTTTTGAGCGGGCACAGGCTGTGACGAGGCGGGAGTCATGGACTGACAGCCGCCCAGAAAGGCGAGAGCAAGGAACAACGCGGAGGATCTATTCATATATAAGAAGGGCGGCTTACCTGCGGTGTGAGCATCATGACACAAGGCTGTTGGCAAAACCCACAGCCGTCGGAAAAACTGATGCAATGCGTGTGTTTGCAGTGTCGCGGACCCGAAAGCACGGTCTGCGACGAGCGATTGTAGTGGGACAATAATATGTGGTGGTTGTTCTGAGCTTATCGAAGTAGGACAATTACCGGCTTCACGTCACCACCTGCGACCCTGAATGGCCTTCCTTGCACTCGGTATCAACCATAAGACCGCCTCGGTCGACGTTCGCGAGCGTGTGGCATTTACCCCGGAACAGCTGGTCGAGGCATTGCAGCAGCTCTGCCAACTGACGGAAAGCCGAGAGGCTGCGATCCTCTCGACCTGCAACCGCAGCGAGTTGTACATCGAACACGAGCACCTCGGCGCGGACAGTATTCTTGCCTGGCTCGCCGATTATCATCACCTCAGTCTTGAAGAACTGCGTGCCAGTGCTTACGTGCACGAAGATGACGCTGCCGTGCGGCACATGATGCGTGTCGCCTCGGGGCTCGATTCGCTGGTGCTCGGCGAGCCGCAGATTCTCGGCCAGATGAAGTCCGCGTACGCGGTTGCCCGCGAAGCCGGCACGGTCGGGCCATTGCTCGGTCGACTGTTCCAGGCGACGTTCAGCGCCGCCAAACAGGTGCGCACCGACACCGCCATCGGCGAGAACCCGGTCTCTGTGGCCTTTGCCGCAGTCAGCCTGGCGAAACAGATTTTCAGTGACCTGCAACGCAGCCAGGCCTTGTTGATCGGTGCAGGCGAGACCATTACGCTGGTCGCCCGGCATCTGCATGATCTGGGCGTCAAGCGTATCGTGGTCGCCAACCGTACGCTGGAACGCGCCAGCATGCTCGCCGCCGAGTTCGGCGCGCACGCGGTGCTGCTGTCGGACATCCCGGCGGAACTGGTCAACAGCGACATCGTGATCAGCTCGACGGCCAGTCAGTTGCCGATTCTGGGCAAGGGCGCCGTGGAAAGTGCGCTGAAGCTGCGCAAGCACAAACCGATTTTCATGGTCGATATCGCCGTACCGCGGGATATCGAGCCTGAAGTCGGCGAGCTGGACGATGTTTACCTGTACAGCGTTGATGACCTGCATGAAGTGGTGGCAGAGAACCTCAAGAGCCGTCAGGGCGCGGCGCTGGCCGCCGAGCAACTGGTCAGCGTGGGTGCCGAGGACTTCATGTCGCGCCTGCGCGAACTGGCCGCAGTCGATGTGCTGCGTGCCTATCGTCAACAAAGCGAACGGCTGCGTGACGAAGAGCTGAGCAAGGCGCAACGTATGCTGGCCAACGGCAGCAATGCCGAGGACGTACTGATCCAGCTGGCGCGTGGCCTGACCAACAAATTGCTGCATGCACCGAGCGTGCAGCTCAAGAAGCTGTCTGCCGAAGGTCGCGTCGATGCGCTGGCCATGGCCCAGGAACTATTTGCCCTCGGTGAGGGCTCGACGGATAAAACCCCGCAATGAAAGCTTCACTGCTCAATAAGCTGGATGTGCTCAGCGACCGTTTCGAGGAACTGACCGCGCTGCTCGGCGACGCGGAAGTCATCAGCGATCAGACACGCTTTCGCGCCTATTCCCGTGAATACGCTGAAGTGGAGCCGGTCGTTGCGCTCTACGCGCAGTTGCTCAGGGTGCAGGGTGACCTGGAGGGCGCACAGGCGCTGCTCAAGGACAGCGATCCGGACATGCGTGAAATGGCCGTCGAGGAAGTTCGCGAAACCAAGCAGCAACTGGTCGAGCTGGAAGCGCAATTGCAGCGCATGCTGTTGCCCAAGGACCCGAACGACGGTCGTAACGTGTTTCTGGAAATCCGCGCGGGCACCGGCGGCGATGAAGCGGCGATCTTCTCCGGCGACCTGTTCCGCATGTATTCGCGTTACGCCGAGCGGCGTGGCTGGCGGGTCGAGATTCTGTCCGAAAACGAAGGCGAGCATGGCGGCTATAAGGAAGTCATCGCGCGTGTCGAGGGTGACAGCGTCTATGGCAAGCTGAAATTCGAGTCCGGCGCGCACCGTGTGCAGCGTGTGCCGGAGACCGAATCCCAGGGCCGTATTCATACCTCTGCCTGTACGGTGGCGGTGTTGCCGGAGCCTGACGAGCAGCAGGCGATCGAGATCAACCCTGCCGACCTGCGGGTCGACACCTATCGTTCTTCGGGTGCCGGTGGTCAGCACGTCAACAAGACCGACTCGGCGATCCGCATTACCCACTTGCCGTCGGGTATTGTCGTCGAGTGTCAGGAAGAGCGTTCGCAGCACAAGAACAGAGCCCGGGCAATGTCCTGGCTATCTGCCAAACTGAATGATCAGCAGACCAGCGCGGCGGCCAATGCCATCGCCAGCGAACGCAAGCTGCTGGTAGGCTCGGGCGATCGTTCCGAGCGCATACGTACGTATAATTTCCCTCAGGGGCGAGTGACGGATCACCGCGTGAACCTGACTTTGTATTCGCTGGATGAAGTTCTGGCGGGCGGGGTCGATGCAGTGATAGAGCCGCTACTCGCTGAATATCAGGCTGATCAACTTGCGGCACTGGGTGAGTAAATGACCATCATCGCAAGTGTACTCAGAAGCGCCGAGCTTCCCGATTCACCGACTGCACGCCTTGATGCCGAGTTGCTGCTCGCGGCAGCGCTGGGCAAACCGCGCAGTTTTCTGCACACCTGGCCCGAGCGCATCGTCAGCACCGAAGCCGCGGTGGCATTCGCCGGTTACATGGAGCGCCGCCGCAAGGGCGAGCCGGTCGCTTACATTCTCGGCCAGCAGGGCTTCTGGAAGCTTGATCTGGAAGTCGCGCCGCACACGTTGATCCCGCGTCCCGAGACCGAAATGCTGGTCGAGGCCGCTCTGGAACTGGTGCCTGCCTTCGCACCCGCTCAGGTGCTGGACCTCGGCACCGGCACCGGCGCGATTGCGCTGGCGCTGGCCAACGAACGCCAGCAATGGAAGGTCACCGCGGTTGACCGTGTGCCAGAGGCCGTCGCCCTGGCCGAACGCAACCGGCAGCGCTTGCAACTGAATAACGCTGAAGTCTTCGAAAGTCACTGGTTCAGTGGCCTGCAAGGTCGACAGTTCGACCTGATCATCAGCAATCCGCCGTACATCTCCGACGCCGATCCGCATCTGTCGGCTGGTGACGTGCGTTTTGAGCCGAGCAGTGCGCTGGTGGCCGGTTCCGACGGGCTGGATGACTTGCGCACGATCATCGAACAGGCGCCTGCACACCTCAACGCGGATGGCTGGCTGCTGCTGGAACACGGCTACGATCAGGGGCCTGCGGTGCGTGAACTGCTGATTCGCGAGGGCTTCGAGCGTATTCAGACGCGCCGTGATCTGGGCGAGCATGAGCGCATCACGTTCGGATGCAAGCCGTGCTGAGTGACCAGGAGCTGCTGCGCTATAGTCGCCAGATTCTGCTGCAACACGTCGATATCGACGGCCAGCTAAGACTCAAGCAAAGTCGTGCGCTGATCGTGGGCGTCGGCGGGCTTGGCTCGCCGGTGGCCCTGTATCTGGCCGCCGCAGGGGTTGGTGAGCTGCATCTGGCGGATTTCGATCACGTCGACCTGACCAACCTGCAACGCCAGATCATCCACGACACTCAGAGCATCGGGCAGGCCAAGGTGAATTCGGCCATCGCCCGGCTCAGCGCGATCAATCCCGAGATCACCCTTGTCGCTCATCGCGCAGCGCTGGATACCGACTCACTGGACGCGGCGGTGCAGGCTGTCGATCTGGTGCTGGATTGCTCGGATAATTTCGCCACCCGCGAAGCGGTCAATGCCGCCTGTGTCGCCGCCGGCAAGCCGTTGGTCAGCGGAGCGGCGATCCGGCTCGAAGGGCAGTTGTCGGTGTTCGATCCGCGTCGTGCGGACAGCCCTTGTTACCATTGTCTGTACGGGCATGGCAGCGAAGCCGAGCTGACCTGCAGCGAGGCGGGTGTCATCGGGCCGCTGGTCGGTCTGGTTGGCAGCCTGCAGGCGCTGGAAGCATTGAAGCTGCTGGCCGGTTTTGGCGAACCCATGGTTGGTCGACTGTTATTGATCGACGCCTTGAGCACGCGTTTTCGTGAACTGAAGGTCAAGCGAGACCCGGCGTGCAGCGTCTGTGGTCCGGCCAGCGTGCAGGGCGAGCATGCTTGACGTTCATATGAGCCATGGCAGCGATGCGCCGGTCGGAATCTTTGATTCCGGGGTCGGCGGTCTGTCAGTGCTCAATGAAGTCCGTCAGCTGCTGCCCAGCGAGTCGCTGCTGTATATGGCGGACTGCGGGCACATTCCCTACGGCGAAAAGACTCCCGAATTCATCATCGAGCGGTGCCTGACGATTGCCGGTTTTTTCCGCGAGCAGGGCGCCAAGGCGCTGGTCGTCGCCTGCAACACGGCCACGGCAGCAGGTGTGTCGCACATACGTCAGCGCTACCCGGACTGGCCGATTGTCGGCATGGAGCCAGCGGTCAAACCGGCTGCCGAGGCGACCCGCAGCGGTGTCGTCGGTGTGCTGGCGACCACCGGAACGCTACAAAGCGCCCGCTTTGCGGCCTTGCTGGACCGTTTTGCCAATGATGTGCGGGTCGTGACCCAGCCGTGCCCCGGGCTGGTCGAACTGATCGAAACCGGCGATCTGGTCAGCCCGCAAATCCGTCAGTTGCTGCAGCACTATGTAGAGCCGCTACTGGCAGCGCGCTGCGACACGATCATTCTGGGCTGCACGCACTACCCGTTCCTCAAGCCATTGCTGCGCGAAATGCTCCCCGAATCGGTCACCCTGATCGACACCGGAGCCGCAGTGGCGCGACAGCTGCAGCGTCTTTTGGCACGGTCCGGCCTGCTTGCCAGTGGTGTCGCACGCGACACTGTGTATTGGTCTAGTGACATACCGGACAATTTCAGAAAAATCCTACCTTTTTTGTCGCAAAACGTCGGCGATGTGAGAAGCTTCCGTTTGTAAAAAAAACGTGAAAAAAGGCGCTTTTGGGGTGAACTAACGTCGCCTCCGCGGCTTCTATAAAAGCGGCTGATGAATTCCAACACTTTTCGTACAATTTAATATATTTAGGACGTTTCTCATGAAGAGACTCTTTTGCCTGGCCGTGATTGCGGCCGCTTTGGCAGGGCAAGCTTCAATCGCGCAGGCTGATGGTGTTGAGTTTTCGGTCGGTCAGACCGGCGAGTCGACCATGACTTATCGTCTGGGCGTGCAGTTCGATTGGGATAAAACCTGGCTGCAAAGCGACATCGGCCGTTTGACCGGCTACTGGGATGGCGCTTACACCTATTGGGATGGCAAGGACTACAAGGATAACCACAGCTTGTCGTTCTCCCCGGTTCTGGTCTACGAATTCGGCAACGGCAACGTTAAGCCATACGTAGAAGCCGGTATCGGCGTCTCGGTGTTCTCCAACACCCAGGTTGAAGACCGCAAGTTCGGTTCTGCCTTCAACTTCGAAGACCGTATCGGTTTTGGTCTGCGCTTCGCGGGCGGGCATGAAGTCGGTATCCGTGCGACCCACTACTCCAACGCCGGCATCAAAGAGCCGAACGACGGTATAGAAAGCTACGCACTGCACTACAAGATGCCGTTCTGATTTGACTGGCATTCGTGCCAACGCTTCGCTACAGCACAACGTAATGCCCTGCCCAAAGCCATTGCGCATAAAATGCTTTTTTATCGCGATGGCACTGACAACGCAGAGTGCGACGTTAGTGACGGCTGAGTTCTGGCGCTGATCCGGGGGATGCGAGGCAGAACGCCGAGCAAGCCGCACCGGGCCAAGGATGGCCCGTTGCGGCGNAGGCTTTGGTTACTTTGGCCTTATCAAAGTAACTCGCCGAGGGGCGAAAAGGTGACCTGAGTCGGGCACCAATTCACCTGATGTCGAAGAACCGCCGTGTGACGCGGAGCGTCACGAAATGCATTACCACGCGGAGCGTGGGAACGATAGTTATCAACCAGGCAACACTGATCAAAGATAAGCCGTCGCAATCCCTTTGCGTTCATTCAGGCAATCTTCCGCACCCGCTTCGAATTCACGACAGATCAACGGGCGTTTCTCGTAGATCGTACACATCATCGTGTTGCGATCCAGCGCAGCGCACCAGCCGTCATCCAGACGCAACATGACCTCGCCACCCCACTCATCGGTATCGATGTAACGCTCAGGCACGCCCGTATCGGTGATCAGCATCACTTCCAGTTGGCAGCAGCAGGCTGCGCAGGTCGAACACGTGACTGCGGGTTCTTCGCCGTGGATCTCTGCGAGCGGAATGAGTGTAGCGTTCAGAGCGGTTCTCCCGAGTGTCTGGCGGCGCGGGCTGCCAGCCATTGCAGCAGGGGAAATACACCCGCCCAGACCAGGCCCAGCACCAGCATGCCTGGCCACACTCCAAGGGGAAGATGGACCTGTGCGAGTTGCGAGCCGGCATAGTACGACATCGGGCCGCCAATAGCGCCCAGCACGACTGCGCGCCATAGTGGCTTCGCCGTCCAGGCCAGGCAATGATTGAGCGTGGTGCCCAGCACCGCCCACAACAGCGCCAGCCACAGCGGCAAGAGATAGCCGCCCGTGCCGAAATCAAAAACGCCGAGTGTCATCAAGGCACTGTCCAGCACGATACCGATCAAGGTCACGGTCAGAATCAGCCGGCCTTCGGCTGCCCATGAGCTGATCCACATAAAATGCACCGCCAGAACGCCGATGGCGATCAGTAGCCAGAAGCTGTTGCCGCCCAGTACGCAGGCGAACCAGCCGATCTGAAACAACAGCGCATTGGCGATGGATTTAAGCATTGAAGCGCCCAAGCAAGGGTTCGCGCAGCGCTTCGGGCTTGGCGAGCAGCAGTTGCGCGGTGCCAATGGTCCGCTCCAGGAAGCCGCCTTCGCAGTAGCACAGGTAAAACTCCCACAGGCGCAGGAAATGCTCGTCGTAACCCAGCTCAGCGAGTTTGCCGTGAGCGTTTTTGAAGTTGTCGTGCCACAGGCGCAGGGTGCGTGCGTAGTGCAAGCCGAAATCTTCCATGTGCAGCAGGTTCATGTCGGTATCGCTGCCGACGATGTCGAGCATCTTCGCCACCGAGGGCAGGGCGCCACCGGGGAAAATGTAACGCTGGATGAAGTCCACATTGCGTTTGGCCTGTGCGTAACGCTGCTCGCGGATGGTGATCGCCTGCAACAGCATCATGCCGTTGCTTTTCAGCAGGTCCGCGCATTGCTTGAAGTACGTGGGCAGAAAGCGATGGCCGACCGCTTCGATCATCTCGATGGACACCAGCTTGTCATACTCACCGGTCAGGTCACGGTAGTCGGTCAGCAGCAGCGTCACGCGATCCTGCAGGCCCAGTTCGATCAGCCGTCGCTCGGTGTAGGCGAACTGTTCTTTGGACAGGGTCGTGGTGGTCACCTGGCAGCCGTAGTGCTGCGCAGCGTAAATAGCCATGCTGCCCCAGCCGGTGCCGATTTCCAGCAGGTGATCGGTGGGTTTCAAGGCAAGTTTCTGGCAGATACGCTCAAGCTTGTTCAACTGCGCCTGTTCCAGCGTGTCGTCTTCGCTGAGGAACTGCGCGGCCGAATACATCATCGTCGGGTCGAGAAACTGCTCGAACAGGGTGTTGCCCAGGTCGTAGTGGGCCGCGATGTTTTTCTGCGAGCCTTCGCGCGTGTTGCGGTTGAGCCAGTGCAGCGCATGAATCAGCGGGCGGGTCAGGCGTGCCATTCCGCCCTCCATCGCATCCAGCACATCCAGATTGCTGACAAACACCCGGACCACCGCCGTCAGGTCTGGTGTCGTCCAGTAGCCATGAATGAAGGCCTCACCCGCACCGATGGAACCGTTGCTGGCGACCATGCCCCAGGCTGCCGAATCGAGAATGTGGATTTCAGCCTGAATCAGTGCGCCGTTCTTGCCGAACACATGGCGCTCACCCCGTTCGATTACTACCAACTGGCCGTTACGCAGTCCTGCGAGTTGCCTCAGCACGCCTCGACGCAAGAGGTTGGCAGTCAAACCATTGGTGCCCAGATTGGCAGAAAAACTACTGCTACTGCTTTTCATGGAGTGAGTCCTTGGATTGCGCGGCGGCAGCACGGTACTCGCCGTCAGCGGCCTGATGGGAAAAGATGGGTATGCGTTTGACCAGCAGGCGCATGGCCTGCCAATAAATGGCCAGACAGGTTTTCGCGGTCATCCATGGATAAGCGATCAGATAGCGGTGCAGCGTCTTGCGGTTCAGATTCTGGCGGGTCAGATTGAGCGTGGCGTCGAACATCTTCAGCTCGCCTTGCCAGTCAGCCATGTGTACACCGATCCGTTCGGCGGGCTGGCTGAAGCTCATGCGGTATTCGAGATCACGTGGCAGGAACGGGGAAACATGAAAGGCCTTTGCCACGGCAAAATGCTGATGGCCTTCACCGGTGGCGGGCAGCACGTAGCTGTAGCGCTCGCCCCACGGGGTATTGGTGACTTCACACAGAATGCCGGCCAGTGTGCCGTCGGCCTCATGGCAGTAGAAAAAACTCACCGGGTTGAACGACAGGCCCCAACTGCGTGCCTGGGTCAGCAGGCAGACGCGACCCGACGGAATGCGGCCCAACGCTTTGCCGACCCGCTCGCGGACCGCCTGGATGAGCGTCAGCCCTTGCCCGGTCAGCTCTGGCAGATAGTCTCGCTCACGAAACGAGAACGGCGCAAAACGCCCCCGACCTGCCAGTGGGGAAAGCCCCAGCACGCTGTCCTGCTCATCCAGATCCAGATAGAGCAGGCCTATCCGATAGGTGAACTCATGGGCGCGCGGTGCAAACCGCCGGTGGCTGATCCAGCCACTGTAGAGGGCGCTGTTCACAGCGTTTCACCAAAGGCCTGGGCGACACGCAGGCCGCTGACCACGCCGTCTTCGTGAAAACCGTTGGCCCAGTAAGCGCCGCAGTACCAGGTGTGATCGACCCCATTGATTTCCTCCCAGCGCGCCTGTGCAGCGATCGCACCGAGGCTGTACTGCGGATGGGCATAGCGGTAGCGGCCAAGGATTTTGGCCGGGTCGATGGCGACAGTCTGGTTGAGGCTGACGCAGAACGTCGTGTCGCTCTCGATCCCTTGCAGAATGTTCATGTCATAGGTAACGGCGGCCGACTGCTGTTCGCCGCCGCCCAAGCGGTAGTTCCAGCTCGCCCAGGCCAGTTTGCGCTCGGGCAGCAGTCGCGTGTCGGTATGCAGTACCACATCGTTTTCGGCATAGCGCAGGGCGCCGAGAATCGACTGCTCGGCACTCGATGGCTGCGCCAGCAGGGCCAGGGCCTGATCGCTGTGGCAGGCAAACACCACCTTGTCGAAACGTTCGCTGCCCATGGCGCTGTGCAGCGTCACACCTTCGCTGTCACGCTCGACACGTGTGACCGGGCACGACAGACGAATGCGCTCGCGGAACGAGGCTGTCAGCGGTTCCACATAACTTCTGGAGCCGCCCTGAATCACGCACCATTGCGGGCGGTGGGTGACCGAGAGCAGACCGTGATTCTTGAAAAAACGCACGAAGAACTGCAACGGGAAGCCGAGCATGTCGGCCAGCGACATCGACCAGATCGCCGCGCCCATAGGCACGATGTAATGATCGATGAAGCGCTGGCCATAACCGCCGGTCTTCAGGTATTCGCCCAGCGTGGTGTCCGCTGCGATGCGCTGGTTTTCCAGATCATCGACCGATTGGCGATTGAAACGCAGGATATCGCGCAGCATGCCCCAGAACCGTGGCGACAGCAGATTGCTGCGCTGGGCGAACAGGCTGTTGAGGTTGTTGCCGTTATATTCCACGCCGGTGCGCGGATCATGCACCGAAAAGCTCATTTCGGCGGGCTTGAAGCCGACACCCAGCTGGCTTAGCAGGCGAATGAAATTGGGGTAGGTCCAGTCGTTGAAGACAATGAAACCGGTGTCAATGGCGTAGGCGCGGCCCTCGACCTGCACGTCCACCGTGTGAGTGTGCCCGCCGATCCAGTCCGAAGACTCGAACACGGTCACCTCATGCGCGCGGTTGAGCAGGTAGGCACTGGTCAGGCCAGCGATCCCGCTGCCAATGACTGCGATCTTCATTGCGCGTCCTTATTCGACGATTCGTTGCGCGCCATGCGTTTGCCGAGGGCCAGTCGGGCGCGTGCCGGGAGCAGGGCCAGCAAGCTCATGCTGAAGATGAACAACGCCGGAAAGGCGATATCCAAGGGGCGTTTGTTGCGCCCCAGTTTGCTGGCGATATGTTTGGCGGCCTTCTCGACCGGCCAGCGCATCGGCATGGGGAAATCGTTTTTCTGCGTCAGCGGCGTGTCGACGAATCCAGGGCTGACCACCGTCACGTCGATGTTTTCGCTGGCCAGATCCAGACGCAGGGCTTCTAGTAGATAACGCAGGCCGGCCTTCGACGCGCCGTAGGCCTCGGCGCGGGGCAGCGCCAGGTAGGTCACCGCACTGGCGACGCCGACCAGATGCGGCTGATGACCTTTGCGCAACAGCGGCAACGCGTGCTCGATGCAGTAACTGCTGGCCAGCAGGTTGGTGCGCACCACACGTTCGACCATGGCCGCTTCAAACTGCCGGGCATCGATGTATTCGCAGGTGCCCGCGTTGAAGATGGCGGTGTCCAGGGCTCCCCATTGCTGCGCGATATCGCCGGCAATCGCCTTGACTTGCTCGGGGTCGGTGATGTCACCGGTCACCAGCAGCACCTGCGTGGGATAAACGTTCGCGAGGTTTTGCAATGGCTCAAGCGTGCGGGCGGTCAGCGCGAGCCGATGACCGGCGTTGAGCAGTTCTTTGGCCAGCGCCAGGCCAATGCCGCTGCTTGCCCCGGTCAACCAGATGCGTCGTGCAACAGGAGTGCTCATCCCAACCTCTTCTTCAACCAATGGATGACCCGACCCATGATGGGCAGATGTTCGTAGAGCAATGCACCGGCATCGAAGTAGTCCCGGTGCCGATAAACCTTGTCGCGCCACTTCAGGTGCGAACAGCCTTCTACCTGAATTGTCCGGCCGGCGGCTAGACGCGGATGCGAATAACTCATGGTCCAGACCAGATAGCCCTCGCCGGGGCGCACCTCGTCGAAGGCGTGGAAGTCGAAGTGCAGGTCCTGGACGTTGGCGTACAGTTCGCCGAAATAGCGGCGCATGGCGGCAAGGCCGTGGATATCGTGCATCGGGTCGCTGAACGACACGTCTTCGCTGTACAGCTCGGCAACCTGGTCAAGGTTGTCCTTGTTCAGCGCGGCAAAACCTTCGGCGAAGCGATGCAGGAAATCAGCCATGTTCGACTCCTGCGGCCGGCTGTCGAGCCGGTAGGGCCTTGAACGCTGCCAGGGCGCGGGCGCGGCTTTTGCTCAGGTCGACGATGGGTTTCGGGTAGTCAGCCGCGCCAAACAGGTCACCGATTAACGACGGGTCATGAATCTGCTTCTTATTCAGATCCGCCAGTTCCGGCAGCCAGCGTTTGATGAAAACGCCTTCGGGGTCGAAGCGTTCCGACTGCGACAACGGATTGAAAATACGGAAGTAGGGCGCCGAGTCGGTGCCGGTGGACGAGCTCCACTGCCAGCCACCATTGTTCGACGCCAGGTCGCCATCGATCAGGTGGCGCATGAAAAAGCGCTCGCCCTCGCGCCAGTCGATCAGCAGGTTTTTGGTGAGAAACATCGCAACGACCATCCTTAGCCGATTGTGCATCCATCCGGTTTCCAGCAACTGGCGCATCGCTGCGTCAATGATCGGCAGCCCGGTGCGCGCTTCTTGCCAGGCGCGCAGCTCTTCGGGGGCATCGCGCCACTTCAACGCCTCGGTTTCCGGGCGAAAGGCGCGATGACGCGAGACGCGCGGGTAGCCGACCAGCGTGTGTTTATAGAACTCTCGCCATAATAGCTCGTTGATCCAGGTCACGGTGCCCACGTTGCCGGTCTCGAACTCGCCCTGATTGCTGGCCAGGGCCGCGTGCAGGCACTGGCGCGGCGAAATCACCCCGGCCGCCAGATAGGCCGACAGCTGGCTGGTGCCGGGCTTGGCCGGAAAATCTCGTTCGTCCTTGTAGTAGCTGATCTGCTCGTCGGCGAACGCGTCCATGCGCCTTCTGGCTTCCGCCTCACCGGCTGGCCACAGGTCACGCAACGCTTTCGCTGGCGTGGCAAAGCCCTTGACCTGATCGGGAATCGGATCGCTTTTTATCGACTGTGCCGGCTGCGCTTTCGGGGTGCGCACCGGGTGCGGCATGGCCTCGTGCAGTCGGGTGTAGCAGACCTTCTTGAACTGGGTGAATACCTGAAAATAGTTGCCGGTCTTGGTCAGGATGCTGCCGGGCTTGAATAACAGCTGATCGAGATAGCTGTTGAAGTGCACACCGGCTTTTTCCATCGCCTTCTGCACTGCCTGGTCGCGACGGGTCTCGTTGATGCCGTATTCCTGATTGAGGTGCAGGCCCTCGACCTTGAACTGTGTGCACAGCTTTGCCAGCACTTCAGGCGCCTGGTCCCAGGTGTCCGCCTCGCGGATCAGCAAGGGAACATTCAACTCGCCCAGCGCTTTCTCGAGCTCGACCAGGTTGCGCAGCCAGAAGTCGACCTTGCAGTCGGCATCGTCATGGATGCGCCACTGCGCGGGACTGAGCAGGTAGACCGCCAGCGTCGGACCGCGCTCCATGGCGGCGGTCAGGGCAGTGTTGTCTTGAGCGCGCAGGTCGCTGCGCAGCCAGATCAGTTGCATGAGAAGTCCTTAGATAAGTCCGAGCTTGCCCAGCTCGATCTGAGCGCTGAGTACGTCATGGGCAAGGGTCAGTCCAGATATCTCGTTGGCCTGTACGAGCAACTCGGCATTATGGATCTGCACCGTTGGTCCGCCCAGCACGACAGGGCAGGTGATATTGGCCAGCAATCGTGGCAGCTGGGTCACGTTCAGCGACTTGCTGGAATACAGCAATATGCCGCGTGGCTTGAGGTATTCGGCTGCCAGCGCCAGCTCGCCGACCGGCAATGGCCAGTCGAACACCTCGACCGGGCAATCGGCGCTGCTCACCAGCCAGGCCGCGAGCCACAGATGCGGCTCCAGCGGCAGATCGGACTGATTGACCAGCAGCAACGGGCTGCCATTGAGCTGACGGTTGTTGTGATAGATGCGCGCGCCGAACTTGCTGCGCAGCCAGGAGTAGAAAAACGTGCGCTCCAGTTGTGCGCCGAACTTGCCTTGCCAGCGCCGTTCCAGTTCGGCCAGCAGCGGCAGCAGCAACTGTTCACACAGTGTGCGCGGCGGGTACAGCGACATCGCCTGATTGAACACGTCATCGACCCGGCGTTCGGCCAGCTCGCCGATCGCGACCAGCAAGGTCTGACGCAATGCGTCCCAGTCGTTGGTCGGCGGCAGAGCGTCCTGGCGATTGTCATCGATCAGGCCCTTGACCTGACTGACCGACACGCCACGGTTGAGCCAGGTCAGAATCTTCATGACGCGCTGCACATGCTCGTCCGAATACAGCCGATGACCTTTGGCGGTGCGGTGCGGGACAATCAGTCCGTAACGCCGCTCCCAGGCGCGCAGGGTGACGGCGTTGACGCCTGTCTGTCGTGCGACCTCGCGGATCGGCAGCCAGTCGCCCGGCACGTCTGTGTCTGTTTCATTCATGAGTCAAATCGCATTGCGCAGGCTGAGGTTTTCCGGGTGGGGCTGCATGTACACCTGCAGTGCCACATAGGGGTCCGGATGTTGGCGAAAATGATGCTTGAGCAGCGTCAGCGGCACGATCAGTGGCACGATGCCCTGGTGATACTGGGCGATGACCTGCTGGATTTCCTGCTTGTCCTCGCTGGTAATGGTTTGTTTCAAATAACCGCACAGGTGTTGCAGGACGTTGGTGTGCGTACTGCGCGTGGCGCACTTTTTCAAGGCCGCCATCAGTTGGCTGAAGTACAACGGCGCGATTTCGTTCGGGTCGGTGCGGCCCATGCTGCCGAGCATCTTGCCCAGCGCCTTGTACTGCACCGGATCGTTGGCCATCAGCTGGTATTTATAGCGCGAGTGGAATTCGGTCAGGGCGCGCCGGGTGATGCCTTCCTTCAACAGCTGTTTCCAGGCGGCATAGGCAAACACGCGGGTGACGAAATTTTCGCGCAGCACCGCATCGTTGAGCCGGCCGTCTTCCTCAACGGGCAGATCGGGATGACGTTCGCAGAAGGCCTGCGCATAGATCCCGCGACCACCGCCATCGACCGGAGCGCCGTTTTCGCGGTAGACCTTGACGCGCTCCAGACCGCAGGAAGGGGATTTCTGCATGAAGATGTAACCGCATATATCGCCCAGCTCATCGGCCATCTGTATGCCGTAATCCGCCAATGCCTCGGTAACGTCCAGGTCACGATTGACCGTGCCGAGCGCCTTTGGATTTTCTGCGTCGCCTACCAGCCTGATCGGCTCGCGGGGGATGCCCATGCCGATAGCGACTTCGGGGCACGCCTGGACGAAATCGAAATACTTGCTCAGCGCCTGCGTACACAGATGAGATTCCTTGTGTCCGCCATTGAAGCGAACCTCGGCACCCATCAGGCAGGCACTGATGCCGAGTTTGGGTTTTTCGATTACGGACGTCGCCATCAGTCACCTCTACAGAAGACTTGTACAGATAGTTCGTGCTGTACAACTTGTCTTCATCATAGGGGTGTAACTGTACAAGTCAAATTCTTTGTAGAGGGCGGTAAAAGCTACTTCCAGCCCATTCGCCAGGTATCCGCCTGTTGCAACACCTGCCACGGCAGCCGCTCGCTGCGCTGGGTCAGCACAGCCTGCAGTTCGATTTCCAGCACAGTGCCTTCTTCGTCCTTGAACAGCTCGGTGACCAGGAAGTGCTTTTCCCGGTTGAGCGGGGTGGCGGCTGTCCATTTCGACAGCAGCAGCTTGCGCGGGTTGATCTGATTCATTGCACATGCTCCAGCAGTCGGCGCGCTGCTTCCTGGCCACTCAGCCATGCGCCTTCCACGCGCCCGGACAGGCACCAGTCGCCACAGACATAAATGCCCAGATCTGCGTCCGACAAGGCGCCCCATTCGTGAGAGCCGGCAGGCCGTGCGTACAGCCAGCGGTGGGCGAGGCTGAACACTGGCGGGGGCATGGTGCAATCGATCAATTCCGCGAATGCACCGTGCAACTGTTCGGTGACCTGTTCTCTGGAAGCGTCGAGATTCTGCCTGCTCCACTGGCTGGTGGCGTGCAGCACCCAGGTATCGAGCGTGGCGTCGCGACCAGGTTTGCTGCGGTCGCGGGCCAGCCAGTCCAGCGGGCTGTCCTGCACGAAGCAACCCTGCATGGGCGTTTGCAACGGGGTTTCGAAGGCCAGCGCCACGGCCCAGGTCGGGTCCATCTTCACGCCTGCCACGACGCTGGCCAGTTTCGGCGCAGCAGCCAGCAGGGCAGTGGCCTGAGGGGCCGGGGTGGCGATGATCACATGGCTGAAAGGGCCGTGGCTTTCGCCTTCTGCATCCAGCAGGTTCCAGTGTTGTTCGCCACGGAACACTTCAGTGATGCGACACGAGAACGACACCGGCAGATCGCCGCGCATCGCCCGGGTAATGGCGCTCATGCCAGGCGTGCCGACCCAGCGCACCTGCTCGTCCGGAGAGGGGCTGAGCCTGCCGCCATGAAAGTTATAGAGCGAGGGTGTCCACTCGGCGACGTGACCCTGGGTTTGCCACTGCTTGACTGCGGTGGCAAAGCGTCGGTCACGGGCGGTGAAATACTGTGCCCCCATGTCCAGCGAACCTGCGTCGCTGCGCTTGCTGGACATACGACCGCCGCTGCCGCGGCTCTTGTCGAAAAGGTGCACTTGATGCCCGGCGGATGTCAGCGCCTGGGCTGCGGAGAGTCCGGCGATACCGGTACCGATGATTGCGATAGGGACAGTCATAGGGGCCTCGTTACCTTGTCTGTACAGACTACGCCGTAGTTAAAACCTGTACAATCTTCTTGTTTGGTATAACTTGCAGTGGTTTTAGAATTTAGCGGTTGAGTCACATTGCCACTGGCAAGGTCGAACGGTTCAGCGACTCGGGCAAAGGCCTCGAGGCTGCGTTTCATTCTGCTGTGGCCTATGGTTCAGCTGACAGTTTCGTTTTCCGGACCAGCGTCACGGACAGCGTCACTGGTAAAAATAAGACTACCCAATTGTCACCTACGCCACGCGAGGTTATCTGCCATGCACATATTGCTGACCGGTGGTACTGGTTTGATAGGACGAGCGCTCTGCCGTTTCTGGTCTGCTCAAGGCCATGAATTGACGGTATTGAGCCGAAAACCCGCCGACGTCGTCGAGCTGTGCGGCCCTTCGGTGCGTGGCATTGCCAGCCTTGATGAGCTGGGTACGCAGCCGGTGGATGCAATTATCAACCTGGCGGGCGCGCCCATTGCGGATCGTCCGTGGACCCGCAAGCGCCGCCTGTTGCTGTGGGAAAGTCGCGTCGGCCTGACCGAGCAACTGCTGAAATGGCTGGGCACTCGCGAGCAAAAACCTGCGCTGATGATTTCCGGCTCTGCAGTCGGCTGGTATGGCGACAGTGGCGAGCGCGAGATCGACGAAACCTCGCTGCCTGCCAAGGAAGACTTTGCCAGCCAGCTGTGCAACGCCTGGGAAGAAACCGCACAACGCGCCGAGGCGCTGGGCGTGCGCGTGGTGCTGATACGCACAGGCCTGGTGCTGTCCGATCGTGCCGGTTTTCTTCAGCGTCTGTTACCTCCTTTCAAATTCGGCATGGGCGGGCCGATCGGCAATGGCAGGCAGTGGATGCCGTGGGTTCACATCCAGGATCAAATCGCCGCGATTGATTTTCTGTTGAATCTGAATGAAGCAAAGGGTCCTTATAATGTCTGTGCGCCGTCGCCGGTGCGCAATCGTCAGTTTGCCAAGGCCCTGGCCGGCACTCTGCACCGGCCGGCATTCATGCCCATGCCGGCGCTGGCCCTGAAAGTATTGCTGGGCGAGCTTTCGGTATTGCTGCTCGGTGGCCAGCGTGCTCGGCCGGAGCGTTTGCAGGAAGCTGGTTTTACATTCAAGTACACCGAACTCGACACCGCCTTGCAGGATTTGCTGGGTCGCCACTGAACGCTGTTGAAATGAATAGGATGTTGCATGACCGATCACGCTTTGTTGCTGGTCAATCTGGGTTCGCCTGCCTCTACTCAAGTGGCAGACGTGCGCAGCTATCTGAACCAGTTCCTGATGGATCCTTATGTGATCGACCTGCCATGGCCAGTGCGCAGGCTGCTGGTCTCGCTGATTCTGATCAAGCGGCCCGAGCAGTCCGCACACGCCTATGCGTCCATCTGGTGGGATGAAGGTTCGCCCCTGGTGGTGCTGAGCAAGCGTCTGCAGCAGGCGATGAAAAAGGAGTGGTCGCACGGGCCGGTCGAACTGGCCATGCGTTATGGCGAGCCGTCCATCGAAACCGTGCTGACGCGGCTGGCAGAGCAGGGCTTCAAAAAAGTCACCCTGGCGCCGCTGTATCCGCAGTTCGCCGACAGCACGGTGACCACGGTCATTGAAGAAGCCAAACGCGTGGTGCGCGCCAAATCGTTGAAGATGCAGTTCTCGGTTCTGCAGCCGTTCTACGATCAGCCCGAGTACCTGAGTGCACTGGTGGAAAGCGTGCGGCCGCATCTGGAGCAACCTTATGACCATTTGCTGCTGAGCTTCCACGGTCTGCCCGAGCGGCACCTGCACAAGCTCGACCCGACCGGCAAGCATTGCCTGAAGGACGACTGCTGCATGACCGCACCCGCCGAAGTGCTCGCCACCTGCTATCGCGCGCAGTGCATACAATCGGCGGCGGCGTTCGCCAAGCGTATGGGCATTCCTGACGGTAAGTGGTCGGTGTCGTTCCAGTCACGTCTGGGGCGCGCCAAGTGGATCGAACCCTACACCGAAGCGCATCTGGATGAACTGGCGGCGAAAGGTGTCAGGAAGCTGCTGGTCATGTGCCCGGCGTTCGTCGCTGATTGCATCGAGACACTGGAAGAGATCGGTGACCGCGGTGCCGAGCAGTTCAAGGAAGCGGGGGGAGAGGAACTGATCCTGATCCCTTGCCTGAACGACGACCCCAACTGGGCGAAAGAGCTGAACAGGCTGTGCGAGCGTGCGCCGTTGATGTTGTGATGCGCTGAACCGCGGAGCATGGGCACGATAGTGTTCTTCCAGACGCTTATCGTTTCTCACGCTCCAGTGTGGGAATGCCCTGGGTGACGCTCCGCGTCACAAATCTGCGCCGCACCCCATGTTCAGGACAGGACGCAGAGCGTCCAGAACTGCATGCCAACGCGGAGCATTGGCACGATAGTCAAGAAGTGAAGCGTCAAGGCAACTGATCATCCAGTTGCTTGTTCTTCCAGCTGTCATTGCCCGGCAGGATCAGGTTCAGGGCGATGGCGGTCACGGCGCACAGGGCAATGCCTTTCAGGCCGAAATCGTTCGGTCCGTTGCCGGTGCCGATCAATACGCCGCCGATCCCGAACACCAGCGTGACCGAGACAATCACCAGATTGCGCGCTTCGGCCAGGTCGATCTTGTGGCGGATCAGGGTGTTCATGCCCACTGCGGCAATCGAACCGAACAGCAGGCACAGAATGCCGCCCATTACCGGGACTGGAATGCTCTGCAGCAGCGCCCCGAATTTGCCGATGAACGCCAGGATGATGGCAAAGAACGACGCCCAGATCATGATCTGCGGGTTGTAGTTCTTGGTCAGCATCACCGCGCCAGTCACTTCGGCGTAGGTGGTATTGGGCGGGCCGCCGAACAGGCCGGCAGCGGTGGTGGCGATGCCGTCGCCGAACAGCGTGCGGTGCAGGCCCGGCTTTTTCAGGTAGTCGCGTCCGGTCACGCTGCCGACTGCAATCACCCCGCCGATGTGTTCGATGGCCGGTGCCAGGGCGACCGGGACAATGAACAGAATCGCCTGCCAGTTGAATTCCGGTGCGGTGAAGTGCGGCAAGGCCAGCCAGGCGGCGTCAGCGATCTTTTTGGTATCGACCACACCAAAGTAGAACGACAGCGCGAAGCCCACCAGCACGCCGGAGATGATCGGCACCAGACGGAAAATGCCTTTGCCGAACACCGCCACAATCAGTGTGGTCAGCAAGGCCGGCATCGAAATCAGCATGGCGGTCTGATAAGGAATCAACTGCACGCCATCGCCGGACTTGCCCATCGCCATGTTGGCTGCAATCGGCGCCATCGCCAGACCGATCGAGATGATGACCGGCCCGATCACCACAGGAGGCAGCAGGCGGTCGATGAAACCGGTGCCCTTGATCTTCACGGCCAGACCGAGAAAGGTGTACACAAAGCCTGCCGCCATGACACCGCCCATGGTCGCGGCCAGACCGAACTGGCCCTTGGCGAGGATGATCGGGGTGATGAAGGCAAAGCTCGAGGCCAGAAAGACCGGCACCTGACGCCCGGTGACGATCTGGAACAACAGCGTGCCCAGGCCTGCGGTGAACAGTGCCACGTTCGGATCGAGCCCGGTGATCAGCGGCATCAGGACCAGCGCGCCAAAGGCCACGAACAGCATTTGCGCGCCGGATAGAATCGTGCGCCACAGTGGATCGTTGAACTCCTGCTGCGTCATCGGGTTACGCGTCCTTCTGCTTGGTGCCGAAAATCTTGTCACCGGCATCGCCCAGGCCCGGAATGATGTAGCCGTGTTCGTTAAGACGCTCGTCGATGGAGGCGGTGTAGATCATCACATCCGGGTGCGCTTGCTCTACGGCAGCGATACCTTCGGGCGCCGCGACCAGAACCATGGCGCGGATTTCCTTGCAGCCAGCCTTCTTCAGCAGGTCAATGGTGGCGACCATCGAGCTGCCGGTGGCCAGCATCGGGTCGATGATCATCGCTAGGCGCTCGTCGATTTCCGGGACCAGTTTTTCCAGGTAAGTGTGTGCCTGCAGGGTTTCTTCGTTGCGGGCCACGCCGACCGCGCTGACCTTGGCACCTGGGATCAGGCTGAGCACGCCGTCCAGCATGCCGATACCGGCGCGCAGAATCGGCACGACGGTGATTTTCTTGCCTGCGATCTTCTCGACTGACACCGTACCGGCCCAGCCTTGAATGTCGTAATTTTCCAGGGTCAGGTCGGCCGTGGCTTCATAGGTCAGCAGCGCGCCGACTTCCTGAGCCAGCTCACGGAAGTTCTTGGTACTGATGTCGGCGCGGCGCATAAGGCCGAGCTTGTGGCGGATCAGCGGGTGACGGATCTCACGAATGGGCATGGGGAAAGGCTCCAGCGGGGCAAAAATCGGTCTAGGTTAATCTATTCAGCTGTTACTGTCTTAAAGCACGTGCAGTATCGTTACGAAGCTTCGACGTTCGCGGCTTTTGCAAGACACACGCAACGTTAGTCCAGAATCACTTGCTCTGGCTTGAACGGATGCGTACCTTTGCCCGCTTTTCTCAAACTGCCTTACCTGGAGAGCGTCATGTCCGCTGATCTCGAGCATATCCGTCAAGTCATGCGCGAAGCTGACTGCCTGTACACCGAGGCCGAAGTGGATGCGGCCATTGCCCGCGTCGGCGCGCAGATCAATGCCGAACTGGCCGAGCGCAATCCTGTCGTGTTCTGCGTCATGAATGGCGGCCTGATTTTCTCCGGCAAGCTGCTCACCCACCTGAACTTCCCGCTGGAAGCATCCTACCTGCACGCAACGCGTTATCGCAACGAAACCACCGGTGGTGATCTGTTCTGGAAAGCCAAGCCGGAAGTCTCGTTCATGGACCGTGACGTGCTGATCATCGACGACATCCTCGATGAAGGTCACACCCTGGGCGCCATCATCGACTTCTGCCGACACGCCGGTGCCCGCGCCGTGCACACCGCCGTGCTGATCGACAAGGACCACGACCGCAAGGCCCGTCCGGACCTGAAAGCCGACTACGTCGGCCTGCCGTGCATCGACCGCTACATCTTCGGTTTCGGTATGGACTACAAAGGCTACTGGCGTAACGCTGCCGGTATCTATGCGGTCAAAGGGATGTAAGGCATTCTGACGGCCGCTTCTGCGAACAGGGGCGGTCGTCGATTCGCAATTATATGGAAACCCTCAATGAAGCTACTGATTCCCGGCGCCGTGGCGTTGGTGCTGTTGTCTGGTCTGGCAGTTGCCGCACCTGCTGCGCCGGTTTCGGCCAGCCCCATGCACGATCAATACCTGCCGCCTGACGACCTGAGCCTGCGCGAAGGTGTGCCCGAGCAGCAACAGTTGATGCGTGTCACCGAATACACCATCGTTGCCGGTAACCAGCGGCAGTCGAGTCAGCAGCCGATTCCGGTCACCTCGCCCTTGTCGCTGCGCCTCAAGGGCAAGTCGCTGAACAAGGGCGCGTCCATCTCCCAGGTGCTCGTGCACTTCGATGGCGGTGATAGCAAAAGCCTTAAAAAGCCGACCTATGATGAGCCGTCGCGCACCTTGACGCTTTATTACCCGCTGTCCCAATACCGTGTGCTGGTGGACTTGCTGCGCAACGAGAAGGTCTATTGCCAGTTCCTCAGTTATGCCAACGGGCACATCTGGGCTGATCTGCACACCACCTCTGCACGTGCGCGTTGAGCGCGGCGCTCGCCGGAGGGTAAACTGCCCGACCGTGAAAGTGTCTGCGACCCGCTGGAGCCTGTAATGCGTAAAGATAAGAAGCAGTTGATTGGCGATGAGATCGGCGATGAGCAGATTAAACTGTTCCTCGATTTCGAGCCGTATGATGCTACCTCGCCGTCGCTGCACAAGCTGATCAAGGCCTACCGTGGGCTGCGCATCAACGATTTCGAACGCTTTCTGGTGTTCTTCAAGGAAGCGGGCCATGACTTCGATGGCAAGGACGAGCACGGTAACGATTTCATTGCCCTGATCAAGGATCAGCGCAACGCCGATGAATACATCGAACTGATCGAGAAAGCCCGCGGTTGACTATCCTGCCAAGGCTCCGCACTGCCAGGGCTGGACGCAGAGCGTCCGGAACTGCATTCCCACGCGGAGCGTGAGGAACGAGAGGCGCACCAGAGAACACCTATCGTGCCAATGCTCCGCGTTGGCATGCATTTCGTGACGCTCTGCGTCACACGGCTGCGCTGCACCGCACGCGGAGCGTAAGGACGAAAGCCGCAGTTATTTGCGCGCCTGATACGCCTTGCCGTAATGCCGCTCCAATCGTGACTGCAACAACTCCAGCCCGATCGACATGATCCAGTACAGCACCGCTGCGGTGGTCAGCATTTCGATGTATCGATAGCTGGAGCGGCCGTAAGACTGTGCCAGAAACATCACTTCCCAGACGCCCATCACTGAAATCAGTGAGGAGTCTTTGAGCATGGAGATGAACTGGTTGGTGGTCGGCGGAATGATCGTGCGCATGGCCTGGGGCAGGGTAACGCGCCAGAAGATCTGCGCCGGGCGCAAGGCCAGGGCCAGCGCGGCTTCACGCTGTCCGGCAGAGACGCCGATGATGCCCGCACGGAAAATCTCGCTCAGGTAAGCTCCGTAGTTGAGCGACAGCGCGATCACCCCCGCCGTGATGGCTCCGGGCACGATGCCGAGTTGTGGCAGGCCGAGATAGATCAGCAGGATCTGGATCAACAGCGGCGTGCCGCGAAAGAACGAGGCGTAAAAGCTGGCGATGCCGAACGCCACCGCGCTGCTGGAAAGCCGCGCGAGTGCCGTGACAAAGCCGAGCGCCACCGAGACCACGATCGAGCACACTGACACGAACAATGTCAGCGCCGCGCCCTGCAGAAAGCCGTTGGGGGCCAGATGCAGCCCGATCAGATTCGGCAGTTTGTCGAGGATGATCGACAGCTTCAGATCGAAGCTCAGGAAGAAACCGGCGAACAGCACAAACATGGCCAGCCAGGTCAGGTAAAGCCGTGTGCGGAAGCCGAAAACTCGCTTGAGCAGGCTCTGCTCGGCCTGCTCGGGTGGGCGCTGGGGCTGAAAGGAAGTCATTTGCTGATGTCAGCACCGATCCACTTTTGCGACAGCTTGCTCAGGGTGCCGTCGCTCTTGAGTTCGGCGAAGACTTGGCGAACCTTGGCGTCCCATTCCGGATCGTCTTTTTCGATGGCCACCGAGTTGGGTTCTTCATACAGCGGCTCGCCCGCCAGTTTGAAGCGCTTGTCCTGATCCAGGCGCGGTTTTGCGGTCACCAGATTGGTGAGTATCGCGTCCAGCCGCTTGCCAGCACCCAGCCCGAGGTCTTGAAAGGCCACGTTGTCGTTGTCGTACGGGGCGATCTGTACGTCTTCGAACGGGTACTGCAGTGGCTTGTCTTCGGCGCCATCAATGACCAGATTCTTGTTCAGATAGCTTTCATAGCTGGAGGCGCTGGTCAGACCGACCTTCTTGCCGCTCAGGTCCTTGGCCGAATGAATACGATCATCCGAGGCGTTGACTACGATCACCGCAGGCGAGGCGTAATACTCGACCGGGAAGTTGAACACTTCGGCGCGGGCCTTGCTCGGTGTCATCGAGCAGACGCAGATGTCATAACGGCCACTCCAGTGGCCTGCGGCGATCACGTCCCAGGACGGCGTTTCAAGGCGCAACTTGACGCCCAGTTTCTGCGCCACGGCCTTGGCGACGTCGACATCGAAGCCGTCCAGTTCATTCTTGTCATTCAGGAAAGAGAAGGGCGGGTAACTTTCCATGAGGACGTTGACCAGCTCTTTGTTTTTCTGCACGCGATCCAGCGTGGCGCCGGCCATAGCGTGTGTGGAGGCCGCCAGAGTGACCAGGCCGATGCCCAGCAGAGCGCGATAATTCACAGATTTCCCCTGAAAAAGTGTTTGTAGTTTGATGAAAGGGCCGTATTAAATACGTTATACAAGACTGACTCATAATGAGTTTTTTTCATATACATATAAGCAGATCACATATGACTCAAGGCACAACTGTAATTCTCGATGGCGGCATGGGCCGTGAACTGCAGCGTCGCGGAGCCCCGTTTCGCCAGCCGGAGTGGTCGGCTCTGGCATTGAGTGAAGCACCCGAAGCGGTGAGTGCGGTACACGCCGCTTATATCGAAAGTGGTGCTCAGGTCATCACCAGTAACAGCTACGCCGTCGTGCCGTTTCATATTGGCGAAGAACGTTTTGCCCGCGAAGGTCAGGCACTGGCTGCGCTGGCCGGGCAACTGGCGCGTGAGTCGGCCGATGCCTCTGGCGGACGCGCCCGTGTGGCGGGCTCCATTCCGCCGCTGTTCGGTTCCTATCGCCCTGACCTGTATCAGCCGGAGCAGGCTGCCGATGTGCTGAAACCACTGGTTGCCGGGCTGTCGCCGTATGTCGACCTGTGGCTGGCTGAAACCCAGAGCTGCATTCTCGAAGCGCAGACCATCCGCGCCGGGCTGCCCAATGACGGAAAACCGTTTTGGCTGTCGTTCACCCTGCAGGATGAGGACACTGACGAAACTCCGCGTCTGCGCTCAGGCGAGCCGGTCGCCGATGCCGCCAGGGCCGCCGCAGCAATGGGTGTCGCCACGCTGCTGTTCAACTGCAGCCAGCCAGAGGTGATCGGCGGCGCAATAGACGCGGCGCGTGAAGTGTTCAAGTCGTTGGACGTCGACATAGCCATTGGTGCGTATGCCAACGCCTTCCCGCCGCAACCCAAGGACGCCACGGCCAACGACGGTCTGGATGAGCTGCGTGAAGACCTTGACCCGCAGGGCTATCAGCAGTGGGCGGCAGACTGGGTCAAGCGCGGCGCCACGCACATTGGCGGCTGCTGCGGAATTGGCCCGGAGCACATTGCCGTACTGTCCCGAAGCCTCTGACCGGCACCTGCAATACACCCAATAAAAAGCCCCGTGGCTGGTAAAGGCTCACGGGGCTTTTTGTTACAGCACAGCAGCAGCGGTAGGGTCAGGCGAAGCTGTGTTCCTGGCTGCTTTTCTGGACCAGTTCCAGCGCCTCGTCGTTCTGCGCGCTGATGCGCTCGTAGAGCGGCGCATCGGTTTCGAGGATCTTTTCCCTGGCCGGGAAAATCTCTTCGAGCTTGGTCGCCCATTCCGTGCGGGTTTTCTCCGGGAAGCAGCGTTCGAGCAGCTCAAGCATGATCGACACGGTCACCGATGCACCCGGTGACGCACCGAGCAGGGCGGCCAATGAGCCGTCTTTTGCGGAGACTAGCTCGGTGCCGAATTGCAGCACGCCGCCTTTTTTCGCGTCTTTCTTGATGATCTGCACGCGCTGACCGGCGATTTCGAGACGCCAGTCTTCGGCTTTCGCCTCCGGATAGAAGCGGCGCAGCGATTCCAGGCGTTGCTCCATTGATTGCATCACTTCGCTGACCAGGTATTTGGTCAGGTCCATGTTGTCGCGCGCCACCGCCAGCATCGGTTTGATGTTGGCCACGCGGACCGAGAGCGGCAGGTCGAGGAACGAGCCGTGTTTCAGGAACTTGGTGGTGAAGCCGGCATACGGTCCGAACAGCAGGGATTTCTTGCCATCGACCACGCGGGTGTCCAGGTGCGGCACGGACATTGGCGGCGAACCCACGGCGGCCTGGCTGTAGACCTTGGCCTGGTGATGCTTGACCACTTCCGGGTTGTCGCAACGCAGCCACTGACCGCTGACCGGAAAGCCGCCAAAGCCCTTGCTTTCTTCGATGCCCGACAACTGCAACAGCGGCAACGCTGCGCCACCGGCACCGAGGAACACGAATTTGGCATCTATCTCACGCGTGCCGCCGCCATTCACGTCCTTGACGCTGACGGTCCAGCCAGCGCCGTTGCGGGTCAGGTTGGTCACACGGCTGCGGTACTTGATCTGTGTGCCTGGAGCACTGGTCAGATGGCCGAGCAGTTGATTGGTCAGCGCGCCAAAGTTGACGTCGGTGCCGTTCATCATGCGTGTTGCGGCAATTTTTTCGTCCGCAGGCCGCCCCGGCATCATCAATGGCATCCATTCGGCCAGCTTTGCCTTGTCTTCGGTGTATTCCATCGACGAGAAGGCGTGATGCTTGCTCATGGCTTCAAAACGGGTCTTGAGGAACGAGATGCCTTTTTCGCCCTGCACGAAGCTCAGGTGCGGGACCGGGTTGATGAACGATCTGGCTGAACCAAAGGTGCCCTTGCGTGCCAGATAGGCCCAGAACTGTTTCGAGACTTCGAACTGGGTGTTGATGTGCACCGCTTTCTTGATGTCGATGGAGCCATCAGCCGCAGGCGGCGTGTAGTTCAGCTCGCACAGACCTGCGTGGCCGGTGCCGGCGTTGTTCCACGGGTTGGAACTCTCTGCAGCACCGGAATCCATCAGCTCAACGACTTCCAGCGTGATGCCGGGGTCGAGCTCTTTAAGCAATACCGCCAGAGTGGCACTCATGATGCCCGCTCCGACCAGTACTACATCGACTGCTTCTTTATGCGCCATTAACGCGTCTCCAAAATCTGCAGCACCAAATTGACGGCATACGATCCTGAGGCTGGTTGCCAGGTGTTCGTGGGCTGGATCAAATGTCTACCCTCGTGCGCCTTGCCAGGATCGCCTGACCGATTCTTCGCAATTTTTCGCATCCAAAGCGCAGGTCCCGGTCAGGTCCGGTCATGGTTCATCATTGCTTCATGAACGCATTTCCAGGCCTGCGAGGCCATTCGACCATCGTCAGGGAGCCCCTTGTGCAATTGGCTCCTGCCGATGGCGTCAGGCTCCGGTCATGGAGGCGCAGTCGCGGTCAGTCCTGTTCAAGAGAGTCGGTTCAGACGCTGATGGTGCATTTACAAACGCGTACCTATTCATTTGCTCGCCACACTCTTGTGAAGTAGTGAAACCCGTTTTTTCACGTCCTTTTGGGAACGCGAACCAAACCTCGAAATGGCTGCGATGACAGCGCTGGCAGGTCAGGAGCATAAAGAGTGAGGCGCTGACGGGCGGGAAAGGTTCGATTCGATTCGAGCTTTCTTCACCTTTCATCGAGCACACTCGTGCGCAAATGACCTGTGTGGGCGGCTCTCTGTGGGCATTACGAAGGCGCTAATACGGCGATTAGCAGTGCTGCGAGGCCCGATCAGGAGACGTCCTTATAATCGGGGGGAGATTATAGCGATGAAATGGCAGGAATTGATCGCTTTAAATGACTTTTATTCGCTCTCCGGTCAGGCGGTGAGCAACTGGCCGCGCGTTGAGCGTTCGCTACGCTGCGTCACGCGTGCGCTGGCGGGCAGTGGTCGATTCAGCCAGCTGATCCGTTGCTCGGTCACTTCAACCCATTCCACGCCGGTCGGACGTTGCGCGCAGTGTTTGAATGCACGGCAGATGCCTGCCTGATCGATACGCGCGTAGTGGCGATGCTGGGGGCGTGCGGTGAACAGAGACCGGAACAGATTCATGGCGCAGCTCCTGTGACGTGAATGAGCGTCTGTGCGATGGAGGCGAGTCTGCCGCGTGGATGTGACGCCATGATTACACCGTGCCGGATGAATCTCGCCCTGCGTTGCTGCGTGAACCCCGATGCGTGTCGAATGTCCGAGGCTTAACGGTCAGTGGCCTCTGGTTAGCGGCTGTTACAGGCCGCTATACTGCGGCACATTCAGTGTCTGGCCCATGGAGAAATGAGCATGCTGCGTCGCATTTTGTTCGGTTTGCTTGCTGTAAGCAGTTTGACCCTGGTGGGTTGCGCCCACAGCCCACAACAACTCAGCCCCACGCCCAAGCTCAACGCGCAGCTGGCGCCGGTAGGGCGCGGGCAGCCTGTGGTGGTGCGTGTCGTCGACGGCCGTCCTGGCCCGACACTGGGCACGCGCGGCGGCATGTACCCGGAAACCAGTTCGATCAGCGTCAACGGTGCCGATATCGTTCCCAAGCTCCAGGCCCAGGCTGAAGCCGCCGTGCGCCTGTTGGGCTTTACGCCGACCCAGGGCGGCAGCGCTCCGCAGTTGACCGTGACCCTCGCTGACTTGAAGTACCAGTCGCCCAAGGAAGGTCTGTATGTGACTGAAGCCACCATCAGCTCGACGTTCCGCGCTGACGTGCGCAATAACGGTCGCACCTACAGTGGTCGTTACGCCGCATCGCTGGATCAGCGTTTCGGTATGGCGCCGAATCAGGAAACCAACACCAAGCTGGTGAGCGACGTGCTGAGCGACGCACTGACCCGCGTGTTCCAGGACCCGACCATCGGTTCGACCCTGTCGCAGTAAGCCTCTAACCATCGCGATAAAAAAGCCCGGCCCCTGTTGAGGGGGCCGGNCCGGGTTTGGTATCAGGCTGCCTGCTGGTAAAAGTCCAGAAAACTCAACCCCGTGTCCTGATCCAGATCCGGCAGATCATGATGAACATGCCCGCCCAGGGCGCAGTAGACCAACCAGTGGCGGTCCTGAACATTGAAGGCCAGGCCATCGATCAACTCCTGCTGCTCATCGCTTGGGGCAATGAGATAAAGGCGATCCTGATTTTTTGCATGCAGCATGACAAGCTCCAAAGAGAGGGAAGTCCGTTTCTCGAGGAGCCACACAATGCAGGCGAAGTATGACGCTGGGGTGACAGCGGCAGAGAATTGTCATGCAGAATATTTCGGGGGCGCATGACCACGCGGAGCATGGGCATGACACGTGTTCTCCCGCACACCTGTCGCTCCTCACGCTCCAGCATGGAAATGCCTTGGGTGACGCTCTGCGTCACGGCGCGCTGAAGCGCTCAAGACCGGACGCAGAGCATCCAGAACGGCGTACCCACGCGGAGTATGGGCGCGATAGACGTTCCGATTCTTAAAGCGCCAGCCCTGCCTTGACGCGGTACTGGTTGCGCACCGGTGTCGCGTATTGCTGAATCATGTAAGGGCGGTGCTCGATCGGCGTGCCAGCCAGGCGACTTTCCCACTCCTCCCTGGCGCGTTCGAGTTCATCGGCCGGGAACAGTGCGTCAGCCTTCGGCACTTCCAGCGCCGGATCGGCATCGCTCCACTGCGCGTAAGCCAGGTAATGCACCGGGAACAGCCGATAGCCGCCGAGAATCTGCCGGTCCATCTCGATGGCCAGTTGCTTGGTGTCCTCGAAATACTCGGTGATCGGCGGTGCGAAGTTCACGTGCACGCGGCCTTTATAGCCGGTGATGCCGAGGGCAATGCTCACGTCGTCTTCGCCCGGCGTCTTGGTGTAGACGCCGGTTGTCGCACGAATGTACAGCTCGCGGGCCTTGGCGCTGTCGCACGGATCATATTCGTAGCTGATCGACACCGGGATCAGGTTCAGCGAACGAATCACGTCGCCAAACGGCTCATCCTTGCGGCTCATGTGGAACATCTTGAGGATCGCCGACTCGGTACGGTCGTCACCGTCCTTGGCGCGGCCCTCGGCCTGAGCGATCCAGATCGACTGGCAGTCCTTGGTGATCGAGTGATTGATGTACGCCGACAGCAGTTGATAAGCCGCCATTTTCTCGCGTCGCCCGATGATCGAGCGATGCACGATGAAGCTCTTGTTCAGGCGCATCAGGTCGCTGACGAATGGCTTTTGCAGCAGGTTGTCGCCAATCGCGATGCGCGGAGTGGGCAGGCCTGCGTGGTACACGGCGTAGTTGACGAACGCCGGGTCCATGACGATATCGCGATGGTTGGCCAGAAACAGGTAGGCGCAACCGGACTTCAGCTGTTCGACGCCGGTGTAGGTGACCCCGTCCGTGGCGCGTTCGATCGTGTGGTCGACGTAATATTCGACCTTGTCCTGCAGCGTGGCGACCGAGTCGATACCGGCAAACTCGCGGCGCAGCTTGCGCGCCAGGGTAGGCTGCAGCAGCCAGCCGAATGCGCCCGCGAGGCGGGGAAAGCGGAATCGGGTCAGAATGGCGAGAAAGGCTTTGTCGCTCAGCAGACGTGCCAAGACGGCGGGGACTTCTGCATCGTTGTAAGGTCGGATGGCATCAAATTCGCCCATCATGCTCTCTTGTTTGAATCGAATAGGGTAAAAAGAAGACGGATTTGTTAAAACTGCCTTCTGAAGAATGGGTCAATTATACGCATAACTGATCCCGGAGACCGTGATGCAGGAATTACAGAGTTACGACTGCCCTTATTGCGGCGAACCTGTCGAAGCCGTACTGGACCTTTCCGGTGGCGATCAACAGTACATTGAAGACTGTCCGGTCTGTTGCCGCCCGATCATTTTCGACCTGCAGACCGACGGCGAAGACTGGAATCTGGACGTTCGCAGCGAGAACGAGTGATGCAGAAGATCTACGAGCCCGAGAACCTGATGGAGGCCGAGTTGCTGCTGGCAATGCTCGCCAGTGAAGGCATCAAGGCGCATCTGGCCGGTCGCGATCTGCTCGGGGCGATGGGCGAGCTGCCGGGGCTGGGGCTGCTGGCACTCAAGGTCGAAGATGCGCAGGTCGCTCGCGCACGAGCGTTGATCACTGCGTACAATAGTGCCTCGCCTCTGTCTGGCGATGAGCCGGACGACTTCCCCGATGTACTGGTGTGCTGAGCACCTTAAAAGAGTCTGATTAGCCCCCATGTGTGGACGCTACGCCCTGTTTCGCTGGACCCCTGCCTTTGCCGCCTTGCCCGGTTTTCCTGCCGATCAGCAGGCGCAATGGAATATTTCGCCAGCCGACTGGGTGTTGATCATGCGCGCCGCCGAAAACGCTGACGGTATCGAGCTGGTGCGCGCGCGCTGGGGCCTGACGCCGGCCTGGCTCACCGACCTGTCGAAAACGCCCGCCCATGCCCGCGCCGAAACCGTGGCCGAGCAGCCGATGTTTCGCGATGCCTTCACCCATCGCCGCTGTCTGCTCCCCGCCAACGGCTTTTACGAGTGGCGCGGCACGGTGCGCAAGCGTCCGTTCTGGCTGACGCCGGGGGAGGGCGCCGCGCTGTTTTTCGCCGCCATCTGGGAAGCCTATCCGGTGCAGGGGCATACGTACCTGAGCGTCGCGGTGGTCACCCAGGCGGCTGCGACCCAGCGTCGGCCATTGATTCTGGATGCCAAGGGTCAGAAAGACTGGCTGGCCGCCGACACGCCGCTGCCGACGTTGCAAGCGTTATTGGCTGCCCCGCAGACGGCGCTGCGCGAACGGCCTCTGGCCAATCTGGTCAACGATCCCAAGCTGAATGCGCCCGAGTGCCTCACGCCATTAAGCTAGGCGGGGACGGCAAAAAACACCGAATCGGACAAATCCGATATCCGCGTTGAAGTACATCTGATACAAACTGGACACACCTGCGGGAACCATCCACCCCTGTCAAAGACCAAGATGCGAGTTGGCCGGTATCTGGCGCAGAGGTCTGCCCCGGGACTGACCGTTTTACACACAAGGAGATACACCATGCGTCCTTCATTTGCCTTCTGTGCCTTGAGCGCTGCGTTGCTGCTCGGCGGGTGTCAGGCAGTCAATACCACGAGTGGCGACTCGGTCGGTGTGGAGCGCAAACAGTACATGTTCAGCATGCTCTCCACGGATGAAGTCAACAAAATGTACGCCCAGTCCTACCAGCAGACCGTTGGCGAGGCGACCAGCAAAGGTGTGCTGGACACCACCAGCGCCAATGCCAAGCGGGTTCATGCAATCGCCAATCGACTGATTGCCCAGGCGCCCAAATTGCGGCCTGATTCGGCGCAGTGGCAGTGGGAAGTCAACCTGATCAAGAGCGACGAGCTGAACGCCAATTGTGGTCCTGGCGGCAAGATTTTCGTTTACACCGGTCTGATTGATACCCTCAAGCTGACCGACGATGAAATCGCTGCGGTCATGGGCCACGAGATCGCCCATGCCCTGCGCGAGCATGGGCGTGAAGCGATGTCCAAGGCATACGGCGTTTCAATGGCCAAGCAGGGCGCAGGTGCCTTGCTGGGATTGGGACAGGACAGCCTGGCGTTGGCAGATACCGTGGTCAACTACAGCCTGACACTGCCCAACAGCCGCAGTAACGAGAACGAAGCCGATCTGCTCGGTCTGGAACTGGCCGCACGTGCCGGTTACAACCCGAATGCGGCGATCACCCTGTGGCAGAAGATGACCCAGAACTCCGGTGGTTCGCAGCCTGAGTTCATGAGCACTCACCCGGCCTCGGAAAGTCGCATCGCTTCGTTGCAGGCTGCGATTCCGAAAGTCATGCCGCTGTATCAGGCTGCCCCCAAATCCTGAGTGAACGAGTCGTCCGTAGCGTTGCGAGTGTCTTTGCAACGCTACGGGCCAGCATTACACCCAGCCGCTGACTTGCATTGCCTTGTAAACCGCCACCAGCGCCAGCACGAAGAACGCGCAGGCAGCCAGTCGGCGGATCAGGGTCAGTGGCAGTTTCTCGGCGGCGAAATTGCCCGCCAGTACCACCGGCACGTTGGCCAGCAGCATGCCCACCGTGGTGCCCAGAATGACCAGCCACAGATAGGAATACTGCGCCGCCAGCATCACCGTGGCGATCTGCGTCTTGTCACCGATTTCAGCGATGAAGAACGTAATCAGCGTGGTCATGAACGGGCCGAACTTGCGTGCCGTGCTGGCTTCGTCATCGTCCATCTTGTCCGGAACCAGTGTCCACAGCGCCGTGGCGGTAAAGCTGGCGGCGAGTATCCAGTGCAGCACTGCGTCTGACAGATAACTGCTGAACCACGCACCTACAGCGCCGGCTGCTGCATGGTTGGCCAGCGTTGCGGCAACGATGCCTGCGATGATCGGCCAGGGCTTGCGAAAGCGCGCAGCGAGAATGAGCGCGAGCAACTGCGTCTTGTCACCGATTTCGGCGAGTGCGACCACTGCGGTAGGGATTAAGAATGATTCCAGCATCAGGTTTCCTAAGGGGCGGGCCGACACGGCTATGACACGTACGACCTCCCCGCCCCGGGTAAGGTGTTCGTGTCATAGGTCTTGTCAAACCACCGATCCGTCTGAGCGGATTCCGGGTCGCACGTACCATGGTCTGAGGACCAAGTATGTTGATACGTGCCGGACGAGCATGGCGCTCGTGGGAGACTACTCCCCTAGGACGGAGCGGATTCTGCCTCCGCGAAAACGTTTCGGCAAGTGCTTATTTCAGGGGCGTTTGGCGCTGTAGATTTTGAAACCGTTGCCTTGCGCCCTGACTTCGCACTGCCCGACGTGCTCTTCGATCAGCGGCTGATAACGCAGAAAGTTATTCGCCACCAAGCGCAGTTCGCCGCCTGATTTAAGATGTTGGCGGGCTTTTCTCAGCAGGTTTTCCGTTGCCATGTAATCGGTATGAACGCCGACATGGAACGGCGGGTTGCTCAGAATCGTGTTCAACCCCATCGGTGCTGCGTCGATGCCGTCACCGGTCAGCACCTGGGCTTGCAGGCCATTGGCGGCCAGGGTCAGGCGCGAGCTGGCGGTGGCGAAGGCATCGACATCGAGCATGATGACTTCGTTGTGCGGGTAACGACGCTTGATCGCCGCCCCCAGCACTCCGGCGCCACAACCGAAGTCGAGCAGGTTGCCGCTGGGCAGCTTGTCAATGTTTTCCAGCAACAGGGCTGAACCACGATCAAGGCGGCCATGGCTGAACACGCCGGGCAGGCTGACGACGGTAAGCGGGCCGTCCTGCAATTCGATCTGGTAGGGCTTGGCGAGGCTTTCCAGGCTGACGGCTTGCGGTGCGTGCTCGACCGTCACCTGCCACAGCTGGCAGTGGCGGGCGCTGTCCAGCTTGCGTGCGCGACCGAACGGGCTCAGTTGCTTGGCAGCCGCTTCGATACCGCCACGTTTCTCGCCGACCAGAAACAGCTCGCGCCCGGCCAGTCGCGAGGCCAGCGCATTGAGCAGGTAGTCGGTCAGGTCGCGTGCCTTGGGCAGGAACAGCACGGCGGCTTCAAAAGCAGTCTGTGGCGCTTCGACGCCGAAATCCACGCGCCCTTCAAAACGTGCGTCCAGCGCCGCCTGATCACCGGCGTGCCAGCACCATCCACGGGCATCCGGCAGTTTTCCGAGCAGGTCATCGGCGGGCAGCCCGACCAACAACAGCGAGCCCTGAAACAGCTCGGCCTGACGGAGTAACACTTCACTGCGCGGGTCCATGGAATGGCTCCTGAAAAAGCGCGCAGTCTAACAGGATATGGGCCAGGACGACGCGGAGCGTCCGGAACGGCATGCGACGCAGGGCGCCGCACGATAGTTGCGATGATCATTCCGCACGCTCCAGCGTCGCACGATAGTTAGAGCAAGCCCTGCGTCGCATCAATGCGGGCACCTGTTGCGGACACACCAGACAGCGTAATCTGCCGAGTCAGACGTCAATCCTCCAGGAGGTCCCACATGTACTGGGCAGAGTTTCTTACCGTTGCGCTGATTCACTTGCTGGCGGTTGCCAGTCCCGGTCCGGATTTCGCGGTGGTGGTGCGTGAAAGCGTGACTCATGGGCGCAAGGCCGGGACCTGGGCGGCGTTGGGCGTCGGCTCGGCGATCTTTCTGCATGTGGGCTATTCGCTGCTGGGGATCGGGATTATCGTTTCCCAGTCCATCGTGCTGTTCAACGCGCTGAAATGGGCAGCCGCTGCCTATCTGCTGTACATCGGCATCAAGGCGTTGCGCGCCAAACCGGCCGCCGCGACGGGCGATGCCGCCATCAAGGCCACGCCCGGCGAGCGCACGGCGCGCGGTGCCTACATCAGCGGTTTCGTCACCAATGGCCTGAACCCCAAGGCGACGCTGTTCTTCCTCTCGCTGTTCACCGTGGTGATCAATCCGCATACGCCATTGCTGGTGCAGGGCGGTTACGGCGTGTATCTCGCGGTGGCGACGGCGGCGTGGTTCTGTCTGGTGGCGCGACTGTTCAGCCAGGCCCGGGTACGCGCAGGATTCGCGCGCATGGGGCACTGGTTCGACCGGGCCATGGGCGGCGTGCTGATCGCGCTGGGCATCAAGCTGGCGCTGACCGAGGTCCGCTGAAACCTGAATTCAGGACGCCTAACACCGAGCATATGCAGCAACCCGGACGCCCCTTGCAGACAGCACGGGGCGTCTCGCCAAATCATCCCTTTTACTGATTTCACTGGCAGCCCGAGGCCCTAGAGTCCATATTTCCAGCCACGCCTGTGGACTTTGAAAAGGGCTTCATATGTTACAGACTCGCGTTCTTCCGCCCGCCGATGGCGCTTATCAGTGCCCTCTGTTGATCAAGCGCCTGCTGCTGTCCGGCAGTCGTTATGAAAAGACGCGCGAAATCATCTACCGTGATTCGGTCCGCTACACCTACGCCACCCTCAACGAACGCATCTGCCGCCTGGCCAACGTACTGACCGCGGCGGGCGTGAAAGCTGGCGACACCGTGGCGGTGATGGACTGGGACAGCCACCGCTACCTGGAGTGCATGTTCGCCATCCCAATGATTGGCGCGGTCATCCACACCGTCAATGTGCGGCTTTCTCCCGAGCAGATCGCCTACACCATCAATCACGCCGATGACCGTCTGGTGCTGGTGAACAGCGAGTTCACCGGGCTGTATCAGGCGATGTCCGAACATTTGAATACGGTCGAAAAGACCCTGCTGCTGACCGATTTGCCAGACAAGACCGCCGAGCTGCCCAACCTCGTGGGCGAGTACGAGACCCTGCTGGCGGCGGCCAGCCCCGAATACGTGTTCGAGGATTTCGACGAAAACTCGGTCGCCACCACGTTTTACACCACCGGCACCACCGGCAACCCCAAGGGGGTGTATTTCACCCACCGCCAACTGGTGCTGCACACCATGGGTGTGGCGACCATCATGGGCTGTATCGACAGCACCCGGCTGCTCGGCACCGATGACGTCTACATGCCGATCACGCCGATGTTTCACGTGCACGCCTGGGGCATCCCCTATGCCGCAACCATGCTTGGTCTGAAGCAGGTGTACCCCGGCCGCTACGATCCCGAGTTGCTGGTAGAGCTCTGGCGCAGGGAGAAAGTCACCTTCTCTCATTGCGTGCCGACCATCCTGCAAATGCTCCTGAACGCCAAGTCTGCCCAGGATGTCGATTTCCGCGGCTGGAAGATCATCATTGGCGGCAGCTCCCTGACCCGCAGCCTGTATCAGGCCGCCAAATCCCGTGGCATCCAGCTCACTGCCGCGTACGGCATGTCCGAAACCGGACCGCTCATATCCGTAGCGCACATCAACGAGGAGTTGAAAGCGGGCAGTGAAGACGAGCGCATCACCTACCGGATCAAGGCCGGCGTGCCGGGGATGCTGGTGGAGGCCGCCATCATTGATCAACAGGGCAACTTCCTCCCGGCCGACGGCGAAACCCAAGGCGAGCTGGTTTTGCGTGCGCCCTGGCTGACCGGAAGCTACTTTCGCGAGCCCGAAAAAGGCGCCGAGTTGTGGGCGGGCGGCTGGCTGCACACCGGCGATGTGGCGACGCTGGACGGCATGGGCTTCATCGACATTCGCGACCGTATCAAGGACGTGATCAAGACCGGTGGCGAATGGGTTTCCTCGCTGGAACTCGAAGACTTGTGCAGTCGCCACCCGGCAGTGCGCGAAGTGGCAGTGGTCGGCATCGCCGATCCGCAATGGGGAGAGCGGCCGTTTGCCTTGCTGGTGATTCGTGATGGCCACCAGCTCGATGCCAAGGGTTTGAAGGAACACCTCAAGCCGTTTGTCGAGCAAGGTCATATCAATAAGTGGGCCATTCCCAGCCAGATCGCGCTTGTTACCGAAATTCCCAAGACCAGCGTCGGCAAGCTGGACAAGAAACGCATGCGCCTGGACATCGTGGAGTGGCAAAGCAGCAACAGTGCCTTTCTGTCGACCCTCTGACACCTCGGGCGTGCCGTATCCGTCGGCGACGGCACGTGTCTGCGCTGCAGGTCCTGCTCTGTGACTTGCCAAATTTGCAAATTACGCCATCCTCCCCGCCACATGTTTTTTGGCGGCCTCCCGGAAACGGGCGGTCCAGAGGCGTTGGTCGTGCAAATCACACTTTAGAGGGATCTAGCGTCAGAGCGTGCTGGCTATAGTCAGCACCGGGAATGGCAAGAGCGGACCTGGCGTGTGTGTTGATTCGATGACTGATTCGTTTCTGGATTTCCCCACCGCCATAACAATAAAACACAAGGAGTAGCGTCGATGACAAGCACATCCCCCTTCTGGCGTCGGGCCAGGCTGCCTCTGGCTGTCAGCCTTGCCTCATCGCTCGCCAGCCCGGCCTTTGCCGTGACCTTCAACGTTGGCGAGATCGAAGGCAGTTTCGACTCCTCGCTGTCGGTGGGCGCGAGCTGGTCGACTGCCAATCCCAACAAGAACCTGATCGGCGCCAACAACGGTGGGCGTGGTCTGTCGCAGACGTCCGATGACGGTCACTTGAACTTCAAGCGTGGGGAGACGTTTTCGAAGATATTCAAGGGCATTCATGATCTGGAATTGAAATACGGCGATACCGGCGTTTTCCTGCGCGGCAAATATTGGTACGACTTCGAACTCAAGGATGAAAACCGCGAGTTCAAGGACATCAGCGACTCGGGCCGCAAGGAGGGCGCCAAGTCGTCCGGGTTCCAGCTGCTCGACGCCTTCGTCTATCACAACTATTCGATTGCCGATCAGCCCGGCGCGGTGCGCTTCGGCAAGCAGGTCATCAGTTGGGGTGAAAGTACCTTCATTCAGGGCGGCATCAACAGCGTCAACCCGATCGATGTCTCGGCGTTCCGGCGACCCGGTTCGGAAATCAAGGAAGGCCTGATTCCGGTCAACATGTTCTACCTGTCCCAGAGCCTGACCGACAACCTGTCTGCCGAAGGTTTCTACCAGCTGGAATGGGATCAGACGGTCGTCGACAACTGCGGCACCTTCTTCTCGCAACCCGATGTGATTGCCGATGGCTGCAACAACAACCTGGCGGTCTTGCGCAGCCGCAGCGGCCTGAACAGCTCGCTGACGGCGGCCGGTTTGCCAGCCGGCGCACGCGGTGCGGTGTTCAATTCGCTGTCGCAGCAGGGCGTGGTGTTCGGCAACCCGGATGAGGGCGCGGTGGTGCGTCGAGGCCCTGACCGCGATGCGCGCGACAGCGGCCAGTTCGGTTTCGCCTTGCGTTACAACTTCGAACCGTTGGACACCGAGTTCGGCGCGTACATGATGAATTACCACAGCCGTGCACCGATTTTCAGCGGGCGCGGCGGCTCGGCCGCTTCGTTCAGTCCGCAAGGGCTGGTCGGTTCGCTGGTTCGCAACGGCATTCCTGCCAGCACTGCCGCCGCGCTGGCCCCCAGCCTGCTGCCGGTGGTGGTGGCGGGCAACTCCAGTTACTACGTTGAGTACCCCGAAGACATTCGCCTGTACGGCCTGAGCTTCTCGACCACGCTGCCCACCGGCACGGCGTGGAGCGGCGAGATCAGCTACCGCCCCAACGCACCGATTCAGGTCAACACCACCGACATCCTCTATTCGGGCATTTCGCCGCTCAACCCCAACGTGTCGCTGCTCAGCGGTCAGCCGAATACGGATCAAGCCGGTTATCGCCGCAAAGAAATCACCCAGATGCAGACCACATTTACCCAGTTCTTCGATCAGGTCATGGGCGCAGAGCGTCTGACGGTGGTCGGTGAAGTGGGCTGGACGCACGTGGGCGGGCTCGAAAGCACCTCCAAAATCCGTTACGGACGCGATCCGGTGTATGGCCCTGGGCCGCTGCCTGGCGGTCAATGCGCAACGCTGAACGCCGGCACGCTGACCGGTGCCGAGCAGAACAACCTGACCCGCTATTGCGAAGACGACGGCTTTACCACTGCCAACTCCTGGGGCTACCGCGCCCGCGCCATCTGGGATTACAACAGCGTGTTTGCCGGGGTCAACCTCAAGCCGAGCGTGGCTTGGTCGCATGACGTCAAAGGCTATTCACCCGGCCCTGGCGGCAACTTCGAAGAAGGGCGCAAGGCCGTCAGCCTGGGGCTCGATGCCGAGTACCAGAACACCTACACCGCAAACCTTTCCTACACCAACTTCTTTGATGGCAAGTACACCACGGTCGATGATCGGGACTTCGTGGCGCTCAGCTTCGGCATGAACTTCTAAGAACATGGTTTTCAGGATGACGATGAACATGAAAATAACAAAAAGTCTGTTGCAAGTCGGGGTTCTGGGTCTGTCGCTGCTGGCGACAGGGGTGATGGCTGCGGTATCCGAGTCCGAAGCGGCAAAGCTGGGCACCTCGCTGACGCCGATGGGCGCGGAAAAGGCCGGTAATGCGGCCAACACCATCCCGGCCTGGAGCCCGATGCCGAAAAACGCCGGGGCGGTGGACAGCAAGGGTTTCCTTGCCAACCCCTACGCCAGTGAAAAACCGCTGTTCATCATCACTGCGGCCAATGTCGAGCAGTACAAGGACAAGCTGGCGCCGGGCCAATACGCGATGTTCAAGCGTTACCCGGACAGCTACAGGATTCCGGTGTACCCGACCCATCGCGGTGCCACCGTGCCGGATGACGTGTTCGTCGCTATCAAAAAGAATGCCACCACCACCAAGCTGGTCGGCGGCGGCAGTGGTCTGGAAAACTTCGACACGGCAATCCCGTTCCCGATCCCGGCCAGTGGCGTCGAGGTCATCTGGAACCACATCACCCGCTACCGGGGCGGCAGCGTCAAGCGTCTGGTCACCCAGGCCACGCCACAGCCCAATGGCTCCTACAGCCTGGTGTATTTCTCCGATCAGTTCGTGTTTCGCGACAAGATGAGGGATTTCGACCCGAAAAATCCGGGCAACGTGCTGTTCTATTTCAAGCAGGAAGTCACCGCCCCGGCGCGTCTGGCCGGTGGCGTGCTGCTGGTGCATGAAACCCTCGATCAGGTGAAGGAGCCGCGTTCGGCCTGGCTGTACAACGCCGGTCAACGCCGCGTCCGGCGTGCGCCGCAGGTGTCCTATGACGGGCCGGGCACCGCGTCCGACGGGCTGCGCACCTCCGACAACCTCGACATGTACAATGGCGCGCCGGATCGCTATGACTGGAAACTGATCGGCAAGCAGGAAATGTTCATCGCCGCCAACAGCCACAAGCTGGACGATCCGACGCTCAAGTACGCCGACATCATCAAGGCCGGCCATATCAACCAGGACCTGACCCGCTACGAACTGCGCCGCGTCTGGCACGTGACCGCTACCCTCAAGGAAGGGCAGCGTCATATCTATGCCAAGCGTGACTTCTTCATTGATGAAGACACCTGGCAGGCTGCCGTCATCGACCATTACGACGGGCGTGGTCAGTTGTGGCGCGTGGCCGAGGCACACTCGGAAAACTACTACGACAAGCAAGTGCCGTGGTACGCGGTAGAAACACTGTACGACCTGCAATCGGGTCGCTACGTGGCGCTGGGCATGAAGAACGAAGAGAAGAAAGCCTACGAGTTCGGCTTCACGGCCGGCACCAGCGACTTCACCCCCAACGCGCTGCGTCAGGAAGGGGTTCGTTGATACCTAATCGATACACGCTGTAGCGCAGCGCCTGCCTTGTGCGCCTGAAAAGCCCCTTGACCGGGGCTTTTTCAGTTGTGGAAAGCGGCCTTATAAGCTGTAGGAATTTTGTTACAGTCTTTTCGGTGATGGCCTTTCAAAAGTAGCGATTTACCCGCTAGTCTCCGAACACCGCGATGCCGAAACAACGATTCCTACACGAGCCGGCCATGACTGATCTGTCCCGAATGCAAGGGTTTGCAGACGGCGCGATTCCTGCGTTGGAAGGACGATTTTTCCGTCCACCTCTGCCTGAGGGTTATGTTCCCCGTGCGCGCCTGTGTCAGCGTCTCGATGCGGGGCTTGGCGGCCGACTGCTGCTGATCTGCGCCCCGGCCGGGTTCGGCAAGAGCTCGCTGGCTGTCGAGTTCTGTCAGGGGTTGCCGGACAACTGGCAAAACGTATGGCTGGGTCTGAGCGCGCGGGACAGCGACCCGGGCCGTTTTCTCGAGCGTTTGCTGGCCAGCCTTCAACAGTTCTTCCCGCAACTGGGCGTTCAGGCGATGAGCCTGCTGAAGATGCGCCAGCGCCACCAGCCGTTTGCCTTCGAGGAGTGGCTCGACGGCCTGCTCGACGAATTGGTCATGCACCTGATACTGAGCAAGCCGCTGCTGCTGGTGCTCGATGACTATCATCTGGCCCAGGGACCGGTACTCGATCGCTGCCTGCAGTTCCTTCTCAATCATCTGCCGGCCGGGCTGGTGGTGATGGTGACCAGCCGACAGCGCCCGGACTGGCATCTGGCACGCTTGCGTCTGACGCGGCAGTTGCTGGAAATCAACGAACAGGACCTGCGCCTCACGCACGCCGAATCCATGGCAGTGCTGGAGCGGCACTGCGGGTCGCTCGACAGCGAGGCGTTGCAAAGCCTGATTCAGCGCAGCGAGGGCTGGGTCGCCGGGCTACGCTTCTGGTTGCTGGCGGCATCCGAAGCCGGCGACGAAAGCGCCTTGCCCCAGGCGCTGCGTGGCAGTGAGGTGCTGATTCGCGAGTACCTGCTTGAAGAAGTGATCGACTGCCTGCCTGCCGATGTTCAGGCGTTTCTCTACGATACCGCCTGCCTGGAACGCTTTTGCGCCGAGCTGTGCGACGCCGCGCGGGACAGCCATGACAGTGTTGAGATGCTGGGTTATCTACAGGCGCATCAGGTTTTTCTGGTGCCGCTGGACGAGCAGGGCCATTGGTTTCGCTATCACCATCTGTTTTCCGATCTGTTGCGCGCGCGTCAGGCGGCCGGTGCACCACCGACCCGTCTGCACCTCAATGCCTGCCGCTGGTTCAGCGCTCAGGGCCAACTGGACGAAGCGGTCGAGCAGGCGTTACGCGCCGGGCATCTGGATGTGGCGGCCAATCTGGTGCAGAACCTCTCGGAAGAGCAACTGCTGGCCGAACAGAACGTCGGCATGCTGCTGCGCTGGAAGATGGATTTGCCGGATGACCTGCTGACCAGCACGCCACGCCTGATCGTGCTCTACGCCTGGGCGCTGGGGCTGGCCTGCCAGCTGGATGCCGCCGAAGAGCTGGCCAATCAACTGAGCCGGTTTCTGCCGGCGCCCTCGGCCACGGCTCAGAAATCCATGCTCGCCCAGTGGCTGGCGCTCAGCGGCATCATCGCCCGTGGCCGTGGAGACAGTGAAAAGACTCAGCGCTATTGCACCGAAGCCCTGCTGAGCCTGCCGGAAAAACGTTATGGGCAGCGGCTGGTGTGCCTGTCGACACTGGCCAACCTCGCGGTTGCCAACGGTGATCTGTGGCGCGCCCGCGTGTTGAATCGTGATGCGCTGGAGCTGGCTCAGCGGGTCGCCAATCCGTTGTTCGAGGCGCTGGCGCATTACGACCGCGCCCGAGTCCTGCAGGCACGGGGCGAGATTCTGCGCGCGCTTGAGGAAGTACGGCAGGGGCAGCAACGCCTCAAAGGCTTGTCCACCGTTCGGCTGTACGCGGTCCGCGCGCGTCTGACGCTGTATGAAGGCTACTTGCTGACCCTGCGTCTGCAGGTGGACGAGGGGCGGGCGTTATTGCTGGCCGGGCTGGCCGAGGCGCGCGCCTGTCGCGACATCAGCGTGCTGATCGGTCATTGCGTGATCGCCACCATGGAAGGCTGCGCCGGCCGCTTTGCCGAAGCCTTCGCCGAGCTTGCCGAGGCCGAACGTCTGATGCACATCTGGGACGTGCCGCCGATCTACTACCTGGCGATGATTACCTTGGTCAAATGCGAGCTGTGGCTGTTGCAGGGGCGCATGGACCTTGCCGAAGCGTGGCTGCTGCGCCTGACGCAAACCTACAACGGCGGTCTCGGCGCTGCGGCCCCCGAATGCCATCCACAATTGCCGCAACACATCGAGTTGCAGCGTGCCGTACTCGAACGACTACAGGGTGACGGCGTTGCCTGCGAGCAGCGCTTGCGGGCGCTTGAGCTGCGCGCTCAGGAGGTGGGGGCGAAACTGCTGGGACTGATCGCCATGACCCAGCAGATCGGCCTGCTGCTGAGCCAGGCGCGACGCGATGAGGCGCGGGAATTGTTGCTGCGCAGCCTGCCCGCAGCGTCCGGCGGCGCACTGATACCGTTCAAGGCGCTGATTGCCGAGCACCCCCAGTGGCTGCATGAGCAACTGCTGCAACTGCCACCCTGTCGGGTTCGAGCTGCGCTGCTGGAAAAACTCCCGGTCTGTTGCACGCCGTTGCACGAGCCGGCACATGGCGGCGATTGCCTCAGCGTGCGTGAACTGGGAGTGCTGCAACTGATTGCACAGGGCTGTTCCAATCAGGAGATCAGCGAGCAGCTGTTCATCTCTCTGCACACCGTCAAGACCCACGCCAGTCATATCAACAGCAAACTGGGGGTCGAGCGTCGTACTCAAGCGGTGGCGAGGGCCAAGACGCTGGGCTTGCTGGGTTGACAGCGGTGGCGTTCACCGGGCCGCTCAGGCCGGGCTGCCCGCCCACAGCGTATCGACTTCTTCCAGCCCCCAGTCGGTGGGTTTTTCGATTCTGACGATCCCGTCCGGGTCGGAAGGGCAAGTCAGGTCGATGACTTGCGCGGCGAACGTCTTGCCGGTGCGCGCCGACATGAACACCTTCACTTTCGGTTTCAGCAGCGATGCCTGACCTTGTTCGACCACCACGCCGAGGCGCCCGCTCTCCAGGCGTACCAGTGTGCCGATCGGGTAAATACCCACGGTCTTGACGAAGCTTTGAAACACCACATCGTCAAAATGCCCTTTCCACGAGGCCATTTCGCGAATCGAATGGGCAACGCCCCAGCCCTTTTTGTAAGGGCGGTCGGAAGTAATCGCGTCATACACATCGCAGACCGCGCCCATGCGCGCGAAGATGCTGATCTGGTCGCCTTTCAGGCCATGCGGGTAGCCCGACCCGTCGACCTTTTCGTGGTGATGCAGGCAGACGTCAATCACCGACGCTGCCACGGGCTGCGTCTCCATGAGGATCTTCACACCCAGCTCGGGGTGGGCCTTCATGATCTCGAATTCGTCGCGGGTCAGGCGGCCCGGTTTGTTGAGCACCGCCGGGGCGATCATCATTTTGCCGACATCGTGCATCAGCCCGGCCACACCGGCCTCACGGACCTGATCGTCAGGCATGCCCATGCGTTTGGCCAGCGCAACCATCAACGCGCAGACCGCCACCGAGTGCATGTAGGTGTATTCGTCGGATGTCTTCAGGCGTGACAGGCTGATCAGCGCGTGCGGATGGCGCAGGATCGAGTTGGAGATTTCTTCCACCAGCAATTGCACATTGCCGACATCCATGGCCCGGCCCATGCGCGCTTCGGTAAACATGGACATGACCGCATCTCTGGCCCGTCCACAGATCACCCTGGCGCGTAGAACTTCCTTTTCGAGACTGGTCGGAGTCGTATCGTCGCTGGCCGATGGCGCTGTCGAGGCGGCCGAGGGCTCGGGTGCCAGTACACGGCTTTTGCCGGTTTCGATCCAGACTTCCTGGGTGCCCGATTGCTGGATGCGCCTGAGCACTTCAATGTCATCGAGCATGACTTCGACCAGGCCTATCCAGAATGGATCATTGGTCCAGCGGCGGCAGATTTTGTGGATGTACATGCCCAGGGCAAGCTCAGCCACAGGTATTTTCTTCAGCATGCTCAGCCACCCGCGTGCATAGGCATGCCAGGCGGCGGGTAAGCGCGACGAGCATACGATGGGCTGCTGGCGGGTATCAGCAGGATGCAGGCGCTATGGACCGACATGACTTCACCTCATTGACTGCAAGGATCATCCTGATCTCACAATGCCAGTATACGGAGGTGTCGCAAAAAATCATGCCTATTTGGTGCATTCCGGTGGGTTCATTCTGCAAGTCCGCCAGTCAGCCGGCAAAGCCTTCATGACACTGGCGTTTCGCTCGGCAGGTGATGATAGCGACGGGCGAAGTACACCAATGCGTCTGCGCCGCTCTGATGCCTGATATCCACGACTTCGCAGAACAGGATGTCATGCGTGCCGACGCTGATCGACTGGCTCACCTTGCAGTCGAGCGCCAGTTTCGCACCGTCCAGGATCGGCGCGCCGGTCACTCCGGGTTCCCACTGGCCGCAGGCAAAGCGTTCCTGCTGTGAGCTCTTGCCGCCGAACAGGTTGGACAAGTCCTGCTGACCGTTGCCCAGCGTATTGACGCACAACGTGCCGTTCTCCATGAAAGCGTCATACACCGATGCACTGCGGTTGATGCAGACCAGCAGCGTCGGCGGTTGATCCGTCACGCTGCACACGGCGGTCGCGGTAAAGCCGGCACGTCCGCCAGGGCCATCGGTGGTGATGACGTTGACGGCGGCGGCCAGGCTGGACATCGCCTCGCGAAACGCCAGCTGGCTGACAGCAGCGATAGGCAGAATGGTGGGAGCTGCAGAGGAAGTAGTCATGAAATGAGTCCTTTCAGGGTTGTGTGCCGAGAAAATCGAACAAGGCGCGTTGGAAGGGCTGTGGATCGGTAATGTTCGAGGCATGGCCGCCATAGTCCAGCAGCGCCAGCGTTGCATTCGGCAGCGCGTTGGCCAGGTGCCGGGATTGCTGCCAGGGCACCAGCATGTCGTCGCGGTTGGCAATCAACAGGGTCGGGGTGTGGATGCGTGCAAGATTGGCCTCCACGTCGAAGGTTTCAAGGGCATGGATACGCCGCAGCAGGTTGTCGGTGTCGGGAAAATGCGCCAGCGCGTGGGCTTCGTCATCGGCCAGCCGCAGGCCGTTGGCGGCGATCCAGTCCGCCGGGTAGAGGAACAGCGCCTGAGCCTGTACGTAGGCCTCAGGTCCGCTGTTCAACAGCAGTTTCTTGCGCACTGAAAAGCAGCGCGCGCTGTGCGGGTTCGGGCTGCTCCAGGCATTGATCAGTACCAGACTTTGCAACAGTTCCGGACGCAGCAGGGCCAGTTCCAGACCCACCAGGCCGCCCAGCGCATGGCCCATGAAATGGCAACGCTGGATACCGAGTGAATCGAGCAGGGCCAGCAACTCGATAGCCATGTGCCGGATCGAATAATCCGCCGGCAGCACCGCAGGGCTGCGTCCGGTTCCGGCATGGTCGTAGACGAGCACGCGGTAATCGCGGGTCAGCAGTGCCAGGTCATCCGCCCAGTAGCGACCGGACCCGCCCAGCCCGGAGCTGAGCACCAGGGTCGGTGCATCGGCATGCTGGCAGGCATGAAACTCATGGAACATGGGTTTTCTCCGGGTGGGCGTCAACTGCCCACAGTCGCGATTCAGCCGATGTGGGCGATGCTGGCGATTTCGATCAGCGCCTCGGGTTTGACCAGGCCGCACTGGATGCAGTAACGGGCCGGTTTCTCGCCCGCGAAATACTCGGCATACACTTCGTTGACTTTGGCGTAGTCGGCCCAGTCACGAATCATGATCATGTTGAACGTGACATCGTCCATCGTCCCGCCCGCGGTCTCGACCACGGTTTTGATGGCTTCCAGCACGTGACGGGTCTGCGCGGTGGCGTCGCCGACGTGTACCACGTTGTTGTCCTTGTCGAACGGCAGCGTGCCCGAGACATAGAGCACGCCGTCGGCCATGGAGCCCGGTACGAACGGCGCGATGGGTTTGCTGGTGCCGGCAGGGATGATCGCTTTTTTGGTCATACTGATGTCCTCACGAAGGTTGCCCGACAGGGCTGAAAGTGGTGCAGAAGTCATCGACGCTGGAAACCCAGCCAAAAAAGGTTTCGATGTTGAACAGCGCGGCTTGCTGAGCGAATTCGGGGCCTGCCTGATGGGTCGCGTCAGCCAGCACCACGCCGAAATACTCCAGATGAAAACCGTCGCGCAGGGTCGACTCGACGCAGACATTGGTGGCGATGCCCGTGAACACCAGATTGCGAATGCCGCGGCTGCGCAGCACGCTGTCGAAGCTGGAATTGAAGAAGCCGCTGTAGCGGATTTTCGGCACCACGATGTCGCCAGGCTGTGGCGTCAGCTCGTCGACCAACTGGTAGTCCCAACCACCCTTGGCCAGCAGTTGCCCTTCGAGTTCAGGGCGCTTGCGCATGGTTTTCAGGGCGTTGGACTTGTGCCAGTTAGGTGAGCCGGGGCCACCGGCCTCGACATAGGCAGGGTCCCAGCCATTCTGGAAAAAGATCACCGGAATGCCTGCCGCACGTGCGGCGGCACAGGCCTTGTTGACATTGGCGATGACCGGCCCGGTGCTGCTGACATCGAACCCGGCCAGGTCCAGATACCCGCCGAGCGATGCGTAGGCGTTCTGCATGTCGACCACTACCAGCGCGGTTTCGCCGGGTTTCATGCGCAGCGGTTCGGGACGGGCGGGTAGCTCGCGGGCGGGCTGCACGTCCGGCACGTCAACGCCTGCGACGGTTACCGAGGTCGTCATCAGACCACCTCCTTGAGTTGCGCAATGTGCTTGCGACTGGTCATCAGCGGCTGGATTTTCTCGCCGAAGTCTTCGACCCCTTTGACGAAATCATCGAACGTCAGCATCACGCCTTGGGTCCCCGGCACACTGGCGACTTCGTCGAGCATTCTTGCCACTGTGGCCCACGACCCCACCAGCGTGCCCATGTTGATGTTGACCGCTGAGGTCGGGTCGGCCATCTGCCGCAGATTGGAACCGGCACTTTTATCCGCCGAACCTTTCTCGCTCAGCCACGCGATCGCTTCTTCATCGGCACCGTCCTTGATGTGCTCCCAGCGAGCCCGTGCAGCTTCGTCGGTATCGTCGGCGATGATCATGAACAGCACACAGGAAGTGACGTTGCGGCCGGTCTTTTCATTGGCTTCGATCAGTTTCTGTGCGGTTGGCGCAAAGGCCGTGGGGGTGTTGACGCCTTTGCCGAAGCAGAAGTTGTAGTCAGCGTATTGCGCCGAGAACGCCATGCCCGCTTCACTTTGACCGGCGCAGATCAGCTTCATGTCGGCCTGTGGGCGAGGGCTGACGCGGCAGTCCTGCATGCTGAAATGTTCGCCCTTGAAGTCGCTGCTGCCGGTGGCCCACAGATCGCGCAGAACCTGAGCGTATTCGGCCAGGTATTCATAGCGGGTGTGGAAGAACTCGTCGCCCGGCCACAGGCCCATCTGCTCGTATTCCGGCTTCTGCCAGCCGGTGACGAGGTTGATCCCGAAGCGGCCATTGGAGATCGAATCGATGGTCGAGGCCATGCGTGCGGCAATGGCGGGCGGGATGGTCAGGGTGGCAACGGTGGCGAACAGCTGGATCCGGCTGGTCACCGCGGCCAGGCCGGCCATCAGCGTGAACGACTCCAGGTTGTGTTCCCAGAACTGCGTCTTGCCGCCGAAGCCACGCAATTTGATCATCGACAGCGCGAAGTCGAAGCCGTAGCCCTCGGCCTTCTGCACGATCTGTTTGTTCAGCTCGAAGGTCGGCATGTACTGCGGAGCATTGCTGGAAATCAGCCAGCCGTTATTGCCGATGGGGATGAAGATACCAATGTCCATATGAGGCCTCTCTGCGTGGGTCGATGCGTGCCAAGGCGCGACTGGCGGCACTTGAATCGTCTTTCAATCGTCTCTTGATCACCTTCTGCATTAAGCGGGCCAGAAAATTTTGTTGTTTTTATTCAAAGGCTTGAAAGTTTTCATGGTTTATTTCAGACCATTTGGTCCGAATCAGAGCACTTGGTTTGTGCAGGGCGCACGCAGATGGGGCAGGGCTGACGGCGCAGGCAATCCGTATCGACAAAACAGCTGCGCCCGTTAAGATGCCCGCTCATTTCGGCATCACTGGATGGATGTGCGTGAACAAGAAACCTCCCCTGGCGGACCCGGCGAACAAGCGCGTACGCAAGGTCAAGCCGGAGACCGTGGTCAAGACGACCCGCGAACCCAGTGCGACATCCCTGAAGCGGCGCATGCGCCTGATGGAAGGCAAGCGCACGCTGATTCTCGATGCGGCGCTGGAGATATTTTCCCGCTATGGCGTGCACGGCAGCAGCCTGGATCAGGTCGCGAGCCTGGCGGACGTCTCCAAGACCAACCTGCTGTATTACTTCAGCAGCAAGGACGACCTGTACCTGAACGTGCTGCGCCAGTTGCTCGAGGTATGGCTGAGCCCGCTGGTGCACTTCACCGCCGACAAGGAGCCGGTGCAGGCGATCAGCGCCTACATCAAGGCCAAGCTGGAGATGTCCCGCGATCATCCGGCCGAATCACGGCTGTTCTGCATGGAAGTGATGCAGGGCGCACCGCTGATTCAGGGCGAGTTGCAGCACCCGTTGCGTGACACGGTGCAGGCCAAGGTGGCGGTGATTCAGCACTGGATCGACAGCGGCCAGTTGGCCCCCATCAACCCGCATCACCTGATTTTCACTCTGTGGGCGACCACTCAGCATTACGCCGACTTCCGCACTCAGGTCGAGGCCGTGACCGGCAAGACGCTGGATGATCCGGTGTTTTTCGAAGAAGTGCTGGCGAGCCTGCGCAGCATGGTTCTGGACGGGATCCTGCCGCGCAAGGTGTGAACGGGGGGCGCCGGCCCTGACCCGCGCACCCCGCCTGCGCAGTGCGCGGACGTCCTGCACAAACCAAGTGCTCTGATTCAGACCATTTGATCTGTTTTATTCGTCTCGATGGCGTCAGGTCGTTGTTCCGTAGCGTTTTTCCTGTACTGGCATGGATGCTGCTAATGCCTGCGTGTGCGGTCCTCATCGGCCATTACCCTCAGGAAAACGTCTATGTACAAGAAACTGTTGCCCGGGACATTGTGTGCGGCCGTAGCGTTGGGAGCGGTCGGCCTCGCTCAGGCTGAAGGATTGACCCTCGAAGGGAAGCCGAAAATCGCCATGGTGTATATCAGCCCGCGCAATGATGGCGGCTGGACTCAGGCCTTCGACGAAGCACGTGTGAAGCTTGAAAAGGATCTGGACACCAAGATCCAGTACGTCGAGAGCGTGCCCGAGAACGCCGCGGCCATTACGCCGGTGGTCGACCGCCTCATCGCACGCGGTGCCAACATCATCGTTGGCACTGCGTTCGGCTACTCCGACACCTTTCTTGCACTGGCCAAAAAATACCCGAAAGTCGCGTTCCTGAATGGCTCGGGCACCACCAATGCGCCCAACCTCGAATCGTTTTACGGGCGTACCTACGAGAGCCAGTACCTGTGCGGTATGGCCGCTGGTGCGGCCTCGAAGACCGGCAAGCTGGGCTTCGTCGCCGCCAACCCGTTCGGCCAGGTCAACTGGACCATCAATGCCTATGAACTGGGCGCCCGGCAAATCAATCCGAAGGCCACCGTCAACGTGGTCTATACCGGTGCATGGAACGATCCGGTCAAGGAGCGCGCGGCCACCATGGCGCTGATCGACAACGGTGCCGATGTGGTCGGTCAGCACGTCGACAGCCCGACACCGCAGATCGTCGCACAGGAGCGGGGCATTCATGGCACCGGCCACCATCGTGACCTGAGCGAGTTCGCCCCCAAGGCGACGGTCTGCTCTTCGCTGTGGGTCTGGGATCGCTTCCTCGGGCCGGAGCTGAAGAAAATCATTGCCGGCAACTGGACGCCGCCTGCCAACGGCGCGCTGCTGTCGATGCAGCAGGGCGGTACCGATATCAAGCTGACTGCGGACACGATCATTTCCGATGCAGACCGCAAGAAGATCGAGGCCGAGCGCGCCGAGCTGCTGGCCGGCAGGAAAATCATCTACAGCGGTCCGCTGGCCGATCGTGACGGTAAGGAGCGAGTGGCGGCCGGTCAGCAATTGTCTGACCCGGACCTGTGGAAAATGGACTGGTTCGTCGAAGGCGTGAAGACTCAGCAATGAGTCAGGTCAATGCGCTGCAACTCACCGGCATCAGCAAATCGTTCGATGGCTTCAAGGCGCTGATCGATGCCGACTTCACCGCCTGTTGGGGGGAAGTGCATGCGCTGCTGGGCGAAAACGGTGCAGGCAAGTCCTCACTGATGAACATCGCCGCCGGGCTGTACGCACCGGAAACCGGCACCCTGCTGCTGGACGACAACCCGGTTCAGCTTCAGGGGCCGAGGGACGCCAGCCGTTACCGGATCGGCATGGTCCACCAGCACTTCAAGCTGGTGAAACCGTTCACGGTGGCGCAGAACATTCTCCTGGCGCTGCCCGAGCAACCTGGCGAAGGCAGCTATCGCAAGCGTCTGCGTGCGTTGGAACAGGAGATTGTCGGCAAGGCCGAGGCGCTGGGTTTTGCGATTGATCCGGCGCGTACCGTCGACAGCCTGTCAGTCGCCGAGCAGCAGCGTGTCGAGATCCTCAAGGTGCTGCTGGCCGGTGCGCGGATTCTGATCCTCGATGAACCGACAGCAGTGCTGACCGATCAAGAGGCCGAGCGTCTGCTGCTGACCGTTCAGGCATTCGCCCGACAAGGCGCGGCGGTGGTTCTGGTCACGCACAAGATGGCTGACGTCAAACGCTATGCCGACCGGGTAACCGTGATGCGTGGCGGGCGCACCGTGCAAACCCTTGACCCGCAGAAGGTGAGTGTCGAGCAACTGGTGCAGCTCACGGTAGGTGAATCGGTGCCGGTTGCCGAACATCAACCGTCGACACCCGGCGAGGTGCGTTTGCAGGTCAAGGACTTGCGCAGCGTCGGCAGCAGTACGCTCAACGGTGTCAACATGAGCCTGCACGCTGGGCAGATTTACGGCATCGCAGGCGTGGGCGGCAATGGTCAGGCTGAACTGGCCAACGCCCTGATGGGGCTTCCGCAAGCCACTGAGGGTGAAATCCACATGGCCGGGTTTGGCGATCTGCGCGGCGCGTCGGCCGATCAGCGTCGGCAGTTGCGCATCGCCTCGATCCCGGCCGACCGCTACGGCGCGGCGCTGGCCGGGTCGCTGTCGGTGGCCGAGAACTTTGCCATCGGCAACCTCCACAGCGGGCAATACGGCTCTTTCTGGCGCCTGGGCTACAAGCGTCTGAAACAGGATGCGCAGCGCGCCGTGGCGGACTTCGACGTACAGGGCGTGCGCTCTCTCGATCAGAAAGCTGCGTTGTTGTCGGGAGGTAACGCCCAGAAACTGGTGATCGCCCGCGAATTCAGCCGCGACCCGCAATTGGTGCTGGTGCACAGCCCGAGCCGGGGCCTGGATGTGCGTGCCACACAGGCGGTGCATGCCCGCTTGCGAGCGGCTCGGGACGCGGGCGCTGCGGTGCTGGTGATCAGCGAGGATCTGGACGAAGTATTGGCCCTGGCTGACCGTGTCGGCGTGATGAACGGCGGGCGCATCGTCGCCGAGTTCGCGCACCCTGCCGACCGGCAAGCCATCGGCAAAGCGATGGTGAGCCATGACTGAATCAGTACATCCGATGAAATCCGCACGGCAACCGTTGCTGGCGCGGCGCTACACCCTGGAACTTCGTCAGCAGACCGGCTGGCTATTGCAGGCGCTGATCATTGCCTTGGCGTTGCTGATCGGGCTGGCGATCTGCACCACCATTCTGATTCTTGCTGGCGTGCCTGCTGACGAGTTGCTCAACGAATTCGTCGTGCAGACGGTGTTCGATGGGCAAAACTTCAAGGCAGTGCTGTTTCAGGCATCGCCGATGATCATGGTCGGGCTCGCCGGGTGCATGGCGTTTCGAGCACGTTTCTGGAACCTGGGGCTGGAAGGCCAGATGATCTGGGGGGCGATTGGCGCTACGGCGATCTCGCTGTTTCAGGTGGGGCCGGAGGCCTTGCGTTTGCCGCTGATGATGGCGGCAGCCGTTATCTGCGGATTGCTGTGGAGCCTGGGCCCGGTGCTGCTGAAGCTCAAGTGGCAGGTCAACGAAATCATCTCGACGCTGATGCTCAATTACATCGCCGCCAATTTCCTCCTGCACCTGGTGTACGGCAGTTGGAAGGACCCGCGAGACAACTTTCCCTATTCCCCCGCGTTCCAAAGCTTCGAGCGGCTGCCCGACCTGTTTGCCGGGTATAACGCGGCGATCCCTCTGGCGCTGCTGGTTACCGGTCTGACCCTGTGGTTCGTTGGTGTTTCGCGAGCGGGGTTGTACCTGCGCTTCGTCGATGCCAACCCCAAGGTCGCCGGGGCCGTGGGCGTCCCGGTGCGCAAGATGATCATCGGCACCGTGCTGCTGTCGGGCGCGCTGGCGGGGCTCGCAGGTTTTGTCGTGACCTCGGGGCAGGAGGGGCGCCTTACCCAATCGTTCTATCAGGGCTACGGGTTTTCCGGGATTCTCATCGCTTTTCTGGCCCGCAACAACCCAGTGGCCGCAACCGTGGTCGCGCTGCTGATCGCCATGCTGTTCGTCGCCGGACGCAATCTGCAGGTGTTCTATCAGATTCCGTTTTCGATGGTGCAACTGATCCAGGCGATCCTGGTGATCTGCGTCGCGTCCTCGGACTTTTTCATTCGCCATCGCCTGCGGCGCATTCAGGCAGGAGAACGTTGATGGAGCTTATTTCCCACTGGCTGGGCAGCGCACCGGATTTTGCCGTGCCGTTCGCCCTGGCAGCGCTGGGCCTGATCCTCATCGAGCGCAGCGGCGTACTGGCGCTGGGCGTCGAAGGGCTGATGCTGGTCGGCGCACTGGCGGGCATCGGCATGCAGTTGAGCCTCGGCTCGCCTGGCCTTTCGCTGCTGGCGTCGATGGCGGCGGCAGGTCTGGTGTCGTTGCTGTTCGCGCTGATGGTGCTGGTGCTGCGGATCAATCAGGTGATCGCCGGGCTGGCGCTGGTGTTCTTTTGTCAGGGCTTGACCGGGTTGCTGGGCACGCTGCTGGGCTGGACCAACCGCCCGGTCAGCGGCTTGCAGGCGGTCGAACTGTGGCCGTTGTCCGAGCTGCCTGTGGTGGGCCGGGTCTTTGTGCAGAACCCGTTGGTGTACCTGACCGTGGTGATTTTCATCGCGGTGGTCTGGCTGCTCGATCGTACGCGCACCGGGCTGCGTCTGCGCGCGGTCGGCGAGAACCCGCAGGCCGCCGATGCCGCAGGTATTTCCGTACTTGGTTACCGCTTGGCAGCGATTGTCGTTGGTTCTGCGTTGATGGGGCTGGCCGGCGGTTTCATTGCCGTGCTCAGCACCAAGATGTGGATCGCCGACATGACTGGCGGGCGCGGCTGGATTGCGGTTTCGCTGGTGATATTTGCACGCTGGTCGCCCTGGCGTGCGCTGGCCGGCGCCTTGCTGTTCGGCGGGATCGAGGCACTGATTCCGCAATTGGCGGCAACCGGCGTGCGCCTGCCTCAGTATTTCGTCCTGATGACGCCCTACGCGGTCACCCTGTTGGTCATGGTCTGGGTGGCGAGCGGCAAGCGGCAATCGAGCAGCCAGCCCGGTGCGCTGGGTGAACCTTACATTCGCGAGGAGCGTCGCTGAGCAATGCGCGCAGAAGCCCGCAAGACGGGCGGTTCAGCACGGGTTAAGGAATTTTTGATAGCGGGTATGCTCTAATCCGGTTACCAGCGTTCGTCAAAACCAGGAGCTCCTGAATGTTTACCTCGCGTCGTTTGATCATTGTTGCCACCGCCGTAGCCATGCTTTCCGGCTGTGCAACATCCAATCCCTATGACAATCAAGGCCAGGCGCAAAGCTCCGGTGGTATGAGCAAAACGGCCAAGTACGGCGGGCTCGGCGCATTGGCGGGTGCGGTCGCTGGCGCGGCCATCGATCACAATCATCGCGGCAAGGGTGCCCTGATCGGCGCTGCAGTGGCGGGTGCCGCATCGGCGGGTTACGGCTATTACGCAGACAAGCAGGAAGCTGCGTTGCGCGAGAGCATGGCCAATACTGGTGTCGAGGTACAGCGTCAGGGTGACCAGATCAAACTGATCATGCCGGGTAACATCACCTTCGCGACGGACTCTTCGGCCATTGCCAGCAGCTTCTATTCGCCGCTCAACAACCTGGCCAGTTCGCTCAAGCAGTTCAACCAGAACAACATTGAAATCGTCGGGTACACCGACAGCACCGGCAGCCGCCAGCACAACATGGACCTGTCGCAACAGCGTGCCCAGAGCGTCGCGACTTACCTGACTTCGCAAGGCGTCGATCAATCGCACCTGTCAGTGCGCGGTGCAGGGCCTGACCAACCGATTGCCAGCAACGCCGACGTCAACGGTCGCGCCCAGAACCGCCGTGTCGAGGTAAACCTCAAGCCGATTCCGGGTCAGCAGTACTGATCAATGCCGCTCCGCTCGCAGGCTGGTTGACGGCGGGGCAAAGAAGTGGGAGCTAACCTGCTCGCGAAGGTGATGGCCTCTTCGCGAGCAAGCTCGCTCCCACGAGTCACTATCAATGCTGCGCCGGATACTGCTCATGCAGGCTGTCCAGCAGCCGGTCTTTCTGTTCCCAGAGCGTGTTGATCCACTGCTGGAATTCCAGGCGGTATTCGTCGTCCTGGTCGTAATTTTTGCCGAGAAACTGCTGCGGGATTTTGATCTCTTCGAAGTGCGCAACCACTTCCCTCACGTTACCGCACAGCAGGTCCCAGTAGCCGGGTTGTCCGCCAGGGTAATGGATGGTCACGTTGATGATCGACTCCAGCTGTTCGCCCATCGCATCCAGCACGAAAGCAATGCCGCCGGCCTTGGGCTTGAGCAGGTGGCGGAACGGCGAGTTCTGTTGCGCGTGTTTGCCGGCCGTGAAGCGCGTGCCTTCGGCGAAGTTGAAAATCCCCACCGGGTTATGGCGAAACTTCGCGCAGGTGCGGCGGGTGGTTTCCAGGTCCTTGCCTTTCTTTTCCGGGTGTTTGGCAAGGTACGCCTTGGAGTAGCGCTTCATGAATGGAAAGCCCAGTGCCCACCACGCCAGACCGATCACCGGAACCCAGATCAGCTCCTGCTTGAGGAAAAACTTCAATGGGCGAATACGCCGGTTGAGCACGTACTGCAAGACCATGATGTCGACCCAGCTCTGGTGATTGCTGGTGACCAGATACGAGTGCTTGTAATCCAGCCCTTCCAGACCGCTCAGGTGCCAGCGGGTGTGGCACAGCAGTTTGATCCAGGCATTGTTGTTGCCGATCCAGGTTTCATGGATGTGGCTCATCAACCAGTCGGTGAAACGCTGTGCCGCAGAGAAGGGCAGGCAGATCTTGAGGATCGTGACCGCGAACAGCACCGTGCAGCAGACGATGGTGTTCAGCGCCAGCAACAGCGAGGCAATGACGCCGCGTAACGGGGCAGGCAGGAAATCCATGAAGGAGATGGCTCCGCAAGTTATCGGAAGCCGCAGACTGCTCTGCGGCACTCGTGTCAGGTATCAGGACAGCGTGTCGGCCTGTATGGCTGTCAGCGCGATGGTGTAGACAATGTCGTCGACCTGCGCGCCGCGCGGCAGATCGTTTACCGGTTTGCGCAGGCCTTGCAGCATCGGGCCGAGGCTCACACAGTCGGCACTGCGTTGCACCGCCTTGTACGTGGTATTGCCGGTGTTCAGGTCCGGGAACACGAACACGTTGGCGCGTCCTGCGACCGCGCTGTCGGGAGCCAGCTGCCGGGCGACCTGTTCGTTGGCGGCCGCATCATACTGCAGCGGCCCGTCGATCAATAGATCGCGGCGGGTTTCGCGTGCCAGTTGCGTCGCTTCGCGGACCTTCTCGACCTCTTCGCCGCTGGCCGAGTTGCCGCTGGAATAACTGATCATCGCCACGCGCGGCGAGATGCCGAACGCAGTGGCCGAATCGGCGCTCTGCAAGGCAATCTCGGACAGCTCGCTGGCGCTCGGATGCGGGTTCATGATGCAGTCGCCGTACATCAGCACCTGCTCGGGAAAGAGCATGAAGAACACTGAAGACACCAGCGTGCAGCCTGGCGCGGTCTTGATCAGTTGCAGGGCTGGTCGGATGGTGTTGGCGGTGGAGTGAATGACGCCGGACACCAGCCCGTCTACCTCGTCCAGCGCCAGCATCACCGTACCGATCACCACCGGGTCTTCGAGCTGTTGCTCGGCCATGGGGGCATTCAGGCTTTTGCTTTTGCGCAGTTCCACCATCGGCGCAACATAGCGTTCGCGAATCAGGTCCGGATCAAGAATTTCCAGCCCCTGCGGCAGCTCGATGCCGTGCGCCTGCGCAACGGCGTGCACTTCCTCGGGTCTGGCCAGCAACACGCAACGCGCGATACCGCGCGCCTGGCAGATGGCGGCGGCCTGGATGGTCAGCGGCTCGTTGCCTTCAGGCAGTACGATGCGCTTGTTGGCCGCCTGCGCGCGCTGGATCAACTGATAGCGAAACACCGCGGGCGACAGGCGCAGCTCGCGGGGCGTGCCGCAGCGCTGGTGCAGCCAGTTGGCGTCCAGATGACTGGCAACGAAATCGGTGATGTTTTCCGCGCGCTCGCGGTCATCGATGGGGATTTCCTTGTTCAACTGATTCAGGCGATTGGCCGTGTCATACGAGCCGCTGCTGACCGACAGCACCGGCAGCCCCGCCTGCAGCGCGCCGCGACACAGCTCCATGATGCGTGGGTCGGGCACGGTATCGCTGGTCAACAGGAGGCCGGCCAGCGGTACGCCGTTTATGGCTGCAAGGCTCACCGCCAGGATGATGTCGTCGCGGTCACCCGGCGTTACGACCAGCACACCCGGCTTGAGCAACGGAACCGTGTTGAGCACGGTACGGGCACAAATGATGATTCTGGTCATGCGGCGCTGATCGTAGTCGCCTGCGTTCAGCACCTGCGCGCCGAGCAGCTCGGCCACATCGCGGGTACGCGGTGCGTTGAGTTCGGCGCGATACGGAATGCAGCCCAGCAGGCGAAAGTCGCCACTGCGCAGCAACGGCGAGTGCTCTTTCAGGCGCGAGGCGAAGACTTCCATGCTCTCTTCGGTGCGCACCTTGTTGAGTATCACCCCCAGCACCTTGGGGTCCTTGGGGCCGCCAAACAGCTGGGCCTGCAATTCGACCCTGCCCGACAGATCGGCGAGCACTTCATTTTCCGGGGCGGAGACCAGAATGACTTCGGCATCCAGGCTCTTGGCCAAATGCAGATTGACCCGCGCGGCATAGCTCGCGCTGCGGGTCGGGACCATGCCTTCGACTACCAGCACATCCTTGCCGACCGCTGCCTGCTGATAAAGATTGATGATCTCTTCGAGCAGTTCATCCAGTTGACCATCACCGAGCATGCGTTCGACATGCGCCAGCCCCAAAGGCTTGGGCGGCTTGAGGCCGTGGGTGCGAGCCATCAGTTCGGTCGAGCGCTCGGGGCCCAGATCGCCGGGGTGTGGCTGAGCGATCGGTTTGAAAAAGCCTACTTTCAAGCCGGCGCGCTCCAGCGTGCGCACCAGTCCCAGGCTGATGGAGGTCAACCCCACGCCAAAGTCAGTGGGAGCGATAAAAAAAGTCTGCATACTGGCTTCTCGATTGAGCAGTGCAAGGGGTCGCAGCACATAGGGAAGCGCTGCCGACCGAAAAAGTCCGGAAACCGTCTAACGCGATTTCTCTGCGGCAAGACTATCGTTATCTGCGGCGTTCGCACACCAGCCGCAACGAAAGGCTTTACCGGTCATCTGTTGACGCTGTGCAGGGTCGAGTACCCAAGGGCGTGACTGCCACGGAGGATCATGACGCAGGTGCTGGGTGTGGCCGCACGACAGCAGCGCGAACCAGTGCCCGTGCTCGTCCTGTCTCAGATCGATAACGATTGAACCTTTCAAAGCGGGCCGTCCGTCAGAGTTGCGTTCGCTTTCGGGCGATTGCTTGGTTAAACTTGCCCGTTCTTCAATCTTAAGCAAAAGGTCTTGTCCCCATGCCGATCGCCGCCAATAAGGCTGTCTCCATTGACTATACCCTGACCAACGACGCTGGTGAGGTCATCGACAGTTCTACCGGTGGTGCGCCGCTGGTTTACCTGCACGGTGCAGGCAACATCATCCCGGGCCTGGAAAAGGCACTGGAAGGCAAGGAAGTAGGCGACCAGCTGAACGTTGCCGTCGAGCCCGAAGACGCCTACGGTGAGTACTCGGCCGAACTGGTCAGCACCCTGAGCAGCAGCATGTTCGAAGGCGTCGACAAGCTCGAAGTCGGCATGCAGTTTCACGCTTCCGGCCCGGATGGCGGCATGCAGATCGTGACTATCCGTGATCTGGAAGGCGACGATGTCACCGTTGACGGCAATCATCCGCTCGCGGGTCAGCGTCTGAACTTCGACGTGAAGGTTGTGGCCATCCGTGATGCCAGTGAAGAAGAAATGGCGCACGGCCATGTTCATGGTGAAGGCGGCCATCAACACTGATTTGTGCTGCTAAGCTCAGGCACTGAAAAGGCGCCCTGGCTGTTCTGCGATGACGACTTTCGTTACGCGTGCGGTCACGGTGCCTTTTTTCGGGTTGTAGCCTGGGGCGACTTGTTTCAAAAGGGGTTCTCATGAGTGCTTTTCACGACATCAAATTGAAAGCGCTGGGTGGCCAGGAACTGCCGCTGGCGAATTTCAGGAACAAAGTGGTTCTGGTGGTCAACGTCGCGTCAAAATGCGGGCTGACACCGCAGTACGCGGCACTTGAAAACCTCTATCAGCAGTACAAGGACCAAGGCCTGGAGATACTGGGTCTGCCGTGCAACCAGTTTGCCGGGCAGGAACCAGGTACCGAGCAAGAGATCGCCGAGTTTTGCCAGCTCAACTATGGCGTGACGTTTACGCTGGGTGAAAAACTCGACGTCAACGGCCCTGATCGTCACTCGCTTTACCGTTTGCTGGCGGGCGAGGGTGCCGAGTTTCCCGGGGATATCACCTGGAACTTCGAAAAGTTTCTGGTCGGCAAGAACGGTGGTGTCAGCGCACGTTTTTCTCCGCGTACCACTCCGGATGATCCTGCCGTGATCCAGGCCATTGAAAAGGCCCTGGCGCAAGGCTGATCGTATAGCCGGGGTAGCATTTCGCATTCGCCCGGCTTTCTTGCGCGCTCGTCGCTTCTGAACTCAAATCAGCCAGATCAATAGTACTGGGCCACCGCAGACGCCCGGCGATACTCTGCGCGCCTGATGGCAATCGACCATTTCACAGGAGTTGCGCATGTCGGCAGAAGCCTTGTTCACGCCTTTCCGTCTGGGCAGCCTGGAGCTGTCATCGCGTGTGGTCATGGCCCCCATGACCCGTTCGTTTTCGCCAGGGCACGTGCCCAACTCGAAGGTCGTCGAGTACTACCGGCGGCGCGCGGCGGCAGGTGTCGGGCTGATTATCACCGAAGGTACGACGGTCGATCACAAGGCATCCAACGGTTATCCGAATGTCCCGCAGTTTTTCGGTGACGCGCCACTGGCCGGCTGGCGCAAGGTGGTCGAGGCAGTACATGCGGAGGGCGGCAGCATCGTTCCGCAACTCTGGCACGTCGGCGCAGTTCGCCGTCCTGGCACCGAGCCGGATGGCAGCGTGCCTGCCTACGGGCCGATGGAGAAGGTCAAGGACGGTCAGGTGCTGGTGCATGGCATGAGCAAGCAGGACATCGACGAAGTCGTGGCGGCCTTCGCCAAGGCTGCCGCCGATGCCAAGGCAATTGGCATGGACGGTGTCGAAATTCATGGGGCTCACGGTTACCTGGTCGATCAGTTCTTCTGGGAAGGCAGCAATCAGCGCAGCGACGAGTACGGCGGCAGCCTCGCCAACCGCTCACGTTTTGCCCTTGAACTGATCAAGGCCGTGCGCGCCGCCGTGGGCCCGGACTACCCGATCATCTTCCGTTTCTCACAATGGAAGCAGCAGGATTACGCCGCGCGTCTGGTACAAACGCCCGAGGCGCTGGGCGAGTTTCTGCAGCCTCTGGCCGACGCTGGTGTGGATATCTTTCATTGCTCTACCCGGCGTTTCTGGGAGCCTGAGTTCGAAGGCTCCGACCTGAACCTGGCGGGCTGGACGCGCAAGCTGACCGGCAAACCGACCATTACTGTCGGCAGCGTCGGACTGGACGGCGAGTTCCTGCAGTTCATGGTCAACACCGACAAGGTCGCTCAGCCGGCCAGCCTGGAAAATCTGCTGAAGCGGCTGGGCAACGACGAGTTCGATCTGGTGGCGGTGGGACGTGCGCTGCTGGTCGATCCGGATTGGGCATTGAAAGTGCGCGAGGGCCGCGAGCAGGACATCCTGCCTTTCAGTCGAGACGCACTGATGACACTGGTCTGATCTTCTTGCTGGCTACCGGCCTGATCTCTTTGGCATTTACAGGTTTTTCGCCCGGGCAGGCCTCACGCAATTGCCGTTCGAACTGATCGATTATCGCCGTCCAGCCCTGGCGACTGGCGTGTTGACGAGCATTGAGGCGCACCCGGCGCAATGTTTCGCTGTCTTCCAGCAACCAGCGCGCCGCGTCGATGAATGCCGCCTCGTCACCCGGCATGGCCAAGGCCCCATTGTGGCCATGACGAATATGCTGCCCGGCAGCGGCTTCGTCGTAAGCGACTACACCCAACCCTGAGGCCAGCGCTTCAAGGACCACGTTGCCGAACGTTTCGGTCAGGCTGGGGAACAGAAACATATCTGCCGAGGCATAGTGCATGGCCAGCACTTCACCGCGCTGAGTGCCGCAGAAGATCGCATCCGGGATCTGCTCCTCAAGCTGCTGGCGCTGCGGTCCATCGCCGACAACAATCAGTTTGATATTACGTTGCGGGTAACTGTCCTTTAGGGTTTCGAAGCTGGCTTTGAGCAAGCCCAGGTTTTTCTCGGGTGCCAGGCGGCCGACGTGTATGACGCCGATATCACCTGCTTGCAGGCCCCAGCTTTCGCGCAGAGCCTGCGAACGCCTGGACGGGTTGAACATCTGGCTGTCGACACCACGAGACAACAACTCGATCCTTTCAAAGCCGCGCCGCTCCAGTTCCACCTTCTGGCTGATGCTCGGCACCAGCGTCATGCGCGAGCGGTTGTGGAACCAGCGTAGGTAGTGGGTCAGCAGCCGAGTGATAAACCCCATGCCGTATTGCTGCGTGTACTGTGGAAAGTTGGTGTGAAAGCCGCTGATCACCGCTATTCCCAAGCGCCGAGCTGCCCGTAGCGCCGACAAACCCAGCGGGCCTTCAGTGGCGATGTACAGCACATCCGGTCGACGCCGCTGCCAGCGGCGCAACAGCTTGTGCATAGAAGACTGACCCCATTGCAACCCTGGATAGCCCGGTATCGGCCAGCCCCGGCAGAGCAGCAGGTCCTCTGCAGCGCCCACGCCGATCTCGTCGTTCTGACGTGGCCGCACCAACTCGACCCGGTGCCCGCGCAACCGCAACCCTTCACAAAGACGCCCCAGGGTATTGGCAACGCCGTTGATCTCGGGAGTGAAGGTTTCAGTAATCAGGGTGACATTAAGAATTTGGCTCATGGGAGCAGTTTCGGCGGGTTACATTTCGGTTATGTGGCGGTTGTGTGATGGATTGGTGATAGGGCGTCGGTAAGGTGAGGAGGTTGGTGTGAGGCTGCGCGGGATAGTTAATAGGTAAACGCATAAGCTGTACAATGATTTCAATAAAACTCACGATAAAGTTCATTGGCTTCCTACAGGTGTTCACATCGTTTCCTAAAAGCGTGTAGTCCGTTCTGATACGTGTTGATATTATCTGTTTGCCTAGTAATGTCGGGTTATCGAATCGTGTGGTTCGTTAACGTTGGTTTGGAATGACTGGATTTTTAGTTGTTCCTGCTTATCAATATACTAGGGAAGTGAAATGAAATTTAACGACAATAAATTGAAATGGGCTCGTTCGGCTTCAGGAATTGCTTTGGCACTTTTAGTCTTTTCGAACCTTGCACTGGCTGGAAACTATCAATCGTCGGTTGCTCTGCCGGTTATTCATTCAAAAGGCTATGTTCACACCGCTGAGCTGCCAGTAAGCAGGCATGCGCCTGTGACAGCGACGATCAAAAGTGTCAGTTGGAACTGGAGCGTGTTGGGCTGGCCTCAGGGGCTTGAGGTCTACTTGTGCCAAGGTGTCAGCGTATGCCTGAACGTATCACGTCAGCGAACGGGGTCCACAACGTTTTTCGGTAATCAGTCTGCACGTCGCAAGTTCTATTACACGATGAAGGTTGGAGAGGCGGGAAGGGTGCCAGTCGCTGGACAGCAAGGGCGAATAACTGTCGATTGGTAATCTCACAAGCGCCCTCCCCCAGACAGGGAGGGCGCTCAGGCTACCAATTTGCCATGTCACGAAATGCGAGAGGAAGAGCGTCGTTAAAGTTTAGTATCTTTTCAAGTATCCTGGCCGCAGGCGTACCTTTCAAATATTCTTCTTCATAAAGGGCGGTTCGCTCTTTTTGCATACACCCCCCGATTTTCTGAAAGTAAGCGCTCGACTCGGGTGTGACTATCTTGCCCGTGGCGCAGTAACGAATTACGGGGTAATCAGATAGATCCACTCCCTCGCCAGTCAATGAATTGTACGCATAGTGTCTGGCCAGGAAGCTCGCTTCGACCGGACTGCTTTGAGCTTGTGCCATCAGCTTGGGCCTGAGCTCTCCTCCTCGCAGGATTGTCCTTGCGCAATGAGGTGTTTCTTTTTCGCGGACGGCTTCTTGAAGTACGCTAGCGAAGCTTTCAGGTGTTGATGCCGGGGGGCGTGGTGTTGTTTTGTACCGTACACCTAACGGTGTAACGTTCAGGAATGGCGAAACATTGTCGGTGTGGGTCATTTGAAAATCCCTCGCGCACGTTCCATTGCTGCAGGCATAGGCACGAATTCTTTATCCTCCACAATGGATCTGCGTTGTTCGATCGTCATGCTATCCATGAAGCGAGTTGAGCGGGACATTGCCGAACTGCCGAGTGTTGCGGGTAATGCGGCTGGAGGTTTTTTCTCCGTCTGTGTGATGGCAGCGTTCAACAGGCTTGCAAACTGACCTGAACGGTTTTCCGGTAGTCTTTCGAGGCATGCGGGTCGGTAGGAGGAGAGTTGTTCTGCGGCAGATTCTGTTTTTATTTCCATAGCGATTACTCCTGTTTTTTAATCAGGAAAGCAAGGGTAATGCCATATTTAATGTATTGGTTGTTCCTACGTCGTTGCGGTCTTGTATTAGAGGTCGGGAAGATATGTCCTACGCAATATTCCTACGTGTAATGTTTTTTCATATCTCGGCAAGGAGTGTCGGGTTGCGGCAAGTCGTTGCCGTTACACGGAATGGAGTTCTATAAGCTGCTTGTAAGAGTGCTGATATATAGCTGTAAGAAGTTTCCTTTTAATGCTGGAGTGCCGAACAGATAACTCATTATCTGTTCGGCACGCTCTCAGGCGTCGTCGTCACTTAGCCGGTCAAGCAGGGCGATCAGCCCAGATCACGAACCAGTTGGCCGATCACTTCGCCCACTTTGGCCAGGTCCGGTGCATCCAGACGATGTTCATCGGCATACGAATAGGCAACGGTGAACAGGCCGGCGGTACGGGTGGAATAGGCAGGGGCATCTTTCTCGAAAACACGGTTCGCGGCTTCGGCTGTCAGCGAATTGGAGCTGATGACCACGCCTTCTTCAGGGGCGTTCACACCGTTGATGTAAACGTTGTCCGGATTGATCGACCATTCGGCCAGTTCACTGACCAGAAAGGCGCGGATCTTTTCCTGAACGGTTGCGTTGTCGGTGGTCAGTGCAGCAGGATTTACTTGAGCATTCATGATTTAACTTCCTTGTTAAGTTCATGTGTCGCTGAGTTTCATGGAAGCTGGCTTCACATGAACGGATTGATTGAGGCCCCATTTAGCCTTGGTTGGCGGGGTGAGTTGCGGTGCATATTTATATGCGTGTGATTTTTCTTCGGGTGTGCCGAACCGCATGGCGCGGCCCGGCAGGTCGGCATTCAGCCTCGTGCGTGGGTCACCGGCAACGCATCCGCGCCGCGCTCGCGCACCCAGAACAGCGTTGCACCGGCCACTGCCGCGGGCATCATCAGCAGGTTGACCACCGGGATCAGCAAGGCGACGTAGACAATGCCGCCGAAGCTCAGGCTTTGCCAGCGCTTGCTTTTCAGCCAGCCGAGCATTTCGTTCCAGCCCAGTTTGTGGTTGTCGGCGGGGTAGTCGATGTACTGGATCGCCATCATCCACACCCCGAACAACAGCCACAGCGGGGCGGCGATGATGTTGGCGACCGGGATGAACGACAGGATGAACAGGCCGAGCATGCGTGGCAGCATGTAGCCCAGCTTGCGTGCTTCGCGGGCCAGGGTGCGGGGCACCATGGCAACCAGTTCGGCCCAGCTGAAATCGGGCGATTCGTCTACGCCACGAACCACGGCTTCGACCTTTTCGGACAGAAACCCATTGAACGGTGCGGCAATGATGTTGGCGACCATGGTGAAAGTGAAAAACACCATCAGCAGCACCAGCGCTACGAACAGTGGCCAGAGGATATAACTGAGAAAGCTCAGCCAGTGGGGCAGGGTCGGCATGAAGGTGTCGACCCACAGCTCGAACTGGTGCACCGCCAGATAGATCAGGCCGCAGAACAACACCACGTTGATGCTCAATGGCAGTAGAACGAACAAGCGCAAGCCAGGGCTGAGGACCAGTTTCAGGCCCTCTCTCAGGTATTGCGGGCCGGTAAGGGCGGGAGCGGGCATGGGAGTCTCCGAGTGCTTGAAAGGCGTGACCTTACCGGCTTTGTGATGGCCATGAAAGAGCGGAGCGCCGACGGTTTTTGAGCATGTCAGACTTGTGGCGTATCCTTGGCGACGAAGAATATCCGGATGGCGCCGCTTTCAAGCGCCCGCGCTATAGAAGTGACCTATAGGGTGGATTGTGAAACGATATTTCCTTAACCTCTGCGGCCCCGATAGGCTGTTCGGCAATCTAGGACCTGTCCTTCAGGTCAGAATTTTCAGGACCTGCCGAACCAAACGACGCTTCCCCAAGCGTTTCGGTGGTCCTTTTTATCCAGCCGTCCCGACCGCGGCGTAAACGGTCGGTCGATAGGAGTGTGTCATGTCAGACGTACGTCATTCCCGAGTGATCATTCTCGGTTCCGGCCCTGCCGGTTACAGCGCTGCGGTCTACGCCGCTCGCGCCAACCTCAAGCCTCTGCTGATCACCGGCATGCAGGCTGGCGGCCAATTGACCACGACTACAGAAGTTGATAACTGGCCAGGCGACCCGCACGGTCTGACCGGTCCTGCGCTGATGGAACGCATGCGCGAGCATGCCGAGCGTTTCGAGACTGAAATTGTCTTCGACCACATCAATTCCGTTGACCTGGCTGGCAAGCCGTTCAGTCTGCAGGGCGATAGCGCAACCTACACCTGCGATGCTCTGATCATTGCCACCGGCGCCAGCGCCCGCTACCTGGGCCTGCCATCGGAAGAAGCGTTCATGGGCAAGGGTGTGTCTGCCTGCGCCACCTGCGATGGCTTCTTCTATCGCAACCGTGAAGTCGCAGTGGTAGGTGGTGGTAACACGGCGGTTGAAGAGGCGCTGTATCTGGCCAACATCGCCAGCAAGGTGACCCTGGTTCACCGTCGCGAAACCTTCCGTGCCGAGAAAATCCTGATCGACAAGCTGCACGCACGTGTCGCCGAGGGCAAGATCGAACTCAAGCTCAACGCCACACTGGACGAAGTTCTGGGTGACAACATGGGTGTGACCGGTGCGCGCCTGAAGAACAACGACGGCAGCAGCAGCGAGCTGAAAGTCGACGGTGTGTTCATCGCGATCGGCCACACACCAAACACCTCGTTGTTCGACGGTCAGTTGGCGTTGAAAGACGGTTACATGGTTGTGCAGGGTGGCCGTGAAGGCAACGCCACGGCGACCAGCGTCGAAGGCGTATTCGCTGCCGGCGACGTGGCTGACCACGTGTATCGCCAAGCCATTACCTCGGCCGGTGCCGGCTGCATGGCGGCACTGGACGTCGAGCGCTACTTGGACGGGCTGGCTGACGTATCGTTCTGATTTGCTCTCGTGCCTTAGCGCTCATTGCTATACACAAATCTTATGGGAGCGATCCGCATTGCTCGCGAAGAGGTCAGTACATCCCCCGGAAACAGGGTGTTTGAACCGATGCCTTCGTGAGCAAGCTCACTCCCACAGTGGGCTGTACTCTGCCTCATGCTGTGTTTAACCCCGTTTTCCGGGCTTACCAGGACGCGTGTATAGCGTGGAGTGCCCAGGTATGGGCACTAGAACGATGTGATTTCAACCCAGCCGATCAAGCCTTGCGCTTGAGCGGCTCGCCTTCAAACTTCACACCCGCCAGACCATTCGCGATCAGCGCACGGATATTGCCGTGGTCGCTGCCTTCAGGTGTGGCTTGTACCGAGCGGTAATGCTCGCCGAACGCCAGCAGCGCCTCTTCGTCAGTCAAGCCTTCCAGTAGCGCCAGGCCCAGCGTCTTGCACGACCCTTCGTTTTGCCCGGCAGCATTGTCGACGTCGCCGTTTCTGAAGGCCTGAGGCTGGTAGTCGTAGCCTTCGGCGATGAACGCCAGGGTGTCGGCAAACGCATGCTCGCCGCTGCGCAGGCGGGTGCGCAGGGAATTCAGATCAGTCATGTTGTTTGGTTTCCTTGACGAACGCCGCCTGTTGTTCGGCGTTCGCTTCTTTCTGATAGCGGGCTTTCCACTCGCTGTACGGCATGCCATAAACCACTTCACGCGCATCATCGATGCTGAGGTCGATGTGCTTTTCGTCAGCGGCGGCCTTGTACCACTTGGACAGGCAATTACGGCAAAAGCCGGACAGGTTCATCAGGTCGATGTTCTGGACATCCTTGCGGCTGTCCAGATGCGCGACCAGTCGGCGGAAGGCTGCGGCTTCGAGTTCGAGGCGTTCTTGCTCGGTCATGACGGGCTCTTTTCAGTAGACGGTTGACGTCATGATAAGAGTTTCAGCGTTGACCGGCGAGCGTGATCGATACCGACTCGGCAAAGCGCAGGGCATGCGGCTTGTCGACTTCCACTTCAGCGTAGGTCACCGCCTCGTGGCTCATCACCAGATCCAGCACTTCCTGGGTCAGTCTTTCCAGCAGGGCAAAGCGATTGCCCTCGACGTGCTGGATGATGGCCTTGGTGATGGTGCGATAGTTGAGGGCATGCTCGATGTCGTTATCCCGGACCGCTTCCTGAGCGGCATAGAGAATCGTCAGGTTGATCAGCACGTCCTGTTTGTTGAGGATTTCGTCCTCATTGATACCGATGAAGGTACGCAGGCGCAGGTCCTTGACCCGGATGCGCGCGGTGCCAGGTTCGAGTCTTGCCATTATTGTCTGCTCCGTCCGATCAATTGCAGAAACTCCATGCGTGTGGTGCTCGAGTCACGGAAGGCCCCCAGCATCACTGACGTGTTCATGGTTGAATTCTGCTTTTCGACGCCGCGCATCATCATGCACATGTGCCGGGCTTCGATGACCACAGCCACACCGGCGGCTCCGGTGACTTTCTGAATCGCATCAGCAATCTGTTTGGTCAGGTTTTCCTGAATCTGCAGACGGCGGGCAAACATGTCGACGATGCGTGCGATCTTCGACAGGCCCAGTACCTTGCCGGTCGGAATGTACGCCACATGCGCCTTGCCTATGAACGGCAGCAGGTGGTGCTCGCAAAGCGAGTACAACTCGATGTTCTGGACGATGACCATTTCATCGTTGTCGGAGGCGAACAGCGCGCCATTGACGATCTCTTCGACGCTCTGGGTGTAGCCATGACACAGATACTGCATGGCTTTGGAGGCGCGTTTCGGCGTATCCAGGAGACCTTCGCGGTCTGGATCTTCACCAAGGCCGAGCAGAATGTCTCGATAGTGCTGGGGCAGGGACGAACTCATCAGAATGATCCTCGGGGCGGCTTACTTGACGTGCCGTCCGCCGTTTACGGTCAGTGTTGTGCCGGTGACATAGGTGCTGTCCAGAAGGTAACGCAGGCTCTGGTAGATCACTTCTGCACCAGGCTCTATGCCCAGGGCCGACTTGGCCAAGGCGTTGGCGCGGTAGGCCGCATCATCCTTGGGTTGAAACATCAACAGCGCCGGTGCTATGCCGTTGACTTTGACAAGTGGGGCGAACCTGGCGGCGAAGGACAGCGTCAGGCTTTCCAGGCCGGCCTTGGTTGCGCAGTAGGCGATATGCTTGCTGCTGCCCTTGCGGGTCACGTCATCGCTGATATGCACGATGTCAGCGACCTCGCTGGCGGTCAGCAACGACTCGCAATGCAGATTGATCAGGTAGGGCGCCAGCATGTGCACGTTGAACATGCGTGTGAAGTTGTCGGCTTCATCGCCCGGTGTTTCTGCCAGCCACTCGGAAGCGTTGTGGACAATGGCCCGCAGGCTTGAGGTCTGGGTTTTCAACAGCTCGACAAAAGCCATGATGCCGGCTTCGCAGGAAAAATCCCCGTGGATGGCCACCGCGCCGGCCTGGCGCAGTTCCGTCACACTTTCGTGCTCGGTGCGATAACTGATGATCACCCGTTGCCCGTGTTCCAGCAGACGCAAGGCGCAATGCAGGCCCACGCGCTGGCTGGCGCCGGTGATCAGGATAGGTGCAGAAGACATTGCCATCGACAGCTCACGTATCGGTTATCCGTAGTGGACGGGGATTGTACGGTCGATTGTTTCTTCCGGTTTACAGGCAAAGTTATACCAGAGAATTTTTTTGTACAACCCTGGACATCATGAAACTCGCCGAGGCAGTGCTCGAAGGCGCTGAGCACGGGGAGGTTGAGGGAACGAGCGGGGCTGGGACGCGACCAAGACCTGTACCGAGGTGTAAAGGTGTACAGGTCTTTATGAGTCTAGCGAGGGGAAGGTGATTGCGTCGGGCGTGCCGGTGCAGGCGTGCTCTGCAGCCAGGGTGCGAGCAGGCGCGTGGACAGCGGGATGAACAGGTAGACCATCAGCGGGGTGAGCACCGCTGTACTGATCATGATGCGCGGTAACAGGTCCAGATGATTGAGCAACGGGCCGAGTAGAAAGTTGAAGATCAGCGACACGGGAAAAAACGCCAGCCAGATCGCGACAGCCTGTTTCCAGCGTGGCGGACGCTGATCGATTGCGCCGAACCAGCCGTCGATGCCGCTGACCCGATGCTCCGAAGGTTGTGCGAAAAGACCGCTGCCGCGCACCAGCCAGGAGCGTCGGGAGGCGGAATGCTCCCAGGCGTGCATGGTGTGTTCATCGGTGAAGCGGAAAATGATCTGAAATTCGTCGTCGCCGGGCGGCGGCGCCAGTACCCCTGAACCCAGATACCCTGGAAAGTCCGTGGCCAACTGTTCGCCTTCGTGCAGCCAGGCCATCATTTCATGGTAGCGACCCTGCGCCACGCGGCGTGCAACCATCAAGGTGACGGGTGAGGTAGACATTGTATATCTCCGGTAGAGGCGTGAAATTCCCGGGTAGGGAGGTCACATGCCGCGATCCGGGATGGTGGGTCGCGACAGCTTCACGTAAACAGCAAGCAAGGATTATTCCTGAAACGCTGATAGACCGGTAGAGCGTTGTCGGGCAGGCAGGTTACTTGTGCAAGGATGGATGCTTGCGACGATGTTCTTGCAGGATGTACTGGCGCAAGCGCTCGGCATCGTCCTTGCCATGCTTGCTGAAATGATAGGCACCGACGTTTTGCCCGATCATTCGCTCCAGCTTGCCGCGCATCGGAATGGGCGCTTGACCCGGCGGGTTGAACCAGGCGGAAAAGTTTCTCGGCAGCTTGCCTTCCTTGCGGTACTCGAGCAACACACCCTTGAACGACAACTCATGAACCCAGAGTGCCGTCAATGCACCCTTTTCTGTTTCGAGAGGGATGGGTTCTTCCAGCACAAGCCGCCATGGGCGGATCTTCGGGCCTTCCTCGAAAATACTCGGCGCGCCGAGCTCCAGATGCAGTGCGTGGAATTCGTCCTCGACCAGATGCAGCGGGAAATTCATCTGCTGATTCTCGAACTGCGCATGGATCGTGACCTGCTCATGAGCGGCCAGTCGGGTCAGCAGATCCTGAATCTGGATGCCACCGTTGACCAGCAGGCTACGCGTACTGTCACGTACGTTCAGCTGAGGGTTGCGGTGCATGCTCTGGATAAAATCCAGCTCAGCCTGGGTGAGTAGTGAATCAGGTTGCATGGGCGGAGGCTCGGTCTAACCGGTTATTGAGAACAAAGACCATTAATTCCGTAATGTGTTCGGACCATTCATCATATTTTTTCATTCAAGTGTTTCAACTCTGCTGTGTTTCTCCGGGCATACCGAAGGCAGAATGGTCCGTAGAAAATTCAGACGGCATTCTAAGGCATAATGTTTCACTTTTTTAAGCTGCTGCAGGAATAACCATGAAAGTCGCCATCGTGTGTGGAACGGTCTACGGATCGGCCGAGGAAGTCGCCAGACACGCCGCTGCATTGTTGCGTGCCGCCGGCCATGAGACGCTCGTCAATCCCCGGCTCATGTTGCCGGAGCTGCTCGCCTTCGAGCCTCAGGCGATCCTGGCCGTGACATCGACCACCGGCATGGGTGAGTTGCCCGACAACCTCATGCCTCTTTATTCAGCGCTGCGCGACGGTCTGCCAGGCGAACTGCGCGGCTTGCCCGGCGCGGTGATTGCACTGGGCGATGCCAGTTACGGCGACACCTTCTGCGCGGGCGGTGAGCAGATGCGCGAATTGTTCGCTGAAATGGGCGTTACCGAAGTCCAGGATATGTTGCGTCTGGACGGAAGCGAAAGCGTCACCCCGGAAACCGACGCCGAGCCTTGGCTGGAAGCGTTCATCAAGCACCTGGGCTGAAAACATCGCGCGTCTTTATCGGGCATGATTCAGCACAGCAGTGTTGATTGTGGCTGTGCCGGACGTGGACGACACTCATCGCAACGTATTCCTGAGGCATGGAGCCAGCGATGAGCGAGTCAGTACGTTTTGACGATAAAGTCGTGGTTGTGACCGGCGCAGGGGGTGGGCTGGGTCGGGCTCATGCGCTGCTGTTTGCGAAACATGGCGCGCGGGTGGTGGTCAATGACCTGGGCGGTTCGGCGCATGGCGAAGGTGCCAGCGCGTCTGCCGCAGATCGCGTCGTCGCCGAGATTCGCGCGGCAGGCGGCACAGCGATAGCCAATCATGATTCGGTGACCGAGGGCGGCCACATCGTGCAGCATGCGCTGGACGCATTCGGGCGCATCGATGTGCTGGTCAACAACGCGGGCATCCTGCGTGACAAGACCTTCGCCAACATGCAGGACGCCGACTGGGATCTGGTCTATCGCGTCCATGTCGAGGGTGCTTACAAAGTCACCCATGCCGCCTGGCCTTACCTTCGCGAGCAGAACTACGGACGGGTGATCTTTACGTCATCGACGTCCGGTATCTACGGCAACTTCGGGCAAGCCAATTACGCGACGGCCAAGCTGGGGCTTTACGGGCTGACCCGCACCCTTGCGCTGGAAGGTCGCAAGAACCGCATCTTCGTCAACGCCATAGCGCCAACGGGCGGCACACGCATGACCGAGGGCCTGATCCCCGCTAATGTCTTCGAGCTGCTCAAGCCCGAACTGGTCAGCCCGCTGGTGGTGTACCTGTGCAGCGAACAATGTCAGAGCAGTGGCGACCTGTTCGAAGTGGGCGGCGGCTGGATCGGCAAGGTCCGTTGGCAGCGCAGTCAGGGGGCCTGCTTCGACCCGCAGACAGGTTTCAGCCCGCAAGACGTTGCGCAGCAGTGGCAGGCGATTGGTGATTTCGCCAACGCAGCGCATCCTGCCGACACTGGCGAAGCGTTGAAAGAGATGATGGTCAACCTGCAGAAGTACGTTAAATAACCCGCCTTTGCTAGCTGACGCAAGACGAGAGTGTTTGTTGAACGTGTGCGCATCTTTAAGCGGGTTGCTTAATTGTATATGGGAAGTTTCACTGTGTTATGTAAGAACTGTCTTTTTGCCCTGTAGGTCGAGTATGGATTTTTGCAGGTCTATTAATTAAGCATCTTCCACTCCGATATGAAGTTCGAACACATTCATATCTGGAGTAACACATGGCCAAATCAATATGGGGCGAACTTCCACCGGTAAGCGTCGCCGCGCCTCCTGAACGAGTCAAGGTCAAGAAGGCTGCGGCACAGGTAACCCAGGTGCTTCAGGAGGTGGGTGAAAATTCGATTGCGCTCAATGCGCTGGCGATGGAAAAGCGCAAGATGAAGCCGCTGTTCAAGGGCTTCAATCCCGAACAGATAACCCCCAAGGATCTCAACAGAGCGGGGATGATTTTATACAAGTTCGGCATGATCGATAATCACACCGCCGAGTTGATGAGTCGCGCAGGCGATGAGTTCGACAAGAAAGGCAAACTGGTCGACCCCAGCAAGGAAATCAACGCGCTGGAGTTTTTTGCCAATCGGATCATCGATATGAAAGAGAAGGCGCTGAGCGGCGATCCCTATGCCAAGGCGCTATTGCCTGATTACATCAGGACCATCCATATCATGCAGAATCTTCAGGTGTTTGCCGAGTCGGGCGACAGTTACGAGATGCGCAAGATCAAGGACATGGAAAACAAGGGGCTGATCAAAAGAACGCCGGATGCCAAGGGCTGAGGCAGGCTGCACGATATAACGCGGAGAGTATTAATCTGCGGGCAATAAAAAAGGCCGCTGCACAGAGACCTGCACGGCGGCCAAACAAAACGCAGGATCAAGGGAGCTTGCAAATCCACGTCGATTTAACGCGCGCAGGTTAACCGCCATCACGCGCCCGAAAAATCCCCGCACAGGATATGCAGCATTACCTGGCGGGTAACAATTCGCAGCGAATGAGCAGGTTGCTCAATGAACGCGGTGGTTTAACGGTAAGCGGCTCAGGCGCTCGGCAAGCTGGAGTCTTTGCATCGGGTCTTCACTGAGCAATAGCGCGCGTTCCAGATCGAAACGTTCGGCCTGCGGGCATTCGAGCAACTGATAAAGGCTGGCGCGGGCCAGGTGATCGCTGCTGGTGGCCTGGCCCAGTTCGACGATGCGGTCGGCATCCTTGAGCGCCGCAAGAACATTATCGTTGATCTGGTGCAGATGCCGCAGGTTGCGCGACAACCGTTGCAGCATGCTGGTCGGGGTGGCGCGAGTCATATGCTCGGCGCGCAGCTGCATGGTTGGGCCGAACTGCCTGATCAACAGCTCGCGGCAGTCAGCGGGATAGAGCCTGCGCCCGCTGCAGGGGTCGAGCAGATGATCGGCACCCGGCACGCGCAACAGGAAGTGACCCGGGAAATTCACGCCTTCCAGGGTAATGTCCAGGCGCCGTGCGATCTCCAGCGCAATCATTGCCAGCCCCAGTGGCTGACCTCGACGCTGCAGCACGATCTTGTGCAGAAGGGCCGAATCGGGTTTGGGAGGGTTCCAGTCATTCTGCTGAAAGCCCAGGGCATTGAGTTGCCGTAACAGCGGTTGGGCAAGTTCAGGCGCAGGCAGGACAGGCAGCGCTGAATTTATCTGGCGCTGCAACTGGGCCATTTCGCTCATTACCTCATGCCACTCGAAATGTGCGTCATGTTCGGTCGACACCCATAACGCAGCTTCAAACACCGAGGGCGGTGTCTGTTGCAGGCAGGCCAGGCAATGCTGACGTGGCGTCATGGACCACTCCGTGCGGCTCGAAATCCAGTGCGAAGACTCTTTGTAGCCCTGTGCGCGAATTTCGTCCAGCGCCACGTGTTTCTACTTGTTCAGGGCTTCTATCAGGTCGGGTGTCACATAGTGAGGACCGTCGAACAGGTACAGCGGATAGCCATCGAAAGCTGCAATCTGCGGTTTCAGTTCGGCCGCCGTTGCCGGGCGGAAGCCGCCGCCTACCTGCGGGCGAAAGGCTTCGACGATGATTCTGACGCGATTCTTGCCCAGCCGTTTGCGCAGGGCGTCGGCGTAGGTGCGGGCAACCGGAGCGGTGCGGGCATAGACACCCACACCATCCTGAAAGAACACACCGATATCGTCCGGCAGCCAGGTTTTCAGCCAGTCCGCTGTGGCGGCGGGCCCGATATTGGCGCCGTCGTAGACGCTGATCCACAGTGGTCTGGGCAGTTTCGCCAGCAGTGCCGGTAACTCCTTGGCACGACTCCAGCTGGGGTCGACCTCGGCGGGGAAGTACCAGCCGGTGACATTGAGCGGCGTTTTCACCTTGGCCAGTTGCGCCGAAAGCACCGCCAGCTGCTCGATATTGTCCCGCGAGCGGGTTTCGCTGAAGTACCCGGCCAGTCCGAGGATCACTTCCTGGGCCCACGGCTCCTTGCCGATCCGTGTCCAGTCCGGCAGCACCGGCACACTGGTCATCGGGGTGCCCGGTATGAACGCCTGATCATCGACCGCCGTCCACTGCACGAGCAATTGCCGTGCGCCGAGCCTGTCCCAGTTGCCGCTTATGCCTACCGTTGCGTTATCCGGTTGCCAGACGATGCCGACAACCCCCGGGCCCTGGGGCTGGATCAGCAGATACAGCTCGCTGGTGCCGAGGGCGATCGCCCCCACCAGCAGGGCGGCCACCGAGGTCTTGATCAATGTTGCCTGTCGCAGCAGTGCGGCCAGAGCCTTCAAACATTACTCCCTGATGGATGACGGGCGTGGATCACCACGAGAACGTCACGCGCGCGAAGACGCCTTCTGCACGGTCATCGCCAAATACCTTCTCGCGATACTGCACGGAGAAATCGACATACGACTGCGGTGCCTTGTATTTGTCTTCACGGAACCAGTAACGCACGCCCGTACCGACACCAAGACCGCCAGCGTTACCGGATGATGTGCTGCTACGGCCGAGGCTGTCGACTTCACTGCGCATCTTTGAATCGTAGTCCACTGCGGCGACTACGTGGGGAAACACCACCAGCCGCGGGCTGATACTGTCCAGACGGAAGCTGCGCCCGACCTGCCATTCACTGTTGAAATAGTTGCGCTTGTCCTGCAGATAGCGCCCGCCTTCAGCGTACAACTGCGAAGTCCACCAGCTCGGTACATCGACGCGCAGGTCGGTGCCGATGCTCGAGCCGTAGCCCAGGCGCACCAGCCAGTCGCCGTCGGCGTTCGAGTTGCCCAGCGGAAAGGTGCGTTCGAAGGCGCCGATCACGTTGACTGCGCTGAACGGTTTGACCCGGATACCGAGCGCGCCCTGCAAGGCGTCCGCGCCTGTGTCGGAGTCGCCTTCCTTGCTCCACAGCGTGTCGGTGACGCGTCCGTAAAGCTCGACGAAGCGCGCGTTACGGTAACCGAAGGGTCGCCAGAACACTTCGGTGCTGTTCTGCACGCTGTCATTGCTGCCGCCGGGCGCGCCGCTCAGGCCGCTGCTGGTGCTGGCACCGCGATAAGTCGTGGTATTGGTCAGGCCCCATTCACGGGACAGATCAGACACGGCGCGTCGGGTGTCGAACACCTGTTGCGCGGGCATCTGCAGATCGCCGGTCTGCTGATAATCGAGGACGCGTTTGAAATAGGCGATGGCTTGCGCATCATCCGATGTGCGCATCGCGCTGTAGGCGGCATCCTGTAGTTCGCGGGGCTTGAGACCGGACTGACGGTCGACACGCTTGAACGTATCCAGTGCGCCTTGATCATCGCCCGCCTGACTGAGGAAATAGGCAATCTGCACTTCATCGCCGGGTTGCAGTTCGCCCGCATCGCGAGCTTGCTGCAGACGTTGCAGTGCTTCACTCGGCTGGCCCATGGCGGCATACAACGAGGCCTGCTCACGCAGCGGCAGGTTGCCGACCGCCATTGCCTGAGCGAAGTCCTGACGTGCACCATCCTGATCGCCCAGGCGTTGACGCATTTGTCCGCGCTGGACGAGCAGGGTAGCGTCGTTACCATTCAGCGCCAGCGCTTCGGTGGCCGCAGAGCGCGCTTCGGCATACTGCCCTTGAGCGATCAATGCGCTGACCAGCAGTTTGCGGTAGGCCATCTGTTTGGGAAAACTGCGCACAGCCTCCCGCGCCTCGCTGACTGCGGTGTCGTTATCGCCGCGTGCCAATGCTTTATAGCCAGTGGCTGCCTTGTCGACCGCCACCTGCTCCTGAATCGCCTGCCGACGACGCGTCAGGACCTGTTGCGGCCCCAGTGCCTGCTCGGCCTCGTTGATCGCTGCCTGCGCTTCGTCCAGACGCTGCTGACGTTGCAGCGCCTCGATCAGCATCATGCGGTAATCGAGATTCTTAGGTGCCTGGGCAATGGCCTTGCGTGCATGACTGGCCGAGCCGTCGTAGTCGCGGTTGGCGTAGGCACGCAGCGCCTGATTGCCTTCCAGGTAGCCAGGCTTGGGGCGCGCCTTGGGGAAGCGGGCCGGGTGATCGCGGCGGTATTTGTCACGTTCTGCCAGGGCAATCAGATCACGCAACTGATCGGCATCCGCACGCTGACGCAACGCTTCGCGCGCCTTGGCGATGGCCAGGTCGTAGTCCTTGCGGTTGTAGGCCATGTAGGCTTCGTTGGCGATGGCATAGGCGGGTCCGGTCAACGGCAAGGGTAGTGTTTCCGCCTGGCTGAGCGGTGCAACAAGACCCAGGCCGCTCACCAGCAGCGACAGGATGAAGGGGCGCTTCATAGTGGCTGCTCCGTTTGATCGTCAGATCGGTAATGGTTGTGCTGACGTGCCACAGCCTGTTCGATGGTTTCTCTGGACAGCACGCCGATGTCGACCAGGTAATCGCCGATCCGGCCATGCACATGCGGGCGGTAGCCGAGCATGGCTTTCTGGAACACTTCGCGGTCCAGCAGGCCTTGCTCGATCAGCAGATCGCCGAGCAGTGGCGCTCTGGCTGGAAGCGGCTGACCCTCGACCACCTGAAGCTGACGCAACTGCGCGACGATGTCGCTTTCACGGGCAATCAACTGCACCGGCTCGGCACCCAGTTGCTCGGTAATCTGTTGCAGACCATCAGGCGGCAGCGGGCTGGCCACGGCAATTTCCTGGCGACCCAGCGCATTCATTTGCAACGGCACGACACGCCAGCGCAGGCAGAACTCATCGGCCAGCACATCGTTTGTCGCACGTTTGCCGGCAATGTCGAATACCCGTGGCAGGTCGTTCTGAAAGGCGATGGCCTCAGCCAGGGTTTCATCGTCGAGCCAGCCGTGGCTAAGCAAAATCCTGCCCAGCGGCAGCTGACGGGTCTGTTGTTCAGCCAGTGCGGTCTGCAGTTTTTCGTCGTTGATGGCTTGCCAGGACAGCAGCACGCTACCCAGGCGGCGTGGCGCTACGGCAATCAGGTCGGAAGACGGAAAGTCATGCATGGTCTTGTCCCAGACCAGCTTGCGGTTGAGCACCTTGCCCACCAGAAACATCCGCCAGGCGCGCGCTGCAGCCATGAAGTTGACGAAGTTGCCGACCACCATGCGCGGTATCGACAGCAAACCGTGCTGCCAGCCGTAAAGCACGGTAGTGAAGTAGCAGCGGTGCAGGATTCGCCATAGCAACGCGATGCCGTTGGCCACCAGCAGGTACTGAATCAGACCTGTGGTTTCAAACGGGGTCGGAAAGCTGGTGTTCCAGAGTCCGCTGGAGCGCAGCACAATCAACGCCAGCAATTGAATGAGGATAAAGTAAGCGAGGATGCTGACGAACGATGTCACCACGCCCTTACGATCTCGGAACAGCAGGTAACGGTTGGCCAACGAGCCAGTCCAGCCCATTTGCTCCCAGCCTTGCAAGCCGATACCCAACGTCCAGCGCGCCTTTTGGCGAAAGGCGGTGCGGAAGGTGTCCGGGAAGAATTCGCGCACGCACAGCGGCATTTCCAGCGTCGATTCATAAGGCTTGCGGAACCAGGACTTGCGCAGCACCCGAAATTGCACCGGAAAGCGTACGAAGATCGCTTGCATACCGTACTTAGCCAATCGCGCGCCGACGTCGTAGTCCTCGGTCAGGCTTTCGGTATTGAACGGCTGGTTCTGGTTTTCATCCGCCAGCACCATCAGTGCACGCCGCGAGAAGCAGGTGCCGACGCCAGCCGAAGGCACGGTGTCAGTCATGCTTTCGCGTACCACCAGATCCTTGCCGTGCCATTCGGCAAACTCGTCCATGTAGGTGCCGGCCACCCATTCGTACCAGTTGCGTTCCAGCGACACGACCGGCAACTGGATCATGTCCTTGCGCGGCAGCAGGTAATTGAACAGGCGCAATTCAAGCGGGTGCAGCACGTCTTCGCTGTCGTGCAGGATGGTCCCGGCAAACTGTACGGCGTGAGTCTTTTCGTACAGAAAAATCGCCTGGATCACCCAGTTCAGACAGTCGGCCTTGCAGGTGGGGCCGGCGTGCGGCACCTCCACGCGGTGCAACTGCTTGTAGCGGCGACGCATCCGCTCCACTTCATCGATGGTGCGCTGGTCGTTGATGTAGGTGCCGACGAACACCACGTAGTTCTGATAGTCGAGCGTCGACACCATGTTTTCGATCATCGGCGCGATGACGTCGTATTCCAGCCAGGCCGGGACCATGATTGCCAGCGGCTGCTCGTCGCGGGCAATCAACTGCTCGGCAGTCAGTGGCCGGTAGCGACGTTCGGCGGTGAACTTGCGGTACAGCCGCCGCGACCAGTACCAGATATCGATGAACAGGTCATCGATACTCGATACCAGAATGATCAGCCCGACAACGATCGTCGCGACTTCCAGCACGCTGTAGTAATGGGCCAGCCAGTAAGGCCAATAGAGCGACGTCATTGCGGCGGCCTGTTACGAGCGATTGCGACGGGCGCTACGGCCAGCCAGCAACAGAATGAGAAAAAGTACGATGCCGGCCGGGATCAGCCACAGCAGCGATGGTTTGCGCCAGGCGTCGATGCCGGTGCTTTCCTCCTCCTCGATCATCTGGCTGCCGGTCGGGTCCTTGGCGTCGAAGGTGGCGATCGGGCCGCTGTCAGCCAGCACCGCGGCGTTGCCACGTTCCAGCAGTAACGGACGTTCGAAAACCGGGGCCTGACCGCCCAACGAGCGATAGACCATGCCGTGCTGGCCGCCGGCTTCGATCACTTGCAGCGAAGCCAGGTGGTTGAGCGACTTGAGGTCGAGCAGCGTCTGTTCTTTGTGGTTGATCAGCAGGTGCCCGTCGTTGCTGGCCTTGACCGACTCGGCCCCGTCCTTGACCGGCAGTTCGAAGGCCAGGAACGCCTTGGCCGGTGTCACGGCGACGCTGGCGTCATCGCTGACGCTGAGCTGTGCACGCAACGGCGAGACGCCGGAAGCGCTGGCGATGCGGATGACTTGCGGCAGGCTGCTGGCTGGGCGCTCAAGGTAGCCCTTGGGCACCATGATCTGCGTGTCGGTGGCGAAGCGTGCCGCCATGCCCGAGAAGTTTTCGTCAGGCGTGACCTTGTCCAGCACGATGTGGCTGGTCGGCAATACCGAAATCGGGAACGCTTGCGGCGTTTCCAGGCATTGGTTGCTGACCGGCTGACGCTGGAAGGACACGCGCAGGACGTTCTGCGCCGCTAGTGCGTACTGCGGAATGCGGGCTTCGATGCGCTCTTTCTTGCCATCGGCAGTCAGTTGCATCGCACCGATCAGGTAATCGTTGAGGAACAGCGTGGCAACCGGTGGTGTACCCGATGCGCCCGGGGCGGCAGCGATATCGATCATCGCAGTCACCGGTACGCGACCGTCATAGGCAACGCTGCCCAGCGGGAACGAGGCGCTCCAGTCGGTTTTTGCCAGCACATCCACCGTGCCGGGCTTGCCGCCCAGACGGGTCAGCGCGACGCGACCATCTTCGCTCAGCGGCATGGCGGCTTCTTCGCCAATGGTCAGCTGACGATTGCGCGCCAGTTTGTTCCACGCCGAACTGAACAGGCCAATGGCCTTGTTGGCCGACTCCGGCTTGATCATCAGCAGCGCACGATTGCCCAGCAGGGCCAGGCTCACGTCATCCCCGGTGCTGTTGGCGAGCGGCTTCTTGATGTGACGCTCGCGCCACTGGCCCAGTGCGCTGGCCGCCGAAGCATCCAGACCCTGCACCTGCGCCTGGAGAGCGTCCATGGCGTCGTCGATGGCCTTGAGCAGCTGTGGATCGCTGATCGCCAGGTCGGCCTGCAACGCAGGTGTCTGGCCAAGCATCAACAATGCACCGATTTCCGCCGGGTCGCGCAGGGTGTACTGGCCCTTGCCTTCGAGCCCTGCAAACGCCGGAATCTGCTTGAGTTCCGCTGGAATAGTCAGGCCGCTCAGGTCCACGCTGTCCTGCACCGCAGGAAACGGCAGGATGCGTGCCTGCTTGCCGATGCGCTCCAGCGCTACGCCCAGACGCCAGGCGGCATCGTAGCTGGCGTTCGACAATGTGCCGGGTGCGACCAGCAGGCCGGGTTTGCCGGGCAGTGCATTCCATACCGCGCCGACGTCCTGCAACTGGCTGGCGTCATAGCTGTACGTCAGGCGCGTGTGCGGGTCGATGCGCAACACGTTGCCGATCGCACGTTCGTCTTCGCAAAGCACTTTCGAGATCACCGACGACCAGGCGATCCCCAGTCGTACCGAACCGCTTTCCCGTGCTGCCTTGTCGACACCCAGCGTCGCGCTGGCATTGCCCTGTTCTTCATTGAGGCCCAGCGCGCGTACCGGATATCCGTCCAGCGACAGCAGCAGCGTGTTGCGGCCAGCCTCGCCGTTCAGGTAGCTGGCATCGAAATTCAGCGTGGCCTCGGTCAATGGCACATTGGCCGGCACCGGCAGGTACAGTTCGCGGCGTGCGTCGGTAGCATTGAGGATGATCGGGCGATCGATACCCAGCTCCCTCAGCTCAATCACGCGCTCCTGGCGATTGTCGGCAGTGATTCGGTTGATCGCCTGGGTCAGGGGGCTTTCGGCAGCCAGGGCGAATGCAGGCATCAGCGCCAGCAGGCTCATCCCGCAGGCAAGTACGCCAAACGCGCCCATGTTTACGGCAACGGAAGATTTCATCGTGCAGATCTCGGTAAAGGCTCAAGGCCATTGGGTCTTGATACAGGCTGCCGGTCTGCTACAACGTTTTTCGGGCACTCGGTCTGAACCGGGTGCCCGTATCGTTTGCGGACTGCTTCCTGCGGATTGTTTTAGGGTTTGTTTGCGCTGCCTGCGCGTCCTTTTTGCTAACTGGCCATCGAGCGCAACTCTGCATGTTCGTGCTGAGGCTTGATTCGCGTATCCAGTTGCATGTCCACCGGGTCCTGGCGCTGACGCGGCAGCTCGGCGACAAATTCATCCACCGGACGGCCCATCAGGGCATCGACGATCCGTGAGCTGGCTTTGCCGTCGCCATAAGGATTGGCTGCGCGGGATGCGTTCTGCCACAGGGCGTCGTCGTCAAACAGGGCGTTCACGCCGCGAATGATGGCGTCCGTTTCGGTGCCCACCAGGCGCACGGTCCCCGCTGCGACCGCTTCCGGGCGCTCGGTGACATCGCGCATGACCAACACCGGCTTGCCCAGCGACGGCGCTTCTTCCTGCACGCCACCGGAGTCGGTGAGGATGACGTGGGCACGTTGCATCAGGCGCACGAACGACAGGTAGTCCAGCGGTTTGATCAGGTGCACGTTGGGCAGGTCGCCCAGGTGCTCGGTCACCGGCCCCAATACGTTGGGGTTCAGATGCACCGGGTAGACGATCTGTATGTCGTCACGCCTGGCGAGTTCGCCCAGCGCCTTGCAGATGTTGAGGAAGCCGTCGCCGAAGTTCTCACGGCGATGCCCGGTCACCACCAATACCCTGCGCTCGGGCACCAGGAACGAAAACTGGCGATCCAGGGCATGACGCAACTGGCGATTGCTGTCGATTCGCTGGGCCGTCAGGTGCAGGGCGTCGATCACGGTGTTGCCGGTCACGAACGAGATGCCCTGCAGGCGTTCGCCCAGCACGTTGCGGCGCGACTCGGCGGTAGGCGCGAACAGATGATCGGAAATCAGATCGATGCAGCGACGATTCATCTCTTCAGGCCACGGCTGACGGATATCGCCGGTGCGCAGACCGGCTTCGACGTGGCCGATGGGGATGCGGCGATGAAAGGCCGACATGGCCGCCACCATCGCTGATGTGGTGTCGCCATGAACCAGCACCTTGTCCGGCTTCATCTCGTCCAGAATCGGGTCGATCGCCGCGTAAAGCGCGGCCGTCAGAGAATTCAGCGTCTGATCCGGGCGCATCACATCGAGGCTGTAGTCGGCTTTGAGCTCGAACATGTCCAGCACCTGTTGCAGCATGCTTTGATGCTGCCCGGTAATGCAGATTCTTGAGTCGATACCCGGCTCTGCAGCCAATGCTCTGACCAGGGGAGCCATTTTGATGGCCTCCGGACGAGTACCGAAAATGGAAAGGACCTTCATTCTGGGGTGCAGACCAGCCATTATTTCCTCCCGCGCCTTTAGCGCGCCGCACAGCAGCAAAAACCAGGCTGAGAACAGCTTGGTGAGACTGCGAGTTGATGAGTTTCTCGGGCGGAAAGATCGGAGTTTGTGGCTCGATGTTCACTTCAGTGTGAATGTAGCAATATGCCTTGTTACCCGGAATTGTCGGGATTATTAGCAGAACAAGATAATAAAGCAAAACGTTTTATTAAGTATTTTTCAAAGTAACAATGGGTAGGAACTTTAGTTTTTCACCACGGTCAGTACAGGGTTGTATTTTTTGAAAAAAGGCGCTTAGGCCAATGAATGCGGGGTCTTCGGGGGCTCTTGGTAACGCTTTTCCTGCTGTTTTGAGTGCTGGGTTATTCGCTGTAATTCTGGATGATGGCAAAAAGTTCCAACAAAAATATCAGCAGCGAGGTGTGCGTCACTACAGCAGAATCCTGACGCCTGTTTAATGACAGGAAGAGAGAAGGGGTTCACAAAAATGACGCTGATATAATGACGCTTGGGAACTTTGATAATGTATCGAGTTTGACACGCTGAGCGGCAGACGGGATGTTAGGAATTAGCTTAGATGCTGTTCAAGTTTGCGCGGCATATACAGTATTGAGTTGTAGCAGCAATACGGGTGATTGCCCAGCCATTAAATGAGAATGATTGGCGACCCCCTCGCAATGAGGGGAGTCGCAGCCCACAGCGGAATCAGTCTTTCGCCTCGGCCGGTTCCGACAGCTCGCTGAGCGCGGTCGCGTTGTTCTTGAACGCAGCGGCGAACACGGCGCGATTCTTGGCCATGTAAATGCTCGCGTCCTCTGCATGCTTCTCCGAGATCCCCGGCACGTTCTTGATCAGGACGTCGGTGAGAAGCTCGGCCAGCTCGAGCATTTGGTCGTGCGCATCGGCGAGTTTACGGTCCACGAAAGTAGTCTCCAGATCGCGGGTACTGCGGTAAAGGGTTTCAACAGCCATTTTGGCCTCGTCGTCTTATCCAGTGTTGAAAGGGCTAGACCCGGACGTTCAGGGCGTCGTGCTCTGACCAGCGGGTATGCAAAGCATTGATCGTGCATGACCAGCGCGCCGGTCAGGTGTAGCGGGGCACTGCGTGAAGACCTTTAGGGAGGCAGGCCTGCGACGCAACAGCGGAAGCGATTTCGCTATTACTGTGTTTTTATACAGTAAAAGCCATGTGCCAATCAAGCCCCGCCTGAATAGTGGCGTTTACGCATCTTTTTTGCGCTGCAAATGTGCCTTGCGACAACCCGCCGCGCTCTCAACCATAGTCTATGGCCCTGTTCCTGCTTTAAAAAGCAGGCCACAAGGGTGTCACGAGTACCCGGCATCATCCGGTCGGCATAAACGAAGGTTCAGAGGTAACGCGTCATGGGGAATAAATGGGCAGTAAAGATAAGACACCGCGTACATGCGCAGGCCGAGTCACTGGGCAACCTGTGTGTGGAGAGCTTCCACTTTCTCGCCCTGTTCGCGATCGGTGCGATCACTGCCTGGGCGTCAGTGGTCGCATTCCTGGGGATGGTCGAGAAAGGCAACGTCACGGTCGATGACATCCTGCTGCTGTTCATCTACCTCGAACTGGGGGCGATGACCGGGATTTATTTCAAGACCAACCACATGCCCGTGCGCTTCCTGATCTATGTTGCGATCACTGCACTGACCCGGCTGCTGATTTCCGACGTGTCCCATCACAACCCGCCGGACATCGGCATCATCTACCTGTGTGGCGGCATCCTGTTGCTGGCGTTTGCGATTCTGGTGGTGCGCTATGCGTCGTACAAGTACCCGTCAGCGAAGATTCCCGATTCGTCCAGCACCGTCAAAGGTGCAGTGACGGAAGAAAAGGGCGAGATCTGATCGAGGCAGTGGCGGCATCTGTGCAAGATGCCGCCAGCAATGTTGCTGGACAGGAGCCCAATCAGTTTAGCCAGACCCCGGCACGCCAGTGCCAGCCGTCACCGGCGCTTTCCCAGTGCGGATGTACATAGTGATAGCCGGGACGCTCTGCTTCCCAGTGGCCATGCACCGGCACGAAACGCTGGCCGTTCCAGTGCCAGTAACCGCGTGCCCATATATAGCCGGGACGAGGCGCCGGTTCCACCTCGACGACGCGTTCCGGTGGCGGTTGTGGCGCGATCACTTCTTCAACGTATTCGTGATGGACATGCGGCCGTTCATGAACCACGCGCTCCTCGACACAGCCTGACGCTATCGCAAGTGATGCGATCAATACCCCATAACGTAAGTACATGTTGCCTCCTCGGAATCAACCGCAGGTGCAGTGGCGCTGAGCTCAGTGCCCAGTCGCTCGAATGTTTCTGCGCAAGGATTGTTGTAGCAGGATGTATCTGTACTTTTGCTGAAGAGGAGGAAGGGGGAATGATAGCGAAAGGCCGGTTTTACTGGGGGGAAAGCCCGTTCAAGCAGGCTGGAAAATATTGAGCGGCATCGGGATAGTCTTGCTCTGTGCAGTGCCAACAACGGCACTGCACAGCGGGGAAGGGCAGGAGTGCATCAAACCCCGGCATTCACCGTTGCCTGGCTCTGTGGCCACAGACCATTGGCCGGGACAGGTGTCTTTTTCAGCGTCGCGCCATCAGTCATCGCTGCAAGGATCTTGATCGCGCTGTCGCCACGTTCGATGGCGATGCCGAATTGCACGCTTTCTATCAGCTTGCGCAGGCGTTGTGGGTCATTGCGTTGGGCAGCGCTGATCAAGCGCTTGGCAACGACGCCGCATTCGTTGGACAAGGTCAGCATGATGCTGCCGTCCAGCCCTTGAATGCTCAGATTCACCCGATAGTCAGGGTGAAACGTGTCCGTGATCATCTGAAAAGGATTGTCCATATCATTCACCTGCTCAATGGTCTGCATAAGTTGACCGGGTATTAGTCCTTTTGGTTCTCGACGACTGATCAGCGGTTGCGTTACTCCTGCGCTTGCTGCTGACGGTGTTGCTGTCGTCTTTCGCGTTGATGACAGGGTTTCGTTTAGAGAAGCTTTGACGCATTCACGACGTTCAGTTCGCGCCAGAAAGTGGCCGTCCTGATGGCCTGCCTCGTGGCGCGTACTACAGGGCTTTGCATGGTTCGGGCCATATTGCAGGGGCGATGCGCTAGAAGCCGCCGAGCGGGCGCACTCCGCAGCCGCTTCCTGGTTGGCTTTGCCACAGGACGAGCCGTTCAGTTCGGTTGAGAACAGTGCTTTCCAAGCCGGGCGAAAACAGCTGCCGGACATGGCCTGCTCGTCTCGCGAATGCGTTTTGCTTATGACTTTTTCGAGTGATTGTCTGACACTCCGACAACCGAATCTTGACGTCAGAGATTCGTAAAGACGGGGTCGAAACCGTACTCGCCCACTGTCCAGGTTCTGACGTTGAGCGTCGTGCTGCGGAGCTGCGGGATGAGTGTTGAACGCTTGTCGGTATGACTGGCTGACTTGCCTGCTCATGGAAGCGAGCAGCATGTTTTTTTGCTCGCCGATGGTGCTCAGGTACAGCGCTCGGGCTGCACGGCGCTGAATGTTAAATTCGATGGACGGCACCCGGCGATCGAAATGGCGGCGAGGCTAGCAACGGGTCAAGGCGGCCAAAGCTGTGCAGCGAGCGTTTGTGGTGCGTACTGATTGGGGCGTGAACCCATGGCGAACAAAAAGGGCGAACCGTTGCCGGTTCGNGTGTCAGTGAAGCATCAGGTCAGACGAGCGGCTTCTTTCTCCTGCTCTTTTTCCAGAAATTCTTCTTCGAGCAGCGCGTCCGGACTGACCGGATCTTCATCCTGTTCGGCGATGGTCGGTGCGGCGCCTCGTTTGCCGCGCAGTTTGCCAAACAGATGCTCGAGGGCGTGATCGAGTTTTACAGCAGCGCCATCCACAGCCTGATCTACCGTATCGGCCTTGTGGGAAACAGAAATGGGTTGGTGTCCTTTGGGGCGAGCTTCCATCTGGCACTTGATGTCGTGCGGGCCAGGCTTGTCGCCGTTTTCGTCGCGGATGTGGACTTCCACGCGGGTCAGGTTTTCATCGTAGTGTTCGAGCGTGCTTTCAACGGTGGTACGAACCCACTCCTCCAGTCGGATACTGCTTTCGATGTGATTATCGCTATTGACCTGGATTTGCATAGTTAATCCTTATTAGGGCTTGCTCGTGCGAGGCTGGACTGCACGATTCCTGGCGGAATCGATTTCGTTTGCGCTCATTCACAGTGTTGGCGGCAATGGCCTGACAATTCAACCCCAATGTGTAAGAAATATTTCGCAGCAAAAAATGGCTGCCCTGGCGCGAGGTTACGAATCGGGAACGGACGCAGAGCGTCCAGAACGGCATTCCCACGCGGAGCGTGAGGAACGAGAGGTGTCCGGGAGAACACTGCTCTCGCGCTCTGGCGTCCGAAACTAGAACGCGACCGACGTCTGTACGTACACCGTGCGCGGTTCGCCGACGTATTTGCCGCGGTTGTTGTCGTCGAACGAGCGGGTGTAGTACTGGCGGTTGAAGATGTTCTTCATCCCGACCGCTACGTTGAGGTCAGACAGTTTCGGGCCGAAATCGTAGTTGGCTCGGGTGCTGAACAGCATGTACCCAGGGATCTTGCCGGTGCTGCCATCGGCGCTTTCAGTCGAGGTATTGGCGTTGTCGGCAAACTGGTCGCTCTGGAAGGAGCTGTCGAAATTGAGCTTCCACGGCCCTTCGGTGTAGCTGACGCCCATCGTTCCCTTGTGCTTTGACGAGAACGGCACGCGATTGCCCTTGTTCGGGCCGTCTTCGCGGATCGTGGCGTCGACGAAGGCGTAGGTCGCGTAGATATCGTAGCCGGCCAGCATCGGGCTCAGGCCTTCCAGTGCATAGTTGACGCTGGTCTCGATGCCCTGATGGCGCGTCTCGCCGCGTGCGATCACCGTGTCGTTGGTCTGGTTGCTGTCGTACTGGTTGTCGAAATTGATCAGGAATGCGCCGATCTCGGCCCGCAGGTTGCCATTGTCGTAGCGTGTGCCCAGTTCCCAGGTGCGGGCTTTTTCCGGTTTGACTTCATCCCCGGTGACGCGGTTAGGCATCTGGCTGTACTGCACGCTGCCGAACGAGCCTTCGGTGTTGGCGTACAGGTTCCAGGTGTCGGTCAGGTGATAAAGCACGTTCAACGCCGGCAACGCAGTGCTGTAGTCGCCCTGGTAGCGTGCGTTGGTGAGGTTGTTGTTCTGCGCGGTGTCGATCATCTCGTAGCGAACGCCCGGCGTGATGGTCCACTTGCCGATATCGATGCGGTCGTCGATGTAGAACGCATGCGCTTCGGTCGCGCCGCGTGTGTCGCGGTCGTTGCGGCTGGCGGTGGTCGGCAGGTTGCCGGTGACCGGTTCGCGGTAGCGCAGTTCGTGACCGGCTTCGTTGACGTAGCGGTAGCCAACGCCGACTTCATGCCAGGTTTCGCCCAGCGCAAAGCCTTGCGAGAAGCGCGTTTCCAGACCGCGTACCCAGTATTCGCGGGGCGACAGGGAAACGAAGCTGCCCTGATCCAGATAGCCGCTGCGCAGGGTCTTGGTGAAGAACGTGTTGGCGGTGAAGACGCGCGCGTCCTGTTCGTATCGATAGCCGAAGTTGAACATCGTGCGACGGCCCCAGAACTTGTCCTTCAGGCGCGTCGACTGGTAAGGGTCGGCGTCGTAGTCCTTGACGCTCAGGCCGCCGGGCATCTGCGCTTCGCCATCGTAGTACTGTGCCATGGCGTTGAGGCTGTTGGCTTCGTCGATCTGGTATTTACCCTTGAGGATCAGGTCGTCGATTTCGGTATCGCTGTGTTCACGCCAGTCACCGCCGCGCACGCCGGAATACAGAATCGCACCGCCCAGGCCGTTGTCTGCGGTGCCGCCGGCCAGCAGGTTGCCGGTGGTCTTGAAGCCGTCGTGGCTGGACGACGGGCTGGTCTCGGTTTGTATGCCGCCCTTGAGAGTAGGTGCATCAGGGATCGCGCGGGTCACGAAGTTGACGATGCCGCCCACGTTCTGCGGACCGTAACGGACTGCGCCACCGCCACGCACCACATCGACTGCGTCCATGTTGCCCATGCTGATCGGTGCAAACGACAGTTGCGGCTGGCCATAGGGCGCGAATGGCACCGGGATACCGTCCATCAGCACGGTAGAACGCGACGCCAGGCGTGGATTGAGGCCGCGAATGCCGAAATTCAGCGCCATGTCGTGGCTGCCGGTGCCGTTGTTGTCCGGCGCATTGACGCCCGGAATGCGATTGAGCACTTCACGCGCCGATGTCGCTCCGACCCGCTCGAACTCCTCACGACGAATCACGTCACGTGCGCCGGGATGTTCGAAAACGTTGGTTTGCTGCGCCGCGCCCAGCCAGTCGCCTACCACCGTGGAGACACCCAGCTCGATCGGCGCGCCAACAGCATTGACCGGTTGCAGGGTGAAGCCGTTATTGCCATCGGCCATGGCCTGCAGGCCGGTGCCTTCGAGCAAGGCGTTGAGGCCCTGCTCAGGTGTGTACTGACCTTCCAGGCCACGGCTTTTCAGGCCGCTGGTGATCTGCGAACCATACGAAATCAGCACGCCAGACTCACGACCGAACTGGCTCAGCGCCGCTTCAAGCTCGCTCGGCGCAATGTGATACACCTTGGGTGCGACCTCTGCAGCCTGCACCATCGACAGACTGCCGACCGAGAGGCTGGCACCGAAAATGACATGGCGCAATGTGCGCACCAGCGGTGAAAGTTGAGTAGGGCGGGCTGACATGCAGGAGTCCTTTGACCGGAAGGTTGAGAGAGGCTTTCCCTGTCTGTCACGCGAGGATCGAAAAACGGCTCACGCTTTTTGAAAAATTTTAGCCGGCCAGCGCAAATCCAGCTGTCATCCAAAAACCGCTGTGTGACGCAGAGCGTCACGAACGGCATTCCCACGCGGAGCATGGGGACGATAGTCAGCGGAGTTTCAGTCCCGTATTTCGGGCTCTTCAGGATGTGTACGTCACCATGAGGACCCGGCGTGGAAACGAGCAATCACGATCAAACCCGCGCCTGCACGTTCACCCAATACCGCGTGAAGCGTTGCACGCGCACCGGGAGGGCACGTTCGAGCATGTCGAGGATGCGCTCGCTGTCGGCCAGCGGGTAACTGCCGGAAATAAGCAGCCCTGCAACCTTCGCATCGCAATTGAGACGACCGCGGCGGTAGCGGCCCAACTCTGCAAGAAAATCCACCAGCCTCATGCGCGACGCCACCAGCATCCCGTCCGCCCAGGCGCCACTGCCTGCGTCCAGCGGACGAACCTTGTCCCAGTCATCACGACTGAACGTCACCTGTTGGCTGGCCAGCAGCATCAAACCGGGGCCGCTCTTGCCGGCAGGGACTATTTCAAGGGCTCCGGCAAACACGGCCAACTGCGTGCGCCCATTCAGTTGACGCAGGTTGAAACGACTGGCGCCTGTCGACGCCCTGACCGAGCCTTCGGCACTCAACAGGTTCAGCGGGCGCGTGTCCGCCGAGGCCGTCATGAGGATTTCGCCCTGCAGCAGTTCGATCAGGCGCTGCTGAGCATCAAAACGCACATCCACCGCGCTGGCAGTATTCAACTGCACCTGACTGCCGTCGCTCAACGCCACTTTGCGCTGTTCACCCACGCCACTGTCGTAGTCGGCCAGCAAAGGTTGCAGGGCGATCTGCTCGCGCAGGCTCCAGCCCGCTGCCGAGCCTGCGCCGAGCAGCAACAGCAGCTTCAACGCATGCCGACGGCTGGCGGACTTCGGCGCATTGAGTGCCGCGTGCGCCAGCGGCGAGGACAGTCCACTCAGGCGCTGATTGACCCGCTGCATGTGCGCCCACGCCCGTTGATGCTCGACGTTGCCATTGAGCCACAGCTGCCAGGCGTGCTGACGGCGGGCATCCAGCGTGCCCTCCTGCATTTCCAGCAGCCAGCCAACGGCCTGCTGTGCCACGGCGGGCGAGATGTCGGATTTGTTCAGGGACTCGCTGTTGGTGTTCATAGGGCGAAATAGCAGCGCAGGGCGGCCTTGTGCAGATGGCGCTTGACCGTGGCGATGGAAATACCCAGTTCGGCAGCGATCCGGCCATGGCTCAAACCGTCGACCTGCGACAGCAGAAACGCCTGCTTGACCAGGGTCGGCAGGCCGTCCAGCAGTTGATCGAGTTCCACCAGGGTTTCGAGAATGATCGCCCGCTCTTCTTCCGAAGGCGCCACGCTCTCCGGCAGTGCGGCCAGTGCCTGATAGTAGGCGTGCTCCAGGTCCTGACGCCGGTAGTGATTGCACAGCACGCGCTTGGCAATGGTCGTCAGAAAGGCACGCGGCTCGATAATCTGCGACGTATCGCGTGCGCCCAGGACCCTGATGAAGGTGTCCTGCGCCAGATCTGCCGCGCTGTGCGGGCAGCCGAGCCTGCGCCGCAACCAGGTCGTCAGCCAGACGTTGTGTGCCCTGTACAGGCCTTCGACAGTGTGATTGAGAGCGGAGTGGGCGACGGGCATCACGGGAAACAATCCACGAGGACTCATTGATGGCGTGGATTCTGGCAGACTCTTTTGCGTATGAGAATATTTATCATTAATATTGCGGTTCATTTGTCCCGTTCGGGATGAATGGCGCACACCGCCGGCTTTCGTTGCGACCCCTTCCTGGCCGCTTGTGACCGGCTTCCCTGGTTTCATGAATCAATGCAGAACCTTTGATGGATGTCACCACCGCAAGCCGCCCGTTGCCGGAAAAGCGCACGGCAAAAGCCAGAACCAGGGGCGTGACGGCTGCCTATCGCCTTGCCGTTGTCTCGCGGACACTGGCTGCGGTATTTGCCGGTTACCTGCTGGCGTCGTTGTTCAGTACCTGCATCGCACAATGGCTGCCGATTACCCGCGCCGAAGCGGTGGTGACGGGGATGATGTTCTCGTTTCTCGCCTATCTGGGCGCGGTGCTCTGGTGTTTTGCCTGCCGCACGGCGCTGCAGGCGTGGGTCGGGGTGCTGACGCCCTGTGCGCTGCTGGGCGCGGCCTACGCCTGTGGTCGGTGGTTGCTGTGAAGGAGGGTTTTCGCCAGTCGATGGCCTGGTTGCACACCTGGGTCGGTTTACTGTTTGGCTGGTTGCTGTTCGCGATTTTTCTGACCGGCACGCTTTCCTATTTCAAGGACGAGATTACCCACTGGATGCAGCCGGAGATTCCGGTGCGCGCCCTCGATGCAGGCGCCAGCGTGCAACAGGCTCAGCTTTATCTGCAAAGCCATGCCGCCGGGGCTACGCGCTGGTTCATCAGTCTGCCCGATCAGCGCACGCCCGGCCTGATGGTCGGCTGGCTGCCCGAAGGCAAACAGGGCCAGCGCAACAACTTCGTACGCAAGCTGCTCGATCCGCAGACCGGCAGTGAGGTGCAGGCGCGTGACACACGCGGTGGCGATTTCTTCTACCGGTTTCACTATCAACTGCAGATGCCATACCCCTGGGGCCGCTGGCTGGCAACCAGCGCCGCGATGGTGATGCTGGTCGCGCTGATCACCGGCATCATCATTCACAAGAAGGTTTTCAAGGAGTTCTTCACCTTTCGTCCGCGCAAGGGCCAGCGTTCCTGGCTGGACGGGCATAACGCGTTGGGCGTGCTGGTGCTGCCGTTTCACCTGATGATCACTTACAGCAGTCTGGTGATCTTCATGTCGATGGTGATGCCCGCGAGCATTCTCAGCCAGTACGACACCGTCCAGGCCTTCTACAGCGAAGCCTATCCGTTTCCGGAAACGGTCAAGCGCGAAGGCACCGCTGCGCCGCTGGTGGCGCTTGCGCCATTGGTCAACGCAGCGAATGCGAAATGGGACAGCGGTCAGGTGGGTCGGGTTATCGTTAATAATCCGGGCGACAGCACCGCTTCGATTCTGCTGACGCGTGACGACAAGGGCAGCATTGTGCCGGACCGGGGCGGGGCGCTGACGTTCAGCGGTGCCAGCGGCGAACTGTTGAACGAAGTGCCCGAGCGCCCGCTGGCGCTGCTGATTTCCAGCGGGATGTATGGCCTGCACGTGGGCCATTTCGCCGAACCGTTGCTGCGCTGGCTGTACTTCATTTTTGGTGTCGCCGGGACTGCAATGATCGGCACCGGCTTGGTGATGTGGCTGGGCAAGCGTCAGCTCAAACACGCCAAGACCGGCGTGCTGCCGCTGGAACTGCGTGTGGTCGAAGTGCTGAACATTGCCAGCATGTCCGGGTTGATGATCGCCGTGGCCAGCTTTTTCTGGGCCAATCGTTTGCTGCCTGGCGGATTCGCCGGGCGTGCTGATTGGGAGGTCAGCGTGTTCTTCACGGTTTGGGCCGTGTCAGTCATGCATGCTGCGCTGCGCAAGGGGCGTAGCGCATGGCGAGAACAACTGTGGCTCGGCGCGCTGCTGTTCGCCGGTCTGCCGGTGCTCGATCTGCTGATCTGCGGTCGCTATCTGCTGGATGCGTTGATGTCAGGAAACCGGGTGTTGGCGGCTTTTGACCTGACGGTGCTGGTCACCGGGCTGTTCCTGGGCTGGGCGGCGCTGAAGTTCAAGGCTGCGCCTGCCGGTAAAACCTCCCGCGTCTCGTTGCCGGTCGTACCTCAGGAGGCCCCCTGATGCTGCTGGCGGCCTTGCTCTGTTATGTGGGGTTCACGTGCCTGTGTCTGTCCATGGCCCGACATTACGGTGAACTGCTCAAGGGGCCGTTGACCGAACAGCGGCGACGGCTGCTCAAACTGGCTGGCTGGGGGACGCTGTTACTGTCGTCGTGGGCTGCGGTTCATGACTGTGGCTGGATGATGGGGACGGTGTACTGGTTCGCTGCGCTGATGGGCAGCGCGGTGTTGCTGGTTGCGTTGCTGTCGTTCCGTCCGCGTTGGGTGCTGGCACTGGCGGGGTGTGGGGCGCTGTTGAGCCCGTTGGCCGCGGTAGGTCAGTTATTGGCCTAACGCCGTTCTGTATTCACCCGGTGTCGCCCCTGTGGCCTGACGAAAGCGGTTGCTGAAATGGCTGGCGCTGGCGAACCCGCAGGCCAGCGCGATCTCGCCCAGCGGCTTGCCGGTGCCGCGCAGTAACTGGCGCGCCCGCTCGATACGCCGCGCCAGCAGGTACTGGTGCGGCGGCAAGCCGAAGCTTTCGCGAAACATGCGTGCGAAGTGGTATTCCGACAGCGCGCACAGGCCGGCCAGTTGGCCAAGGCTCAGCGGGTCGGCGAGATGCATTTCGATGAAGTCCACCAGATGCCGGCGCAGGTGCGGCGCCAGGCCGCCTTTCAAGCGCAGCCCTTCGCGCAGCCCAGCCTGGCTGAGCAGCGCATGGCTGACCATCTCGTGCGCCAGGCTGCTGGTCAGCAGGCGCTCGCCGGGTTCTGCCCAGTTCAGGCGAATCAGCTGCCGGAAGCGTGCCGCCTGTGCGGGGTCTTCCAGAAAGGTGTTTTCCCGCAGTTGCATCTCGCGCGGCTCACGGTCCAGCAGGGTCACGCAGCCCAGCGCAAACTGTTCCGGGCTGAAATACAGATGCGCCAGACGGATCTCGCCATTCACTACCCAGGCGGACTCATGGCCGGCAGGCAAGATGCACAGTTTGCCCGGCGCGCCTTTCTGGTCGGGTCTGCCGCGGCGAAAGGTCCCGGTACCGTCCTCGATATAGCACGACAGCGTATGGTGGGTCGGTGCGTGATATTCCTGCGAGTCATGCCGATTGTTCCACAACGCCGCCACCAACCCGTCGCCCAGCGGCGCGCTTTGCTCCAGATGGGCATTGGGCGAACTGTTCAGGGCCTGAAAGACCTGGATGGATTCAATGGTGGGCATGACGATTCCTCTAGGATTTGTATCCTACTCGCTGGCGACGCCGCTGCCAGTAGCGCTTGAAGCAAATGCGCAAGATTGTGCAAGCGCTGGCAGACCGGCACGCAGCAGACTGATGGCTCATCAAGGAGCCTGCACCATGAACCTCTCGCTTTATCTGCTGACCGTGCTGATCTGGGGCACCACCTGGATCGCTCTGAAACTTCAACTCGGCGATGTCGCGATTCCGGTATCGATCGTCTATCGCTTTGCCCTGGCAGCGTTGGTGCTGTTTGCATTCCTGTTGCTGAGCAAGCGTCTGCAGCCGGTCAATCGTCGTGGCCAGTTGATTTGCCTGGCGCAGGGCGTGTGCCTGTTCTGCGTCAACTTCATGTGCTTCTACACGGCCAGCCAGTGGATACCCAGTGGCCTGATCGCGGTGGTGTTCTCGACCTCGACACTGTGGAATGCGCTGAACGCACGGGTGTTCTTTCGCCAGAAAATCGCCAGCAATGTACTGGCCGGTGGCGCCATGGGCCTGATCGGTCTGGCCTGTCTGTTCTGGCCTGAAATGTCCGGGCATGGCGCGAGCCGGCAGACCCTGATCGGCCTGGGACTGGCCTTGCTCGGCACGCTGTGCTTCTCGGCGGGCAACATGCTGTCGAGCCTGCAGCAGAAAGCCGGTCTGCGTCCGCTGACCACCAATGCGTGGGGGATGTTCTACGGGGCAACGATACTGGGCATGTATTGCCTGCTGAGCGGCACGTCGTTCACCTTCGAATGGAACACGCGCTACGTAGGCTCACTGCTGTTTCTGGTGATCCCCGGCTCGGTGATTGCGTTCACTGCCTACCTGACCCTGGTCGGGCGCATGGGGCCGGAGCGTGCGGCTTACTGCACGGTGCTGTTCCCGGTCGTGGCGCTGAATATCTCCGCCTGGGTGGAAGGCTATCAATGGACCTTGGCTGCCTTGCTGGGGCTGGTGCTGGTGATGGTCGGCAACGTGCTGGTGTTCAGGAAGATCAGACCGGTTGCCGTCGTGGTCGGCGGCAAACTGGCCTGAGTTGGTGGCTATCGTGCCTTTCCGGCAGATCGGCAGAGGCGCGGGCTTCAGCCTTTCCACACCTGCGGGTTGACCAGATCCTGTGGTCGTTCACCGAGCAGCGCGCTGCGCAGGTTGCCGTAGGCGCGGTCGGCCATGGCCTGGCGGGTTTCGGTGGTGGCTGAGCCGATGTGCGGCAGGGTCACCGCGTTCTTCAATTGGAACAGCGGCGATTCGCTCAGCGGCTCTTTTTCGTAGACGTCCAGACCGGCACCGCGAAGGGTGCCGTTCTGCAGCGCTTCGATCAGCGCGGGTTCATCGACGATCGGGCCGCGGGCGATGTTGACCAGGATGGCGCCGGGCTTCATCAGGCTCAGCTCGCGGCGGCCGATCAAGTGTTTGGTCTTTTCACTCAGCGGCACGACCAGGCAGACGAAATCCGCTTCGGCCAGCAATTGATCCAGGCTGCGAAATTGTGCGCCCAGCTCCTGTTCGAGCTCGGTCTTGCGGCTGTTGCCGCTGTACAGAATCGGCATGTTGAAACCCAGACGACCACGGCGGGCAATGGCTGCGCCGATGTTACCCATGCCGACGATCCCCAGCGTCTTGCCATGCACATCGGTGCCGAAGTGCGGCGGTTCGATGCTGCGCGTCCACTGTCCGGCCTTGGTGTAGGCATCCAGTTCGGCGACCCGGCGAGCGCTGCTCATGATCAGCGAGAAGCCCAGGTCGGCGGTGCTTTCGGTCAGTACATCCGGTGTGTTGGTCAGTAGAATGCCGCGCTCGCTCAGGTAGTCGACGTCGTAGTTGTCGTAGCCCACCGAGATGCTGGACACCACCTCCAGCTTCGTGGCGTTCTGCAGTTGTTCGCGACCCAGCTTGCGGCCTGCGCCGATCAGCCCGTGGGATTCAGGCAAGGCTTCTGCAAACTGCGCGTTGATATCACCCTGTTTGGGGTTGGGCACGATCACGTTGAAGTCTTGCGCCAGGCGCTCGGCCATTTCAGGAGAAACACGGCTGAAGGCGAGTACGGTTTTTTTCATTGGGCAGTCACTCTCGAGCGGTTGAATGAGTAGCACGCTAACATTCCTCCCCGCTCTTTGGCAGCCGCTTTTTGCAGTTGTACGATGTCAGTACGATGACTTGAGAGCCTGGACATGCAGATCGGCTTCATCGGCAGCGAGAATTTCCGGCAGGGAACCGCGCAGGTATTCAACCCAGGTTCTGATCTTCGCATCCAGATACTGGCGTGAAGGGTAGATGGCGTAAAGGTTCAGCTCTTGCGAGCGGTAATCGGACAATACCCGCACCAGTGTGCCGTTGCGCAGCCCCTCGATCGCCGAGTAGATCGGCAGAATGCCAATCCCCATGCCGCTGGAAATCGCAGTTTTCATCGCATCCGCAGAGTTGACCAGCAGCGGCGAGCTGTTGATGGTGACCATTTCCTGGCCTTCCGGGCCGTCGAACAGCCACTTGTCCAGCGGGAACACCGGGCTCACCAGACGCAGACAAGCATGATTCAGCAGGTCGGCAGGCTTGTGGGCCATGCCGAACGTTTTCACGTACTCGGGGGACGCGCACACGATACTGTAGGTAATGCCCAGGCGCTGAGACACAAACCCCGAGTCAGCCAGTTCGCTGGCCAGCACGATCGACACGTCATAGCCTTCTTCCAGCAAGTCCGGCACGCGGTGAGTCATGGTCAGATCGAACGCGACGTCCGGGTGGTTACGCCGGTAACGGGCGATGGCGTCGATCACATAATGCTGGCCGACGCCGGGCATCGAATGCACTTTGAGCTGCCCGGCCGGGCGGGCATGAGCGTCGCTGGCTTCGGCCTCGGCTTCTTCTACCGAGGCAAGAATCTGTTCGCAGCGCAACAGATAACGCTTGCCTGCTTCGGTGAGGGCAATGCGTCGGGTGGTGCGATTGAGCAGGCGCGTCTGTAAATGTGCTTCAAGGTTGGAGACCGCGCGCGAGACGTTGGCGGTGGTGGTGTCCAGCACGGCGGCGGCGGCAGTGAAGCTGCCCGCTTGCGCCACGCAGCTGAAGGCACGCATGTTTTGCAGGGTGTCCATGAGTACTTCTCTGAGTAGATGGCAAATTGTGACATGAAGTAACGGATGCATGTATCCAGACCAAAGGATTATCGCCGTTTCAGTAACAAAGATTCACAAATCTCCCCGCTTATCGCCGCGTCGAGCGCCGCCTAGAATCGCCGCCATTCAAGGTGTGTCACCTTCGTTCGGGAACTTGCAGCTGTGCCGCGTCGCATCATCAGAGGGCTCTGGCCCGTCGGTATCCTGGCTTTTACGCTGGTCCTCAACGGCTGTATCGGAACACATGGAATCAAACCGCAGGGCACTGTCCTGCACGCCGACAGCCTGGCCACGGATCAGGCGATTCAGGGCGCTGCCCTCGACGCCCATTGGCCCGCAGCGCAATGGTGGCGTGCCTACGGCGATGCGCAACTGGACCGCTGGGTCGAGATGGCGACGCTGGGCAGCCCGAGTCTGGCACTTGCCGCGGCTCGTGTGCGCCAGGCGAGAGCGATGGCGCAGGTCGCCGAGTCCGCCGAGGCTGTGCAACTGCAAGGCAACGCCAGCCTGATGCGTCACGACTGGCCCGAGGATCAGTTTTATGGCCCCGGCGCGCTGGCCGATACTCGCACCTGGGACAACAATGCGTCACTGGGCCTGAGCTACGCGCTGGATCTGTGGGGACGTGAACGCAACGCCAGCGAGCAGGCCGTTGATCTGGCGCACGTGAGTGCTGCCGAGCAGCGTCAGGCGCAGCTCGAATTGCAGGAAAACGTGGTGCGCGCCTACATCCAGCTGTCCCTCGACTACGCCCGACTGGATATCGCCGAGGCGGCACTGGCCCAGCAGCAACAGATACTCGACCTGGCGCAGCGTCGCCTCAAGGGCGGGATCGGTACGCACTTCGATGTCAGTCAGGCCGAAACCCCGCTGCCTGAGGCGCATCGGCAGATCGACGCGCTGCAAGAGGCCATCGCGTTGGGTCGAAACCAGCTGGCCGCGCTGGCAGGCAAGGGGCCGGGGCAGGGTGCGGCCTTGCAGCGGCCTGCGCTGTCCTTGCACTCCTCTCTCACATTGCCCTCGACATTGCCTGCCGAACTGCTGGGCCAGCGGCCTGACGTGGTGGCTGCGCGCTGGCAGGTGGCGGCGCAGGCGCGCGGTATCGACGTTGCGCATGCGGGCTTTTATCCCAATGTCGATCTGGTCGGCAGCCTGAGCTACATGGCCACGGGCGGCGGCATGCTGGAGTTTCTGACCGGTAGCAAACTGGGTTACAAGGTCGGGCCGGCCATCAGCCTGCCGATCTTCGACGCTGGACGCTTGCGGGCGGAACTGGGGCAGGCGTCGGCTGCTTACGATCAGGCCGTTGCGCATTACAACCAGACGCTGGTGATGGCGCTGAAAAGTGTCTCCGACCAGTTGATTCGGCGTGCCTCGATGGACAAGCAGCAGGCACTCGCTGCCGAGTCGGTGGCGTCTGCGCAAAAGACCTACGACATCGCGTTGATCGCCTGGCAGCGCGGCCTGACCGATTACCTGAACGTGCTCAATGCGCGCACGCAGCTGTTCCGCCAGCAGCAGATTCAGCAGCAGGTCGAGGCCGCGCGGCTGGAAGCCTACGCCGGGCTGGTGGTGGCGCTGGGCGGTGACGGTGGCGAGAGTGGCAATCCCACTGGTCATTCCGCTGACACTGCTGCCAAGTCCGGGGGCGGGCAATGATCGCCTCGCTACAGCGCATCACCGACCTGCCGTGGCGTCGCGAATTACACAGCTGGGCGCGCAGTGACGGGGTGACCTGGGTTTACATCTTCAAGGTGCTGCTCGCCGCATTCCTCACCTACTGGCTGGCACTGCGCCTGGAACTGCCGCAGCCGCACACGGCGATGATCACGGTGTTCATCGTCATGCAGCCACAGAGCGGACAGGTGTTCGCCAAGAGTTTTTATCGCCTGCTGGGGACGCTGGCCGGGTCGGCGATGATGGTGCTGTTGATGGCCCTGTTTGCGCAGAACCCGCTGCCGTTTCTCGGCAGCCTCGCGCTCTGGGTCGGTCTGTGTTCGGCCGGTGCGGCGCGCTATCGCAACTTTCGCGCGTACGGTTTTGTGCTGGCCGGGTACACCGCCGCCATGGTGGGGCTGCCTGCCCTGGCGCATCCGGAAGGTTCGTTCATGTCGGCGGTGTGGCGGGTACTGGAAATCACTCTGGGTATCCTGTGTTCCACGGCCATCAGCGCAGCGGTGCTGCCGCAGAGCTCCAGCGCAGCGATGCGCAACGCGCTTTATCTGCGCTTCGGCGGGTTCGCGCGCTTCGTGGTCAACGGTCTGCGCGGCGATATTTCACGCACTGAATTTGAAACCGGCAATGTACGTTTTGTGGCCGAGGCCATCGGCCTTGAAGGGCTGCGCAGCGTCACGGTATTCGAAGACCCGCACATGCGTCGCCGCAACGGTCGACTCAACCGTTTGAACAGCGAATTCATGGCGGTCACCACGCGCTTCAATGCCCTGCACCAATTGCTCGAGCGTCTGCGCCTCGAACAGGCCGATCAGGTGTTGAAGCATATCGATCCCGGCCTTGAAAACCTTGCAGAGCTGCTCGACGGATTCGCCGACCGCGCCTTGACCAACGATGACGCGGCGCTGCTGGTCACGCGTCTGGAGTCGTGCAGGGAGCACTTCCCCGAACGGGTCAGAAGCCTGCGCGCCGAGTTGGAGCACACCCTGCCCAGCGACGCCGAACGACTGGACTTTCACACCTCGTTCGAGCTGCTGTACCGCCTGCTCAGCGAGTTGCTCGACTACGCACGAACCCACGCATCACTGGCCGACCACAGCCATGAGCGTGAACAGTGGAAGGGCTCGTTCGTACCGCGTACCCACTGGATGACCGCGCTGGCAGCCGGCGCCCGGGCGACCTGCGTGGTCGGTCTGATGAGTGTGTATTGGGTGCTGACGGCGTGGCCCAGCGGCGCGAGCATGGTCCTGGCCTCGGCGGCCACCGTTGCTCTGTCGTCGACCACCCACAACCCCAGACGCATGTCGCTGCAAATGGCTGGCGGTACATTGCTCGGCGCGCTGTCGGGATTTATCGAGACCTTTTTTCTGTTCCCGCACATCGACGGTTTTCCGTTGCTGTGCCTGCTACTGGCCCCGGTGTTTGTGCTCGGTGCATACCTGGGCTCACGTCCACAGTGGACGGGATACGGACTGGGGCTGCTGATTTTTTTCAGCCTGGGCTCGGTGCCGGACAACCTGACGGTCTACGACCCCTACACCTTCATCAACGATTACCTCGCGATGGTCGTCGGTATGCTGATCTGTGCCGCTGCCGGAGCAATCATCCTGCCGCCCAACAGCCGCTGGATGTGGCAACGCCTGGAACAGGCCTTGCGCAATCAAGTGGTGTTTGCGATCAGCGCGCCGCTCAAGCGTCTGGGCTCAAGCTTCGAGAGCCAGACCCGCGACCTGATGCATCAGGCGTACGGCCTGGCGATTGGCAAACCGCTGGTTCAGCGCGAGTTGTTGCGCTGGATGTTCGTGGTGCTGGAAATCGGCCACGCCATTATCGAGCTGCGCCATGAACAGGCGCTGCTGCCGATTCACCCTGCTTACGCCGAGTACCAGCCCTGGCGCATCGCGCTGCGAGTCATGGGGCGCGCTTTGGTGCGGCTGTTCATCCAGCCTGATGCGGTCAATCTGCAGCGCTGTCTCTCGGCAGTCGATCAGGCCATCAAGCGGGTGCAGGAGGCCGATGAACCCTTCGCCTCGCATTTCGATACGTCGGTGCTGCGCCGGGTAAAAAGCTACCTGCACTTTATCCGCACGTCACTGCTGGACCCGCAATCGCCGCTGGCCGCTTATGGCGTTGCGCGAACCGCTTCAGGAGTCGCCCATGCCGCGTGAAATAGCCTTCCACGGTCTGTATATGCCGACCCTCACGCTGATCTTTCTGCTGGCCGTGGTTCTGGCATGGGCGCTGGACCGTCTGCTGGCCGGTTTTGACCTGTATCGGCATTTCTGGCACCCGGCCTTGCTGCGTCTGAGCCTGTTTATCTGCATCTTCGGCGCGTTGGCGCTGCCCCTTTATCGTTGACGCCTGAGTCGGGAAAAATCTCTGGATGAAAAAGTTCTTCAGTCTGTTTGCCACGTTGCTGGTGCTGGCAGTCGCGCTCTGGATCGGTCGTACGCTGTGGATCGACTATATGGATAGCCCATGGACCCGCGATGGCCGGGTGCGCGCCGATACCATCAACGTGGCGGCCGATGTGTCCGGCACTGTGGTCGAGGTGCCGGTGCGTGACAACCAGTGGGTAAAGCGTGGCGATCTGCTGATGCAGATTGACCCGGAGCATTACCGGATCGCCGTAAAGCAAGCGCAGGCGTTACTGGCTTCACGCAAGGCAACCTGGGAGATGCGCAAACTGAATGCCAGGCGGCGTGCCGACATGGATGAACTGGTCATCTCGGCGGAAAATCGTGACGACGCGAGTAACGTAGCCACCTCGGCCCTGGCCGATTACCAGTTGGCCCAGGCGCAACTGGAGGCGTCCGAGCTTAACCTGTCACGCACGCGGGTACTGGCGGCGGTGGACGGTTACGTCACCAACCTCAATGTCCATCGCGGTGACTATGCGCGTATCGGTGAAGCGAAGATGGCCGTGGTGGACATGAACTCGTTCTGGGTCTACGGCTTCTTCGAGGAAACCAAATTGCCGCACCTGAACGTGGGCGATCCTGCCGATATGCAGTTAATGAGCGGCGAGGTGCTCAAGGGTCATGTCGAAAGCATTGCACGCGGCATCTACGACCGTGACAACCCGCAAAGCCGCGAACTGATCGCCGACGTCAACCCGACTTTCAACTGGGTGCGTCTGGCCCAGCGCGTGCCGGTGCGTATCCATCTGGACGCTATACCTGAAGGCGTACTTCTGGCAGCGGGAATGACCTGCACGGTGATTGTCAGGCCGGTAGACGGCTGATGCTTGAGGACGCGGAGCGTCCAGAACGGCATGCCGACGCGGAGCGTCGCACGATAGGCAGGTGATCGTTCCGCACGCTCCAGCGTGGGAATGCAGTTCGTGACGCTCTGCGTCACAAGTCGGTGTTCAATCCAAAGCGTTTTCTCAGGCCCATATCCAGTAGCCCTTTGGGCAGCAACCACGCCATCAGCGGCAGCAGGCGTGAGCCGTTGCCAAGACGCAGAAGACGTGGCGGATGGGTGTGTTGCACGGCCTTGAGCAAGTCTTGAGCGAATGCTGTGGCGGGGGTAGGGTTGTCCAGTGAAGCTCTGGCGCGTGCACGAATGCCTTCGCGAATCGGCCACCACGGCGATTGCTCACTGATCAGCTGCTCGGCTTCGTGGCTGGCATTCTGCGCAAAGCTCGACGCGATCGCGCCTGGCTGAACCTCCATCACCTGTACGCCGAATGGCGCCAACTCCAGACGCAGCGCATCACTGAGCGCATGCACCGCCGCCTTGGATGCGCAATAAGCGCCCGCGAACGGCGTGACCAGCACACCGGATACGCTGCCGATGTTCACCACCAGCCCCTTGTTGCGGCGCAGTGCCGGAAACAGCGCCCGGGTCACCCCGACGACGGAAAACACATTGGTTTCGAACTGTCGCTGCAAGGCATCCACGCCGCCGTCGAGCAGGGGACCCATCGCGCCATAGCCAGCGTTGTTGATCAACACATCCAGGCCGCCGTGCTCCAGACCGGCGGCCAGTTGCTCCAGCGCCAGGCTGTCGTTGACGTCCAGTTGTACGGCGATGAAACCCGCTGCACTGAGTGCCGCGACATCGTCGGTCTTGCGCGCAGTGGCCCAGACTTCATAGCCAGTGGCCTTGAACGCGTCGGCCAGAGCACGGCCGATTCCGCTGGAACAGCCTGTAATCAAAGCGATGGGCATGAGGGAGATCCTTGTGGTCAGTCCGAGAAACTGCCTTGTAGATGTTCTGCGCGAAATTCCAGGGTTTGCGGGCGGTACCCGTTGCGCAGTGCCGGCACCGGCACGCAATCCTGCCACGTGCCTTTGGCCTGAAGTTCACCGGGGCCGCGATAGCGTGCGGATGCGTAGGTGTTGTCGATCAGATTCACTGAATCACCAGGTGCATAGGCCGCTATTCGCCAACGCAGTTCCTGCAGGGTGACCTGATTGGTGTTGGTGATGCTGACCTGCAACGGACGATCTGCCGGGCAGTTTTGCGGATCGTAACTCAGGCGGATATCCAGACGCTCAAGCTGGCGTGTTTCCCGGCTGTCCTGCCAGATGACGATGGCCGCCACCGCCCCAAGCCCGACCGCCGCAGCCAGCGAGACGGGCAAGGCCTTCGCCGGGTAGCGGAGCAGAAGGATGAGCCAGGTCAGGATCAACAGGATGCCGATAAACATGCAGGTCTCCAGCAAAGGTAATGCTGGACATCCTACAGAACCTGGGAGGGGGACGTCGCGCAAATGAAAAGCCCCCGACAACTCTCTGCGTATAAATCTACGCAAAGAGTTGTCGAGGGCTGTGTTACCTGTAGCGTGCAGCTAAAACCCTATCAACGAGCGATAGTTTGCGTCTTCACACCCGCTTCCAGCGCGTTCGAGCGACCGTAGATGTCTTCGAAACGCTCGATGTCGTCTTCGCCCAGGTAGCTGCCCGATTGTACTTCGATGATTTCCAACGGGATCTTGCCTGGGTTGCGCAGGCGATGGACCGAGGCGATCGGGATGTAGGTGGACTGGTTTTCGGTGAGCAGGAACACGTTCTCGTCACAGGTGACCTGCGCAGTACCGGATACCACGATCCAGTGTTCGGCGCGGTGGTGGTGCATCTGCAGCGACAGGCAGGCACCCGGCTTGACGGAGATACGCTTGACCTGGAAACGACCGCCCATGTCCACCGAATCGTAGGAGCCCCACGGACGGTACACTTCGAGGTGGTTCTGGGTCTCGGTGCGGCCCTGTTCGTTCAGGGTGGCGACCATTTGCTTGACGCCCTGGACCTTGTCCTTGTGGGCAATCATCATCGCGTCCTTGGTTTCGACGACCACGATGTTGTCCAGACCGATCACCGACACCAGTTTGCCGTTGCCGTGGATCATGCAGTTGCGGCTGTCCTGGATGACGACGTCGCCCTTGGTGACGTTGCCGTTGGCGTCCTTGGCATTGACTTCCCACAGCGACGACCAGCAGCCGACATCGCTCCAGCCGGCCGACAGCGGTACGACGCAGGCGCGCTGGGTTTTTTCCATGACCGCGTAGTCGATGGAATTGTCCGGGCAGCAGGCGAAGGTCGAGGAGTCGATTTCAAGGGCGTCGCCGTCCTGCACGCTGCGCTCAAGGGTCAGCAGGCAGGTGTCGTAGATGTCCGGATCATGCTTTTTCAGTTCTTCCAGGAAGCGGCTGGCGCGGAACAGGAACATGCCGCTGTTCCAGTAGTAGCCACCGGCTTCGACGAATTCCTTGGCGCGTTTTTCGTCAGGTTTTTCGACGAACTGCGACACGCGGCTGACGCCTTCCGGCAGCAGGGCATCGGCGGTGGACTTGATGTAGCCATAGCCGGTTTCAGGCTTGTTGGCCGGTACGCCGAACAGCACCATTTCGCCACGCTCTGCGGCGACAGTCGCCAGTGCCAGTGCGCGTTGCAGGGCTTTCTGGTCTTCGATGACGTGGTCGGCTGGCAGCACCAGCATCAGGCCGTCGTTGCCTTCGTTGACCAGCTTCATGGCAGTCAGTGCAACGGCGGGTGCCGTGTTGCGGCCGAACGGTTCCATGAGGATCGCCTGGGTTTCCAGGTTCAGCGCAGCGAGTTGCTCGTTGACGATGAAACGGTGGTCCTTGTTGCAGACCACGATAGGCTCCTGCATGCCCTCGAACACCAGACGCTCCAGGGTTTGCTGGAACAGGGTGTGCTCGCCGGTCAACGCCAGGAACTGTTTAGGGAATTGTTTACGCGAAAGCGGCCAGAGTCGTGAACCACTACCGCCTGACAAGATAACTGGAATCATTTTGTTTCTCCAAAAGCATTCAATTAGGGCCGTACGAGGTGTCTGTCGTTTCTGTCTTGTTCTTGTTCCGCGCGGGTCGGTTCAACGCTGATGCCCTGAACCGACCGGCATAATCCGTTTAGCGGGTAGCAACCGGTGGCTTGACCCACACTGGCGAGAGGCTGCTGCCACTGCCGGTGATGTAGAGCACAGCGGCTTCGCCACGCTCCAGTGCCACAGGTTTCAAATCGGTGACTTTCTTGTCGCCGTCGTACAGCGCCAGGCTGACTTTGACCGGGTTGATTTCACGCTCGCCGGTGCCTTTGGCCGCAACGGTGTTGACCACTTCGGTCTTGCCGTCAGCAGTTTTCAGGGTCAGCGACTTGTCGCTCAGGTTCTGCACGCGAACCAGGGATTTCTGCTTGTTCTTGAACGGTGGCTCTTCGACCAGCTGTGGCTTGCCGCTGGCGTTGTTGACGATGGTGTAGTAGTGATCACCCGCCAGTTTCACCGGCAGGCTCTGGCTGCCCAGCTTGGCGGTGTAGTCGCCCTGCGGCATGAAGCTGAACGCAGTGCTGCCCAGTGGCGCCACTTCGTTGAGATTGGTGTTGCCAACGGTGGCGCTGATTTCAGCGTTGCTGGCGTTGTAGACACGCACGAAGGTCGAGCCTTTCGGTGCGGTCGGGCCGTACAGGGCGGAGTCACCGGCGAAAGCCTGCAGGGACATCAGGCCCAGACCTGCGGCCATTGCGCAGGTTTTGAAAATGCGTTTTGCGGCCGAACGGTTGGCAGTAGTGTTGAAAGTCATGAGTCAGTCCTCTCAGTTTTGCGCCCGGTTGGGCGACTCGGATTGTTTGGCGTTGAGCGCCACGTTTTCTTGGGTGTCACGCGATTTCTTCAGCTCGGCGATCCACTTCGGATCGAACTCGCCAAGATCGTTGTGTGCCGGCAGGTAGCGCTCCGGGAACTCCCAGATCACCACTTGCGGCGGGGTGTTCTTAAAGGCGTCGGTCTGCAGGTACTTGAGCATCGGCAGGATCGGGCCATGGCCGTCTTCGGCGTAGTTGACGACATCGCTGCGCAGCGCTTCTTTCAAGGCGCCGACGAAGTTCCAGTTAGGGTTGGCGCTGTAGCTGGTGCCCACCAGACCCACCGGGATGTCGCTGTCTGCGAACAGTGCGTCACCGCCTGCCGCTTCGCCTGCTACCGGATCGGTACTGCGTTTCTGCAACTCGTCCGGCTTGGGCAGCATGTTGCTGAACAACGGATCGAGCGGCAGGAATGTAGTCAGGTCACCTTTGTAGGCTTCGGTTCCCTTGGCTTGTGTGACGAACTGCTCAGGTTCACCTTCCAGTGGTGTTTTCTGGGCAATCGCGGCGCTCAGTTGCTGCGCGGCGACTTCGGCACCCATTGGCGTCCAGTGGGTGTCGGTGCGCAGGAAAACCTGGCCCTGTTGCTTGGCAGCTTGCAGCGGCACCAGCAAGTCCGGGGCAAAGATCCCGGCCTTGGCGACCTGCGCGTGGAACTGCTGATACAGGTCGGTGTGCAGGCTGGCAGGCTTGTTGTCACCGATGTGTTCCGGGTACAGACGGGTCTTCGCCGGAACGATCGCCAGGACCAGTTTGGTGCCCTGTTTTTCCAGCGCGTCACGCACACCCTGAATGATCGCCAGGTTGTCGGCTTCGTTCTGCTCGCCGTTGGCAACCGCATCGAACTCTTCGTCGGTGTACAACCACTGGTCCTTGCCGAGCACGACGCCCGGACGACCTTCGTTGAACAGTTTGAAATCCAGCGCCGCCCAGAGGTTGGTGCCCAGGCGCTTGATCGGGAACTCATCGTCGTAATGAGTTTCCGCCGCCTTGGTCCATTTGCCGTTGAGCACAGTGGTCTCTGCCGACGTCGAGAAGGTGCTGAAGCTGCGCAGCGACCAGACGCCCAGGACCAGCAGAATGGCCAGGAAGATGGCGATGTAGAGGATTCGTAATGAACGCGTCATGTCAGGCTCCTCAGAACTGGAAGTAAAGGAACGGCGAGAAGCTTTGCGCCGAAAGTTTGAGAATCGAAGCCACGAACAGCAGCAGGATCAGTGCACGCATGGCGTAACGTGGCCAGTCGGCAACCCAGTACGCGGGCTGCACCTGAGCTTCGCTGCCCACGGTGTAGCCTGGCAGGTGCAGACTGCCGGGAGCATCGCCGGGAACGGCCTTGATGGTGCCCGGTTGAGCGGTCGCAGGACCGTCAGCCTTGGCGCTCTTGCCGGTGTCTTTTTCGCGGTTCTGGTAGAAGTCGCGCAGACCGAAGAACGCCAGCGTCAGATACGCCACCACCAGTGTTGCCACTTGCAGACCGGTCAGGCTGGCGCGGTTGAGTTCCGACAGCTGCCACTCGCCGAAGCTGAACATGGCGCTGTACATACGACCGGCGACATGCAGGTTTTCAGCGCGGAAGATGACCCAGCCTATGACCACCAGCAGGAAGGTCAGTGCCCAGCGGATCGGGTTGAAACTGTAGGGTTTGGTGTTGATACCGACCGCTTTTTCGATCGCCAGCCACATGCCGTGCCAGGCACCCCAGATGATGTAGGTGACGTTGGCACCGTGCCACAGACCGCCGAGCAGCATGGTCAGGAACAGGTTGCGGTAGGTCGCGAATTTGCCGCCGCGGTTGCCGCCCAGCGTGATGTACAGATAGTCACGCAGCCAGGTGGACAGGCTGATGTGCCAGCGACGCCAGAACTCGGTGATCGATTGGCTGATGTAGGGCTGTTTGAAGTTTTCCATGAAGCGGAAACCCATCATCAGACCCAGACCGATAGCCATATCGCTGTAACCGGAGAAGTCGAAATACAGTTGCGCGGTGTAGGCCAGCGCACCCAGCCAGGCATCGCCGGTGGTCGGGTTTTGCAGGGCGAAGCAGTGGTCGGCGACCACCGCCAGGGTGTCGGCGATGAACACTTTCTTGATGAAGCCCTGCATGAAGCGCGTGGCACCTTCGGAGAACTTGTCCAGCGTGTGTGTACGGTTGTTGAACTGGTCGGCCAGATCGCGGAAACGCAGCACAGGGCCGGCGATCAGGTGCGGGAAGATCGCGACGAATGCAGCGAAGTCGATCAGATTGCGCGTGGCCGGAGTATCGCCGCGGTAAACGTCGATGATGTAGCTGATGGACTCGAAGACATAGAACGAGATACCGATCGGCAACAGCACGTGAGTCAGGATGAACGGTTCCAGACCCATCGAGGTCATGGCTGCGTTGATGCTGTCCACGCCGAAGTTGGCGTATTTGAAGTAGCCCAGAATACACAGGTCCACTATTACGCCAAGCAGCAACCATTTCTGTGCCGGCTTGGTCCGCACACCTGCTGCGCCTACCTTGAGACCGATCCAGTAGTTCCAGACGGTCACGCCGACGAACAGCGCCAGAAAGTCCACTCGCCACCAGGCGTAGAAGATATAGCTGGCAATCAGCAGCAGCAGATTGCGATAGCGTTGCCCGCTCAGGTAGTACAAGCCGAGGAAAATCGGCATGAACAGGAACAGGAACACGTTGGATGAGAAAACCATCCTTATCTCTCCGTTTGTCCAACATTCAAGGGCTAAAGCCCCCCCAAACCCCCCGTTGAAATTGGGGGGTAAAACACGTCGCGTTACGGCTTGTCGGTGAGGCAGCTCAGGCGAGGTCCGGTCTTACGGATTCAGCGCCTGGGCGTGCCTCTTCGCGAGCAAGCGCGCTCCCACAAAGAACTCTGTGAATCACGAACCGTCGTTATCGCCCTTGTCGCCTTTCTCGTGCGTCGGGTCGTAGACCTTGGTCAGGTCACCGCCCAGACGGAATGTCTTGAATGGCTGCTTTTCGTGTTTCTCTTCAAGCACATCCGGGCTGCAGGTGTAGAGCGAGCAGTACGGTTCGAGCCAGGCGAATTTCGGATCTTTCTTCAGGTCCGTCATGTCCTGTTTCTCGCCGTTGTGTTCAGCGAAAATCGAAGGATCCTTGACGCCGGCCAGCACCCGGTCGCCCAGACGCTTCAAGGCGCCATTGTTTTCCGGACGCAGGTCCACGCCATTGGCCTGGGCGAAGCTGGCAATCATCGCGAGCGGCGGCAGTGCATAGTTGTGATACGACAGTGCCCGCTGACGGCGCTTCATCTCGTTGGGCAGGAAACCGTCCTTGTCCACTTGATTGGCAGCGACCTTGTATTCCTTCACGGCCCAGTCGAACAGGTCCTGACGATTGGTGGCGACAGCGGTTGCCATCACCGACCAGGCAGCCCAGTACGAGTGGTTGTTGATTTTTTCCAGCGGCAGATTGCTCCAGTCGCTGACCACCTGATCGGCCAGCTTGCTGAACCAGGTCTCGATGATCTTCGCGTCCTGCTGACGATTGGCCAGCGGGTGCGACTCGGAGAACTTCAGACGCAGGTAGGCGGAGGACATGCTGCCCAGTGCCCATTTGCGCATGGATTTGCCGGTGTGGTTGAACTCGCGCGACTCCAGCGCATCGGCCTTGGCCCAGGTGGTCATCATGTTCAGCGCACAATCGAGTTGTTCCGGACGACCGTCGCGCATGTACTGCATCACGACTTTGCTGACGCCACGCTCAAGGGTGGTGATGTCCTTGGTCGCGTCGCGGAACGCTTCTTCGGATACCGCATTGAGCGTTGCGCGTGCCTTGTCCGAACCCTCGTACTTGCTGCGGAAGACCAGCTTGTCGGTGTAGGGCTTTGGAATGGCTTCACAGCTGAAGTTGTGATCGCCCGTCTTCATTTTTTCGATCGGGGCGTCATAGCCCTTGGGTGGAACCAGTGCGGCGGACGCGCCCGTGGCCCACGCCATCGATGACAGGATTGCCATCGACAGCAGGGTAGGGCGTATCAGTTTAGGAGTCTGCATAAGTCACCTCATAGTCCGGCTTGAGCGGTGTGTGTCGCAGCGCTCGGGAACACGTTGCGTTTGCATACTTTGGCTTCGACTTTTTGTGGTGCCGTGCCTGCTTCCGGTCCCTGGACTTCCAGCGCCAGCAGTTGCTGGTTGGCCCAATCCTCATCCTCGCGCAATTCAAAGGCGAAGCGTCCATCGGTGTCTGACGTTTCCGGTTTCTCGATTTTCAGATCCTCATGGCGACCGTTCATGTACCAGAGTCTGGCCTGAAGGACTTTCACCGAGGTGTCGTCAAACTTGATGTCGATCTGATTGCTGCCGTTGCGAATGTCCTTGATGCCATTCTTGCCATTGACCAGCAGTTCGTTGGTACCCGGCTTAAGCGTGGTGCTGGCGCTCATGACGGCAGGCTTGCCTTCACAGCCGTTGTCCAGCAGCGACATCATCTGGCGATAGATGGTCTCCTGATCCAGGCGATACAGCGGCGAGAATTCCCAGATGAGAATCTTCGGCGGACGCTTCTGAAAGTCTTCACTGCCCAGGTACTGCAGCATCGAACCTTCCAGGCCACCACCAGGGAACGCCACGTTCAACACGTCAGCGCCCATGTATTCCTGCAGGAAGCCCGCGAAGTTGTAGTTCTTGCCACTGTGGCTGGTACCGACCAGGGTGATTTCCGGGTTACCGGAATCGCCGAACAGGTCGCCGTCGCCCGCCTCACCCTTGGGCTCGGTGGTGAACTGGTCCATGTACTGGATCGCGTAGCTGGTACCGCACAATTGACCTGCCATATTGTGCAAAGTGCCCGTCTTGCCCATGCGTCCGGAAATATGGCTTTCGAACTCACGCTTGGGGATATCGCCGTAGGCCGGAATCCTTTTCACGGTTTCGGCGACGATCTTCGCCGTACGCTGTGCGCCATACGGCGTCCAGTGCTGGTCACCGCGGAAGTAGAAGTCATGCGCCTGCTGCTCGTTGGTCAACGGCGACAGGTCAGGGACCCAGTAGCCCATCTTGCTGAAGCGGCCAAGCATGGCCTGATAGTTTTTCAGCGCCTTGTCGTAGTCGAACTTGTCGCGTTCGGCCGGGAACAATTTGTTGCGATCCACCAGGCCACGGGTCGGCTGATACACCACGACCAGTTCGACGCCTTTGCTCTTGAACGCATCGTGCAGTTGTTTCATGCGGCGATAGCCGGCAGGCGTGGTGTCGAACTCGGTGCGCAGGTCTTCCTGAGTCCGGAACAGCCAGTCACCCTGAGCCTGGACCAGCGTGGTGAAGTTCTGCTGATAGCGCGTGGTGTAGTTTTTCGCATCATGCGCGGCCGGGCACAGCGAGCAGCAAGGCTCGGCCTTGAACGTCGGCGCTTGCGAGTCGTCTGCCCGAGCGACACCAGCGGCGGCCATCAAGGCGGCGGTGAGGCTGGACAGGCTCAACAGCTTGATCAGATGTGCGTGCATAACAATACCCTTTCTCATTCCCGCAGCTCGGTCTGGCTTTCGACGGGGTCGATCAATACGGCTTTCTTCTGGCGTACCAGCAGGTCGAGGATTTCGTCCTGGCGCTCACCGAGGACGCCGTTGAGGCTGATGCCGACTTCTTTGGTAGGCATCAGCATCGAGACGCGATACAGCTCGACACTCAGTGGCGAGTCGATGGACAGCGGGCCGGAACCATTGCTGGACAGTTCGCCGCCAACCATGATCAGCGATACCTGAGCGTCGAACGGATCGAGCTCAATGTCGCGGTCAGTGTCGCTCAAGTCCTTGATGTGGCCGTAAACGCCCATCAGGCCGTTGCCCATGGCGACGTTCTCGTACAGCTTGATATTCACGCTGTTACGCACGCGGATACCGTGGCGGCGGTTGGCGATCACGCGATTGCCCCACAGCAGGTTGTTGCCGCTTTCGTACAGGGTGATGCCGTCAGTGTGGTTCTGGTAAATCTCGTTGTAGGCGACGATGTTGCCGACGCTGTTACGGTCCAGAACCACGCCGGACAATTTGTTGTTGTGGCTCTTGTTGCGGAAGATGAAGCTGTTGTCGACTTCCCGGGAAATGATGATCCCGTGCTTCTTCTTGGTCCCGTAAACGTCGTTTTCGGCGATGATCAGACCGTGCGAACGGTCGTGCGGGTCAATGCCGTAAATGATGTTGTCGCGGTAGGTGTTGCCTTTGACCACGAAGTCGCGGGTTTCATAGCAGTAGAAGCCGTACCACATGTCCGAGAACTCTGAATCGATGATCCAGCCCGTCGGTTCGGCACGCTTGAGAATCTTCGCGGTGTTGGGTGTGTACTGGGAAATACTGATGCCATAGGACTTGCTCTGGTCGTAGCCCATGCTCGCCATTTTGGTATTGGCGATCCAGGTTTCCGAGCCACCCCAGGTCAGCAGGAAAGGGCGAAACTCTTCAGGCTTGCGATAGGTCGCCAGGCTGTTGCGGGTTTCACTCCAGGCGTTGACCTGAGTGTGAGTGATCAGCATCTTGCCTTCACTGACGATGAACGAGCCCTTTTCCTGAGACAGACGCAATTCCTTGGTCTTGCTGTCGATCTCGAAGATCCCGGTTTCCTTGATCAGGATTGGCAGGCGCGCCACGTAGACACCTGGCGAAACCTCGTTGAGGAACTGCTTGGGCACCTTCCTGGCCAGGTCCTGCAGGCTCACGTAGCCGTCGGAAATCATGATGGCCTGGGGGATGCCGCGCTGACGGTTGACCCATTCGGCCATCTTGTTATCGCCGCCGATGAATTCCTTCAGGCCGGTTTCTTCCATCATCCGTGAAACAGTGACCTTGCCCGGTTTGTTGCGCACGATCTTTTTCAGGGCGGCTTCGGCGGTGTAGCCCTTGAGGTCGGGCAACACCGGCTTGGCCATTTCCAACGGCTCGGTCGGCGGGCTGGTGATGGTGTAGGTCTTGGCCTGGTGCAACTCCTTGACCACCGCCTTCTGTGTGTCGGGTACGACAGGCGCGTTGGCCAGCGCCACACCGCTGGCCAGCAGCAGGGCGCTGGTCAGCAGTGCGCTTTCGAGCAGGGTGTGCGGCCAGTGTCGGCTACGCCCGTTGCTTGTATGACTGTTCATCTCTGGCACTCCTTTGGCGGTTCGCATCAGAAGCGCCAGATGACGTCGACAACAGCGCGGTGCATGTAGCTGTCCACGTTGTTCTGATACGCGTCGCCTGGCTTGAAGACACCTGCGCGCAGGCGCACCAGTGCCGAAGGTTCATCGAACGACTGGCTCAGCGAAGCCGGCAGCAGGCCTTGCTTGAAGTACTTGGTCACGACCAGGTCCATTTCCTGACCCAGGTCCTTGCTGCCGTCTTCCAGCGGCAGCGAGCTGAACGTACCGTTCTGGTTGTCGTTCACCGCGTTGATGCCCGAGCCACCGATACCGGTGTTGCCGTCCACGCGACGGAACTTGTGGTAGATCAGCGACGCGTCGTATTCCTCGTTCATCTGCCAGGAGGCGAACAGCGAGCCGGTTTCCACGTTGGCCATTTCGCCCTGGAAGGCTTCACCGAAACGATGGATGCGCGAACGCGTACCGGTCCAGTTGGAGCGGTTACTTTCCAGACCGTTCTGGACGTAGTCCTTGCTGGCGCGCGAGTAGGCGGCGCCGACTTGCCATTGTGGGTCCAGACGCAGGCGCAGGCCCAGGTCGGTGGCCCAGCCATTCATGTCACGGCTGTTCTTTTCGCCGGCGATGAACTGGTCGTTGGGAGCGGAGGTCACGCCGATCTCGTCGCGCGTTCCGTTCAGCCAGGTCAGGCTGCCCCAGTAGTTGAGCTGATTGGTGTTGCTGCGATAGTTGTAGGCATCGCTGTCAGCCTGCAGGCCGACCCAGGTCAGATCGCCATTGGAGGTCTTGTCCAGATCATCCAGCACCTGGCCCTGCGACTTGAGCTTGCCGTCGTCGGCACTGTGGTGAGCACGGATACCGGCCCAATGGCCTGGTGTCCACTGGTAGCTGACCGAGCCGAACAGGTGCTTGCGATCTTCGTCGTCAGGTGCCAGTTCGGTCAGGTCGGTGCGGTATTCGCTGAAACGCTGGGCAGCACCCAGTTCAGCGCGCAGCAGCGTGGTATCGAACGACCAGTTGATGGCCTCGATATTGGTGTCGTGCCATTGACCGTCGTCGTTGCGCAGACGCTGACGACCGACTTTCAGGATCTCGCCAGGGTAGGGCGTGAAACCGCTGTAGCCGATCCAGAACTCACGCAGTGCGGCGTAGGTCTTGTCGGCTTCGCGCTCGCTGGCCGTGCCACGCGAAGTCTGGGTGCCGCTGCCGTCGCTGTTGCTCTGCTCCAGCGGGTCGGTCTGAATGATGTCGGTGGCGGTGACCACCTGGCCCATCGCGTAACCGCTCCAGTCGCCGCGCTCGCCATAGACCCAGGGACGCAGATCCAGGCCCACACCGTTGACGTCGCCGCCCGAACGGGTGCCCAGATCGCGATCATCCTCGGCCTGCGCCGTGGCTTTGATTTCGATACCGAAATTTTGCGGTTGTTCGGTCAGCGCTGCCAGTGTCGGGCAGGCCCACAACAGGGTGAAGCCAAGGCCCATGCCGGCGGCCATCAGGGGATTCAACTTCATAATGCTTCCTCACCGTCTTTTTCTTCTTGCAGGGCCTGCAATGCCATCGCGTTCTGAGTGGCGTTAGCGCCCCGGACTTTTTGCTCGCGTGCCAACAGGTCTTTGGCGGTGGCGAGCTTTTCAGGCGGCAGTTGTGTATTGAGGGCCTCGGCAAGCTCGGTCGCTTGCGGGGTCTGACTGGCCAGCGCCAGTTGCGCGAACACCCAGGCGTTGACCGGGTCGGGCATAGTGCCCTTGCCCTGCGAGAACAGTTGCGCAAGGGCGAAGTCGGCGCTGTTCTGGCCACCACGGGCGGCGGTCAGCAGCTCGTCCACGGCTTTTTGCGAGTAGACCTGGCCCAGGTAGCCGCGACGGTAGATCTGACCCAGGTAGTAATGGGCAGAGATTTCCGTGGCGGTGGCTTTCTTCAGGTGCTCCTCGGCCTTGAAGGCATCGGGCGTGACCCATTTACCTTCGTAGTACAGGCGTCCAAGCAGCAGCTCGGCGCGAGGCTGGTCTGCCGCGCGGCCGTTGTTCAGGTATTCCATCATCTTGTTGACGTCACCCAGTTCGGGGAAGTCGTAAAGCAGTTTGGCCAGCGTGACCCACGAGATCGGGTAGCCCGGCGCAACGTTTTCCAGCAATTGCTGAGCGGTCTTTTCGTCTGGTGTACCGATGGTGGAGTCACCCAGTACACGCGCGACGCTGTCCACACGTTGAGCATTGACGCGGCCAGCGGCGTAGTCGCTCTTGAGCTTTTCGATCAAGGCCGTGCGCTGCTCGGCCTGGCCACGTGTCTGGTAGACAGTGGCCAGTTCGACGTAGCAGATATCCGTGGCCGACAGCGCCTGTTTGCAGATGCTCTCGACCTCATCGAGGTGTTGAGCATATGTGCCTTGAGTGCGATACAGCAGCACCTGAGCCAGACCTGCCTCCGGATAACCGGCAGCGCGCCACTCACTGATCTTCTGCTGCGCATTCACTTCAGGGAAGGTGTGCGGGTATTGCAGATACAGCATCGCCAGCGGGATCAGCGTGCCGGATTCGCCATTGGCGAAGGCCTTTTTCAGCAGGCCTTCGGCTTCGCGATGTTCGGCTTCGGTAGCGTCGGGCTTGGCAGCCAGCAGACGGCCCAGGCGCGACTGCGCACGGGGGGAGGTCTGCGCGGCAGCGCGGTAGGTAGCTTCGGCCTGCTTGAGCTGAGCCGGGTCGCGAGTCGCGACCTGAATATCAGCCAGGCCGACTTGCGCGTCGCTGTAGCCCAGGTCCGCCAGCTGCCGATAGTTCTGCTCCGCCAATGCAGTGTCGCCGTTTTTCAGGGCTTCATTGGCAAGGCGTTGATCAGGCAGGCCGGCACAGCCGCTCAGGCCGAGCGCGACGGCGAGGCTCAGTAGCGTGGGGGTCGACAGGCGTCGTAGTGGGCTGTTCATGGTTACAGACCCGCAGCCATTGCTTTATCGATCAGCCAGCTCACGGACGGGCCGCGATCGCTGACCACTTCGACAGGGCGACCGGCAAGCGAGCTGCTCAGGCTTTCGTCAGGCTTGATCTGCACGCGGATGTCGGTGGACAGGTCGGCGTCGCTCAGGTTGGTGCTGCTGATGATCTGACCCGTGCGCAGTTTGTCTTCGCCAGCGATCTGGAAGCTGACACGTGTGCCTGGCTTGACGTCGTTGAACTGGCGATAGGTGAAGCGAGCTTCAACCGTGGCCGGCGCGTTGCGTGGCACCAGTTGGAAGATCACCTGACCCTTGGACGCGAACTGACCGTCGGCAACCAGTTGGCGAGCCACGACGCAATCGCACGGGCTGGTCATGGTGCCGCTCATCTGCTTGCCATACAGCTCTTCGATCTTGGCCGGCTGAAGGTCTTCACCGGTCAGGCTGCCCTTGAGCATTTCCAGCATGCTGGTGTTGAAGGACGCCAGTGGCGCGCCTTTGGCGGCTTCGCCATTCTGGGCGACCAGGCTTTGTACGGTACCTTCACGCGGCATGGTCACGTCCATGCTTGGAATGGTGACCAGACCGGCCGATGCATGGCTGACGAAGTACAGGCCGTAGATCGTCTTGAAGATGAAGCCGAAAGCGGCCAGACCGACAATGAACACGCCCAGGCTGAAGGTCACGGCGCGCAGGCGACCCATGGCGCTCATGCCGCTGTCCTTGCCCTTGACCTTGCGTGCCTTGGTGAAGTTATCGCGCTGCAGCGTGGCCAGCACTTCACCCAGGGTGACGACTTCGCCGGACAGGTGCGAGGTGATCAGGTGGCGCAGGGTAGCGATGTCCTGAGGTTCCAGATTCTGGAACTGGCAACCGATGCGGTTGCTGGCGTTGTCGATCGAGCGCACCTGCAGATCGACGTCCATGGCCAGGCCAAGGTTGTCGATGATGAATTGCAGGCGTCCCTTGACGATCTGCCCTTCGCTGAATTTCTGCCCGGACGGAGCAACGAAGCTCAGGCCACCGGCCGACAGGTCTTCGACACGTACCAGTGGCGCGTTGGGCTGATCATTCAGCAGGCGCAGCTTGGCAGGGATCTTGATCCGCGCGTGTTGGCGCTGGGCTTCGGATTCATGTACGACGTTCGCATTCACGGCTGTATTCATGGCTATTTTTCCTACTTAAGCGATTAATCCGTTGGCCCGGTCAAACCATCGTCAACAGCACAGCGACGAAGATGGTGCCAGCCGAGAAAGTCATGGTTCGGGACGACCACGTGTTGAACCAGCCCTGAAAGCTGGCCATGTCGCGGCTTAGTTTGGTGTCCTGGCGAGTCCAGGACTGGCGGTCCAGGCGGAAGAAGACATAGATCTTCATCAGCGCGCCGACGATCTGGTTGTAATAGAGAATGATCGGGTAGGCAGGCCCGATCCTGTGTCCCGAGAGGGACAGCAGCAGGGTGAGGATCAGACGGGTCATGCCGATCCACAGCAGATACATCAACAGGAACGCGCCGCCATACTTGAAGCTGGCGATCAGTGCGACGGTCAGACCGAGGATGGAGGTCCACATCGACACACGCTGGTCGAACAGTACGATGCTGGTGAAAATCCCCAGGCGACGTACGCCCAGACCCAGTGCACGCGAGTTCTGACGCAGGTTGTTGCCGTACCAGCGATACATCAGCTTGCGGCTGGCTTTCAGGAAGCTCTTCTCGGGCGGGTGTTCCACGGTGTTGATCGCTGCGTCCGGCACGTAGAACGTGTCGTAACCCAGGCGCATCAGGCTGAACCAGCTGGACTTGTCGTCGCCGGTCAGGAAGCGGAAGGTGCCCAGGCGCCAGTGATTGAGCGAGTCGCTTTCCACGTCGGCAATGAACTCGGGGTCGGTTACCACGGTTGCGCGGAACACCGACATGCGACCGGTCATGGTCAACACGCGTTTGGACAGGGCCATCGAGCACATGTTGATGTGACGCTGAGCGAAACGCAGCTTGTGCCACTCGCTCATGATGTAGCCACCACGTACTTCACAGAACTCGTTGGTGGTCAGGCCGCCGACGTTGTCGAACAGCTGGAACCACGGCACGGTCTTGGCGACCACACCTTCGTTGAGCACGGTGTCGCCGTCGATCACTGCAACCACGGCACGGCTGTCAGGCAAGTGACGCGAGATGGCGCGGAAGCCATAGGCCAGACCATCGCGCTTGCCGGTGCCCGGAATGCGTACGAAGTCCAGCTTGACGCGCTCCGGCGGGTTGAACTTCGCCCACATGCTCTTGACCAGCAGCTCATCGGACATTTCCACCAGCGAGCAGACGATAGTCGTCGGCAGGCCGCAGTCGATGGCTTCGCGGATAACCGAGTTGTAGACCTGTGCGGTGGTCAGCGCGTCGATGCGGAAGCTGGTGACCATCAGAAACACATGGGACGGGTCTGCTGCACTGCCCAGCTTGCGAACCTTGCGGCGCAAGTGCGGGTAGACGATGTACAGGAAAATCATCCCGCGCACGAAGTGCGTGATCCCCATCGAGTAGCGCCAGATACCAACGGCGCCAATCAGGAATATAAAGTTCTTCGACTGTGAGTCGAAGATACTGGTAGGCAATGCCGCGGCAAGGCCCATGAGTAAACTTAAATAGAACAGCCAACCTGCGGCCTGTAACAGGCCGTGCTTGAGCCTCTGCATAATCGTATCCCTAAGTCAGTTGCGAGCCTCAAGCCCCAGGCTGCAAGCACATTGCTTGAGCCTGTGGCCTGGAGCCTGGCGCTTGTGGCTTGCGGCTGATTTACCAGCAGATACCTTCGGCACGACCGTCTTCGCTGGTGGCGTTGGCCATGAAGCCCACCAGATCGATGACGCGCTTGCCTTCAGGGGTCTTGTTGGCGAGGGCGCGGAAACGCTCATCGCGGTTGCCGAGGATGATGACGTCGGAGTCATTGATGACTTGGTCGAAGTCCGAGTTCAGCAGCGAGGAAACGTGCGGAATCTTGGATTCGATGTAGTCCTTGTTGGCACCGTGAACGCGTGCATATTCAACGTTGCTGTCGAAGATGCTCAGGTCGAAGCCCTTGCCGATCAGCATTTCGGCCAGCTCTACCAGCGGGCTTTCACGCAGATCGTCAGTACCGGCCTTGAAGCTCAGGCCCAGCAGTGCAACCTTGCGGGTGTCGTAGCTGGCAACCATGTCGAAAGCGTTCTGTACTTGCGACGTGTTACTGCGCATCAGCGAGTTGAGCAGGGGAGCTTCAACGTCCAGGCTGCCGGCGCGGTAGGTCAGGGCACGAACGTCTTTCGGCAGGCAGGAGCCGCCGAATGCGAAGCCAGGGCGCATGTAGTACTGGGACAGGTTCAGCGCCTTGTCCTGGCAGACCACGTCCATAACTTCACGGCCATCGACGCCGACGGCCTTGGCAATGTTGCCGATTTCGTTGGCGAAAGTAACCTTGGTGGCGTGCCACACGTTGCAGGTGTACTTGATCATCTCGGCAACAGCGATGTCCTTGCGGATGATCGGTGCATCGAGTTCTTCGTACAGCGATTGCAGAACGTCGCCCGACGCTTTGTCGAACTCGCCGATCACGGTCATTGGCGGCAGGTCGTAGTCCTTGATCGCAGTACTTTCGCGCAGGAACTCAGGGTTGACGGCGACGCCGAAGTCAACACCGGCTTTCTTGCCGGAGCAGTCTTCCAGAATCGGGATAACAACGTTGGCAACAGTGCCCGGCAGTACGGTACTGCGAACCACGATAGTGTGGCGAGTGGCTTTGTCACGCAGGACATAACCGATTTCGCGGCACACCGATTCAATGTAATCCAGTTCCAGATCGCCGTTCTTCTTGCTCGGCGTACCGACGCAGATCATCGACAGGTCGGTGGCGCGAATGGCTTCGGCGAAGTCTGTAGTGCCGCGCAGTTTTCCGGTACTGATACCTTTCTGCAACAGCTCTTCCAGACCCGGTTCAACGATAGGTGATTTGCCGTTGTTGATCAGGTCGATCTTGGTGCTGGAAATATCCACACCAACTACTTCGTGACCGCGGGCAGACAGGCAACCGGCACAGACTGCACCGACGTAACCCAAACCAAATATGCTGATACGCATCGTATTCTCCTCGATTTTTCACGCCATAAATTGGCTGGATATTAATTTTGGCCAGCAGATGTCACGCGCCATCCCTCACGGCTAACAACGCCGTGGAACTAACGCAGGCATATTTAATGAGTGAGTGCCCAAAACAAGTAAGGCGAACTCAAATGACACTAAGTGCAAGCGGCAAGTAACCTGTCCGTTCGGTCAGGGCCTTGCTCTCCTTGGATGCAGTAAACCACTCCTTGTTCGACGATTGACGGCGGACCTCGGTAAGCCTGCCTCTGGCGCAAGCCAGGGCCGTCCTGTTCGAATCCTGCGCATCACACCGGTTCGGCGCTTCGCCTGTCTACAACATCAACTAGTGATGTGAGTTTAGTTCTGGTACCTGACGCCAGGATCACGTGGGGCCTGGCTTCCGTGTCGGTAACTTCCCGTTTTTCGAGGCGACCTGTAAGTGATCTCTTACACGTCAGCCCAGAATTGTTACGGGATGTAGGAGCGTATGAATTCGTATTTAGTTCCTGGCCGCTCGTCCTGATTTGCAGATTTTGCGGTATCCGATTTGTCACAGGGAGGGTATCGAGATGATGGCTTTTTTCGTAAAAGCCTCGATTTACGAGGGGTGTAGAGGGGTGAGTATGAAAGTGCCACTACTGTAAAAAGCTGAAACGCCACTAGTTAAAAAAATGGATTTTTTTTTAAGAAAAAATCGCACGTGAGTGGCGAGTCGAAAAGTTGACGTTTGTCTGGCGTCATGAAGTTGGCATTTGGTGTTGGATCGTAGGGCAGGCCGTGTAACAGCGCTCTGTTACACGACGGTTACATCATCTAGTGTTCTGCGATGTTGCGCAAAAACACCAACTTGTCAGGGGTCGACTGTTCGCGGTTGTAACGATAGCCCTGTGCATCGAACGCTTGTAATGCTTCGGGATCGTTGATGCGCTCTTCTATAACGAAGCGGCTCATCATGCCGCGGGCTTTTTTCGCATAGAAGCTGATGATCTTGTACTGGCCGTTCTTGAAGTCCTTGAACTCGGTGTCGATGATCCTTGCCTTGAGCGACGAACGTTTGACGGCAGAGAAGTATTCAGTCGAGGCCAGGTTGAGCAGCAGGTCGTCGCCCTGGTCTGCCAGCGCTTCATTCAGCCATTCGCTGATCCGCGTGCCCCAGAAGGCGTAGAGGTCCTTGCCGCGAGCGTTGGCCAGCCGGGTGCCCATTTCCAGCCGGTAGGGCTGCATCAGGTCCAGTGGACGCAACAGGCCGTACAGACCTGACAGCATGCGCAAGTGGCCCTGCGCGTAGTCGAGCTGCGTTTCGCTCAGCGTTTCCGCTTCCAGGCCCGTATAGACGTCACCCTTGAAGGCCAGCAGTGCCTGCTTGGCGTTGTCGAGGGTGAAGTCCGGGTTCCAGCTGCCAAAGCGTGCCGCGTTCAATCCGGCCAGCTTGTCGGACAGGTGCATCAGTTCGCTGATCTGCGCCGGCGTCAGTTCACGCAGCTGTTCGATCAACACCTGGGAATGGTCCAGGTACTGCGGCTGAGTGAAGCGGCCGGTCGTGGGCGGTGTCTCGAAATCGAGGGTTTTTGCCGGGGAAATCACCATCAGCATGAAATCGTCTCCTTTTATCGTCCGTGGATTCTAGGGGCTGACAGCCTGCGACTCCAGCTATGGTGGCGATAGAGACCGTTCCGCGGGTGATGCCAGCATGACCTGCGGCTTTGTATGCGCGCCGACATAAGAAGCCCGGCACATATCAGCTATAGTGGCGCGCTGGTCATGACGTTAATGGTTGATCGAGAGGACATCGGGTTTGCGTATCGTTTTAGCAGTGTGTGCAGGTCTGTTCTGGCTTCAGGCGCAGGCGGCAGCGCCGGTCATCGCCACCATTGACCGCAGCGTCTGGCCTGAACGGCTCGAGACGCCGGGGTTGTTCGACGTCGCGTCGCGTGCGGAGATCCTCGCCTTTGCCCACGAGTTGTACCTGAGCGAAAAGCTCGACGAGGAGGGCCTCAAGCAGCGCCTCGGCCTGCGCTTCGTCAACGTGCCGTCGTTGAATGTGGTTCGTCATCGGCTGTGGCTGCGGTTGCTGGAGAACTACCAGAACGCACAGAAGAGCTGTGAGCAGGACGCCAATTTCTGTGTGCTGGTCGAGGACATGGATCAGTTGCGGCAGCGCGCCGAGGAATACCAGGTATCCAACGATTCGTTCTATGCCAACTGGGCCAGACCCAGCGCCGCATTCCACCAGCGTTACCTGAACGAGCTGCTGTTCATGGCAGCCCTGTTTCCGCAGACCAGCAGCGAGATCGAACGCTACAACTCCGATGAGATGAGCGGCGACGAGATGCCGGATCGCACCTTCATGCTCAACTTCGAAAGTGGCCCGAGCCCGGCCGACGGTGGTACCGACTGGCTGGCTGACTTTATGCGCCAGCAGAAAATGACCGCCACCTTCTTCGTGCTGGGCAAGAGTCTTCAGGAGCGTCTCGACAGCACGTCGGTTGCAGGTTTGCAGGCGCTGTATCGCCAGCAGTGTGTGGGTATCCAGGGCTGGGAGTACCGTTCGCACAGTCAGTGGCTGGACTGGCAGAATTCAGTGCAACGCAGCGCGGCACTGGTTCAGCAGGTGTTGCCGGACAACTTCGTGCCGCTGTTTCGCCCTCCTTATGGCCATCGACGTGCCGACAGCGGCAACTTCTTCCGCACCGAGCATTTGCGCGTGTCATTGTGGAATATCGACGCCGAAGACGACACCGGAAGGCTTTCTGCAGAGCAGGTGGGCGACCGTGTACTGACCCTCATGCTGCTCTGGCGCAAAGGGACGGTGGTATTCCACGATGTGGCCAACAAGGCGCAGTCGGCGCTGCCATTGCTGCTGGCCAATACCGCGCAAAGCGAGTTGATCTGGGACGATTGCCGAAATATCTCTGAAGCGCCCGAAGAACAAGGGCTGCAGAGCAGTGAAGAGGCTGCGCCGGAAGGGGAATGAAGGCAGATTCGGCGTGGGCGGACTTCCGACTTTAAACGTGCGGGGTACGTCCGCCAAGTCCTATTCGTCAGGCTGTGAAATAAACTTCAAAAAACTGTCAAAGAGCTTTTTTCTGTCATCCCTTTTGCTGTATTACGAATACAGACCGCCGAAACCTGCAACACAGGTGGCGTCTTCCAAGACCCACCTTGAGCGACATTTCTGCCCTGCCTGAAGGGGAGAATCCGGCGGCCTTTTCGTGGCGCAGTACTGTCGTGGTTCTGCGTCGCCCGGCTTCTACAAAGGTGAGCGAGTATGGATGACCACGGACGCACCCCTTCCACCAACCAGCCAATCCTTTACGTGCTCGATACCAACGTATTGATTCATGATCCAAACGCACTGCTGAACTTCGAAGAACACCACGTCGCCATCCCCATGACGGTTCTGGAGGAACTGGACAAACTCAAGGCCGGTAAACATTCGGTTGCTGCCGAATGCCGTCAGGCCATCCGTCTGATCGACAAGACCCTGGGCGAAGCTTCGCCTGAGGAAGTCGAGAAGGGCGTGCCCATCGATCGTGGTACAGGCGTGCTCAAGGGCTACCTGTCGATTTTGATGAGCAAACGCGAGGAACCCAACAGCCTGCTGCCCGAGCACCTGAACGACAACATCATTATCAACCAATTGATTGACCTGCATGCGCGCAACAAGGACTTGAGCGTCGTGCTGGTGACCAAAGACATCAACATGCGCCTCAAGGCGCGCGCCTGTGGCATTGCTGCCGAGGATTACAGTACAGACCAACTGGTCGACGACGTTTCACTGTTGTCGCGTGGCTACCATGACATGACCGGTTCGTTCTGGGACCGCGTCAGCAAGGTCGATACGCGTCAGGAGCGTGGTCGTACCTGGCACCGCGTGCAGCTCACTGAAATGCTGCCGGCGGTTCATATCAACGAGTTCATTGTCGATGAGCAGGGTTTTGTCGGCTGGATCAAAGGCGTCAAGAACGACGAACTGCTGATTCTCGACATGCACCAGGAGCCTTTGCTGCATCAGGAGGCCTGGGGGCTGAAGCCGCGCGATATCTATCAGGGGCTGGCGCTGTTTGCGTTGCTCGACCCGGATATTCATCTGGTCAACCTGTCAGGCGCTGCGGGCTCGGGTAAAACCATTCTGGCCCTGGCCGCTGCCATCGAGCAGACCATGGTCACCAAGCGCTATCGGCGCATCATCGCCACCCGCAGCGTTCAGGGGCTGGATCAGGAAATCGGTTTCCTGCCCGGCACCGAGGCGGAGAAGATGGAGCCGTGGCTCGGCGCTATCACCGATAACCTCGAAGCGCTGCACATGGATGACGAAAACACCCATGGCAGTGTCGATTACATCCTCAGCAAGGTGCCGTTGCAGTTCAAATCCCTCAACTACATTCGAGGTCGCAGCTTCCAGCAAAGTCTGATTCTGATCGATGAATGCCAGAACCTGACCCCGCACCAGATGAAAACCATCATCACGCGTGCCGGTGCCGGTTCCAAAGTGGTCTGCCTGGGCAACCTGGCGCAGATCGACACCCCTTACCTGTCGGCCACCAGTTCCGGGCTGACCTACCTGACGGAGCGCTTCAAGGACTTCCCGAACGGCGTGCACATCACCCTGCAGGGCGTGCCTCGCTCGATACTGGCCGAATACGCGGAGAGTCATTTGTAAATCAGATGCATGCGGGGAGCCCATGTGTGAATGGGTTCCTTGCTTGCAGCTCACGGCTTGTAGCGTGTAACTGCCACTCCCTCTACACTTCTTGCTTCTGCCAAGGAGTAACGTTGTGCTCACTCATCTCGATTCCCAGGGTCGCGCCAATATGGTTGATGTCACGGATAAAGCCGTGACGTCCCGTGAGGCGGTGGCCGAAGCCTTTGTGCGCATGCTGCCGACGACGCTGCAAATGATCGTCAGCGGTGGTCATCCCAAGGGTGACGTGTTTGCCGTCGCACGTATCGCCGGTATTCAGGCGGCGAAGAAAACCAGCGATCTGATCCCGCTTTGCCATCCATTGATGCTCACCAGCATCAAGGTCCACCTCGCCGCTGAGGGTGATGATGCCGTGCGCATCACCGCGAGCTGCAAGCTGGCCGGGCAGACCGGTGTGGAAATGGAAGCCCTGACGGCCGCCAGCGTTGCCGCGCTGACCATTTACGACATGTGCAAGGCCGTAGACCGGGGCATGGTCATCGAGTCGGTCCGGCTGCTGGAGAAGCTGGGCGGCAAGAGCGGTCACTTCATTGCCGATCAGGCACAGGTATCGTCATGAAGGTTCAGGTCCAGTATTTTGCTCGTTACCGTGAAGTCCTGGGCGTGGACAACGAGTCCGTCGAAGGCGAGTTCGCTACGCTGGATGCGTTGCGCCAGACGCTGCTGCAGCGTGGCGAGGCCTGGCAGGTGCTTGCCGAGCAGAACCTGATGTGTGCTCGCAATCAGGAACTGTGCAAGCCGACCGAGCCGTTGGCCGATGGCGATGAAGTCGCGTTCTTTCCGCCCGTGACCGGAGGTTGATGATGAGCGTTCGCGTCCAGGCGGCAGCCTTCGACCCAGGCACTGAAGTCAACGCGCTGCATGCTGCCAACCTCGGCATCGGCGCGGTGGTCAGTTTTGTCGGCTATGTTCGGGATTTCAATGAAGGGCGCGAAGTGTCCGGCATGTTTCTGGAGCACTATCCGGGGATGACCGAAAAGGCACTGGCAAAAATCGTTACCGAGGCCGAACAGCGCTGGCCGTTGCTGCGCGTCGATGTGTTGCACAGGGTAGGGGCGCTGGAGCCTGGCGAGCCGATCGTGTTCGTCGGCGTTGCCAGCGCGCACCGTCAGGCGGCGTTCGAAGCCTGTGATTTCGTCATGGACTACCTCAAGACCCGCGCGCCGTTCTGGAAGCGTGAAAACACGTCAGAAGGCACGCGCTGGGTGGAAGGTCGTCACAGCGATCACCAAGCGGCTGATCGCTGGAAGTAAGCATCAGGCGTTGCTGCGTACCACGGCCCTGAGCAAATGAGTCGGCGGTGTCTCGCAACTGATCTTGCGGCCCAGTTTTTCCTCGATGGCGGGCAACTGGTAAGAGTCATCCTCACCGGCAAAACTGATCGACACGCCATCGGCGCCGGCGCGACCGGTACGGCCGATGCGGTGCACATAATCGTCCGGCACTTCGGGCAGGGTGAAGTTGATCACGTGGCTGATGCCGTCGATGTGAATGCCGCGACCGGCCACATCGGTGGCGACCAGCACGCGGATCTTGCCTTCGCGGAAGCCTTCAAGGGTCTTGATGCGCTTGTGCTGAGGCACATCGCCTGACAGCTGCGCCGCGTTAACGCCATCGCGCACCAGACGCTCTTCGATGCGCCGGACTTCGTCCTTGCGGTTGGCGAAGACCATCACCCGTTCCCAACCGTTGTCGGTCACCAGGTTGTAGAGCAGCTTGTACTTGTCGGCGCCGGCGACGGCATAGATATGCTGTTCGACGTTGTCACTGGCAACGTTCAGCGATTCGATCTCGACGATCGAAGGGTCCGTCGTCCACTGCTTGGCGAGGTTCATCACGTCCTCGGTGAAGGTCGCGGAGAACAGCAGGGTCTGGCGCTCACCCTTGTGCGGCGTCTGACGAATGATCTGACGTACCTGCGGGATGAAGCCCATGTCCAGCATGCGGTCGGCTTCGTCGAGGACCATCACTTCGACCATGTCCAGATGCACTTCGCCGCGCTGGTTGAAGTCCAGCAGACGGCCAGGCGTGGCGACCAGGATGTCGCAGTGCCGTGCTTCGAGTTGTTTGAGCTGCTTGTCGAAGTCCATGCCACCGACGAACGTCATGACGTTCAGGTTGGTGTACTTGGTCAGGTCGGCGGCGTCCTTGGCGATCTGCACCACCAGCTCGCGGGTCGGTGCGATGATCAGCGCGCGCGGCTCACCCATGTAGCGTTCTGCAGGCGGCGGCGTCTGGGTCAGCTGTTCGATGATCGAGATCAGAAACGCAGCGGTCTTGCCGGTGCCGGTCTGGGCGCGTCCGATCGCATCCTTGCCCTTGAGGGTGAAGCCCAGTACGCCCGCCTGGATCGGTGTGCAGTACGGGAAACCCAGGTCCTGAATCGCATGCATCAGTTCAGGCGCGAGGTTGAAGTCGTGGAAGCGGGTCTTGCCTTCCTGGGGTTCGACGACGAAATCTTCGAGTTTCCAGGCCGGCGCGGGCGGTTTTGTCACGCGCTCGCGACGCGGGCGCTCGGCCCTCGGCTTGTCGGTGCGCGGCGCTCTGGCTTTGGAGGGCTCGCTGGTCGTGTCCAGAGCCTGAGTCTGGACAGCATGATCCGGTGTGTCGCCTGTGGCAGCGGGAGAGGCGGGAATAGAGGTTATCGGAATAGGCGCAGGCTGCTCAGCCTCGCTCTTACCGAACATCTTTTTAAGTGCTTTGAGCACGGTCATCTCATCAATTGGTTAAGGAATGTACGCCGAGCAGTGTAAAGCAAGAACCGTGCTCGGCGTAGTGCCATCCATGGCGAGCTACAAAAGCGGTCCGCCGCAACGGGCTCAGAGCGCTTCAGCGAAGCCGTTCAGCCAGCCAGACGCCGATGTCGCGAATTTCCTCCGGTAACACTTGATGCTCCATTGGGTATTCCTGCCATTGAACGGTTACACCCTGGGCGGTGAGTTGGTCGTAGACGGCGCGACCCATTGGATAATGCACAACCGCGTCGTGCTTGCCGTGCAGGCAGTAGGCCGGGATGCGTTGCTGACTCGCCGACAGGGTCATCTCGTTGCTGAATGTAGGGGCATAAGTGGACAGCGCGAGTACGCCGCCCAATGGGCCCTGCCAGCGACGGTAGCCAGCGTGCAAGACCACCGCGCCCCCCTGGGAAAAACCGGCCAGGAAGATTCGCGCCGGGTCGATGCCGCTGTCGCGCTGCTGCTCGATCAGGTCCAGCACCTTCTGCGCCGAGGCTTCCATCTGATCATGATCAATGGCTCGGGCCTCTGAACTCATGGACTTGATGTCATACCAGCTGGGCATTTCATAACCGCCATTGACGGTCACGGCGCGCGTCGGTGCCTGAGGCAGTACGAAGCGGGTGGTGCGCAACGACTCCTGCAGCGCCTCGGCGACCGGCAGAAAATCATAGCGGTCGGCACCCAATCCATGCAGCCAGATAACGCAGGCGTCGGCGGGGCTGGAAGGTTCAATGATCAAAGAATCGCTCATGACTGCTCCATTTGTGTGCGCGGGCTCTTTTTGAGCGCATTAATAAGGTGCGCGGGTAGATAAAAAATGAAAGAAGATGTCGCAAGGTTACAAGTTTTTGTCTTGACCTGTCGCTAATTCGACTTAGCCAGCATGCTGGTACGGGCTTTGCTACAGCAGGACTGGAGTCGAGGCGCTCACATCGTTCGGTAACACTATAAGGCTATTACTTATAGCGATCGAAAAGCAGCTCGGGAGTCCATGCGTCAGGATTCGCGGCACGATTCAACCTGTACCGCTCCGGTCCGGGAAAATCATGGGGTTTCAGTCCACGGGGCCGATTCTGAATGATGAAGACGAATGACGGGATGATCCTGCAGGCAATTCATGATTCAGGCCCAGCGTTGCATGACCCAAAAATAAGCCAGCACGGGTCATTAGCGCCTCACAAAGGTGCGACGCGACTGAGACACCTACACAACAAAGAGCAAACTGGAGGTTTTTGAATGAAGATGTTGAAATCTACCCTGGCTGTCGTCACCGCCTTGGCCGCATTCGGTGTGACCGGGGCTGCCAACGCCGGTGCCACGCTTGACGCTATTCAGAAGAAGGGTTTCATCCAGTGCGGCGTCAGCGATGGCCTGCCAGGGTTTTCCGTTCCGGACTCCACCGGCAAGATCACCGGTATCGACGCTGACGTCTGCCGCGCCGTTGCAGCCGCTGTGTTCGGCGACGCCACCAAGGTCAAGTTCAGCCAGTTGAACGCCAAGGAGCGCTTCACCGCATTGCAATCCGGCGAGATCGATATCCTTTCGCGTAACACCACCTGGACCAGTTCCCGTGATGCGGGCATGGGCCTGGTGTTCACCGGCGTTACCTACTACGACGGTATCGGCTTCCTGGTAAACAACAAGCTGGGCGTGAAAAGCGCCAAGGAACTGGACGGTGCAACCATCTGCATCCAGGCCGGTACCACCACCGAGCTGAACGTCTCCGACTACTTCCGTTCGAACGGCCTGAAATACACCCCGATCACCTTCGACACCTCTGACGAAAGCGCCAAGTCGCTGGAAGGCGGCCGTTGCGACGTGTTGACTTCCGACCAGTCGCAGCTCTACGCACAGCGCAGCAAGCTGGCCAAGCCGGACGATTACATCGTTCTGCCTGAAGTGATCTCCAAGGAGCCTCTGGGCCCTGTCGTGCGTAAAGGCGACGAAGACTGGTTCTCGATCGTTCGCTGGACCCTGTTCGCCATGCTCAACGCCGAGGAAGCCAAAATCACTTCCAAGAACGTTGAAGCTGAAGCCAAGTCGACCAAGAACCCCGACGTAGCCCGTATGCTGGGCGCCGACGGTACTTACGGCAAGGACCTCAAGCTGCCGAAAGACTGGGTCGTGCAGATCGTCAAGCAGGTCGGTAACTACGGCGAAGTGTTTGAACGCAACCTGGGCGAAGGCACCCCGCTGAAAATCAAGCGTGGTCAGAATGCCCTGTGGAATGCCGGTGGCATCCAGTACGCTCCACCTATTCGTTGATTGACCCGGCGCCCGACAGGCTTCCCAGCCTGTCGNTTTTTCCTGGGGCATTTCATGGAAAAGCAAATCGTCGCACCCAAGCAAAAGCTCTCTCTGAGCGATCCGAAAGTGCGCGCGTGGTTATTTCAGATCATCACTGTCGTGGCGGTGATCGCGTTGGGCTGGTTCATCTTCGACAACACCCAGACCAACCTGCAACACCGTGGTATTACCTCGGGCTTCGGTTTTCTTGAAAACAGTGCCGGTTTCGGTATTGCTCAGCACCTGATCGACTACAGCGAAGCGGACAGTTATGCCCGTGTGTTCGTCATCGGTTTGCTGAATACCTTGCTGGTGTCGGTTATCGGTATTGTCCTGGCGACCTTGCTGGGCTTTGTCATTGGTGTCGCTCGCCTGTCTCCGAACTGGATGATCAGCAAGCTGGCCACCGTGTATGTCGAAGTCTTCCGCAACATTCCGCCACTGCTGCAAATCCTGTTCTGGTACACCGCCGTATTCCTCACGCTGCCCGGTCCGCGTCAGGCGCATGGTTATCTGGACATGTTCTTCGTCAGCAGCCGCGGGCTTAACATGCCCAGAGCGTTGCCTGCCGAAGGCGCCTGGGCATTCCTGGTCAGTCTGGTTGTTGCCGTGATCGCCATCGTCATGATGGTGCGCTGGGCCAACAAACGCTTCGAAGCCACTGGCCAGCCGTTTCACAAGTTCTGGGTCGGCCTGGCATTGTTGCTGGTCATCCCCGGTCTGAGCATGCTCATCTTCGGCAGCCCGGTGCATTGGGAACTGCCACAACTGAAGGGCTTCAATTTCACGGGCGGCTGGGTGCTGATCCCTGAACTGATCTCCCTGACCCTGGCACTGACCATCTACACCGCGGCGTTCATCGCTGAAATCGTGCGTTCCGGCATCAAGTCGGTCAGCCACGGCCAGACCGAAGCTGCCCGCTCACTGGGCCTGCGCCCTGGGCCGACGCTGCGCAAGGTGATCATTCCGCAGGCGCTGCGCGTGATCATTCCGCCGCTGACCAGTCAGTTCCTGAACCTGGCGAAAAACTCTTCTTTGGCAGCAGCCATCGGGTATCCGGAAATGGTTTCCCTGTTTGCCGGTACGGTGCTCAACCAGACCGGGCAGGCGATTGAAGTCATTGCCATCACCATGAGTGTGTACCTGGCGATCAGTATCAGCATTTCCCTGCTGATGAACTGGTACAACAAGCGCATTGCGCTGATCGAGCGGTGAGGAAAAGCGCATGACAACTCATACTTTCAAACCTGATATGCCACCACCGGGCAAAGTGTTCGGCCCGATGGCGTGGATGCGGCAGAACCTGTTCTCCAGCTGGATCAACACCCTGCTGACCCTGTTCTCCCTGTATCTGATCTATCTGGTCGTGCCGCCTATCATCAGTTGGGCCCTGCTGGACGCCAACTGGGTCGGCACGACCAAGGCAGACTGCACCAAGGCGGGCGCCTGCTGGGTGTTCATCGAGCAGCGCTTCGGTCAGTTCATGTACGGCTACTTTCCCAATGAGCTGCGCTGGAGGGTCGACCTGACCGCTATCCTGGCGATCGTCGGCGCTGCGCCGCTGTTCATTTCGAAGTTTCCGCGCAAGGCTGTCTACGGTATCGCCTTCCTGGTGATCTATCCGGTTGTTGCGTTCTACCTGCTGCATGGCGGCGCGTTCGGTCTGACCAACGTACCGACCAGCCAGTGGGGCGGTCTGATGCTGACCCTGGTGATCGCTACCGTGGGTATCGTCGGTGCCTTGCCCCTAGGTATAGTTCTGGCGCTCGGTCGTCGCTCAAACATGCCCGCTGTGCGCGTGGTGTGCGTGACGTTCATCGAGTTCTGGCGCGGCGTGCCGCTGATCACCGTGCTGTTCATGTCGTCGGTCATGCTGCCGCTGTTCATGCCAGAGGGCATGAACTTCGACAAGCTGCTGCGTGCGCTGATCGGCGTCATCCTGTTCCAGTCCGCGTACATTGCCGAAGTGGTGCGTGGCGGCATGCAGGCCATTCCCAAGGGCCAGTACGAAGCAGCCTCGGCGATGGGCCTGGGTTACTGGCGCAGCATGGGGCTGGTGATCCTGCCGCAGGCGCTGAAGATGGTTATTCCCGGCATCGTCAACACCTTCATTGCATTGTTCAAAGACACCAGTCTGGTGATCATTATCGGTCTGTTCGACCTGCTCAACAGCGTCAAGCAGGCTACCGCCGACCCGGCATGGCTGGGTATGGCCACTGAAGGCTACGTCTTCGCGGCCCTGGTGTTCTGGATCTTCTGTTTCGGTATGTCCCGCTATTCCATGCATTTGGAACGTAAGCTGGACACAGGCCACAAGCGTTAGGAGTTTTGTGATGAGTGAAGTTATCAATAAGCCTCTGGGCGCTGAAGGCATGATCCGCATGGAGGGCGTACACAAATGGTACGGCCAGTTCCATGTACTCAAGGACATCAACCTGAATGTGCGTCAGGGTGAACGTATCGTGCTGTGCGGCCCGTCGGGTTCGGGCAAGTCGACCACCATTCGCTGCCTCAACCGTCTGGAAGAGCATCAGCAGGGTCGTATCATCGTCGACGGCACCGAGCTGACCTCGGACCTGAAGCAGATCGAAACCATTCGCCGTGAAGTGGGCATGGTGTTTCAGCACTTCAACCTGTTTCCGCACCTGACCATCCTGCAGAACTGCACGCTGGCGCCAATGTGGGTGCGTAACATGCCGAAAAAGAAGGCTGAAGAAATCGCCATGCACTATCTGGAGCGTGTGCGTATTCCGGAGCAGGCCCACAAGTTTCCGGGTCAGCTTTCCGGTGGTCAGCAGCAGCGTGTGGCGATTGCCCGTGCCTTGTGCATGAAGCCGAAAATCATGCTGTTCGATGAGCCGACTTCGGCGCTTGACCCGGAAATGGTCAAGGAAGTGCTCGACACCATGGTCGGTCTGGCTGAAGAAGGCATGACCATGTTGTGCGTAACCCACGAGATGGGCTTTGCCCGTACCGTGGCAAACCGGGTGATCTTCATGGACAAGGGCGAAATCGTCGAACAGGCTGCGCCGAACGACTTCTTCGATAACCCGCAGAGCGACCGTACCAAGCTGTTCCTCAGCCAGATCATTCACTGAGTGGACATCTGCTGAACAAGGAAACCGGGCCATGTGCCCGGTTTTTTTATGCCTGTCGGTGCTGTTCGGGTTGTATGCAATTACGCTGAACCTTGTATTCGCGATGATTCTCCAACAGGATACCGACCCCCTGAAAAGGGTCGACATACCTGATGACCGAGAAACTGATGACTGCCAAGGCTCAACCCAGCCCCCAACCGACTACCGATCAACCCCATTCTGCTTTGAAGCGCCCCTGGCTGCTGTTGCTGGGCCTGGTGCTGGTTGCCCTCAACCTGCGCCCAGCGTTGTCCAGCATTGCGCCACTGCTCAATACAGTTTCATACAGCCTCGGCATGTCCGCCGCCGAAGCCGGACTGCTGACCACCTTGCCGGTCCTGTGTCTGGGCTTGTTCGCGCCGCTGGCACCGATTCTTGCCCGCCGGTTTGGCAGTGAGCGCGTGGTTCTGGTGGTGCTTCTGACGCTGGCAGCAGGTCTGGCAGTGCGCAGTCTGTTTGGCCAGATCGGGCTGTTTTCCGGCAGTCTGCTGGCGGGCGCGAGCATCGGAATCATCGGCGTGCTGCTGCCGGGTATCGTCAAACGTGATTTCCCGCGCAAGGCCGGAGCCATGACCGGTGTCTACACCATGGCCTTGTGCCTGGGCGCAGCAATTGCAGCGGGTTCGACGGTGCCGCTGAGTCAGTACGTTGGTGGCAGTTGGCAGATTGGCCTGGGTTTCTGGCTGGTTCCTGCGCTGATTGCCGCAGCGCTGTGGCTTCCGCAGGCGCGTGAGGTGCATGGCACGCATCGCGATGTTTACCGGGTCCGCGGTTTGTTGCGTGATCCACTGGCTTGGCAGGTCACGCTGTACATGGGCCTGCAATCGTCGCTGTCGTACATCGTTTTCGGCTGGTTGCCGTCGATCCTCATCGGTCGCGGCCTGACGCCGACCCAGGCCGGTCTGCTGCTGTCCGGCTCGATCATCGCGCAAGTCATCAGCGCGCTGGCGGTGCCCTATCTGGCCACACGCGGCAAGGATCAGCGTCTGGCGATCATGCTGGTCATGTCGCTGACCCTGATTGGCCTGTTCGGCTGCCTGTACGCGCCACTCGGCGGTCTGTGGGGCTGGGCGATCCTGCTGGGGATCGGGCAGGGCGGCACGTTCAGTCTGGCGCTGGCCTTGATCGTCCTGCGCTCGCGTGACTCACATGTCGCTGCCAATCTGTCGAGCATGGCGCAAGGCTTCGGCTACACCATCGCCTCGACCGGCCCGTTTGCCGTGGGCGTGGTGCATGACATGACCGGCAGCTGGAGCGCGATTGGCTGGATCTTCGCGGTACTCGGGCTGGGCGCCATCATCGCGGGCATGGGTGCCGGTCGGGCGCTGCAGGTGCAGGTCAGTAGCGAGAAGGTTTGATTTTCGATGATTGTTGATCGTTCGGACCGGGCTTGAGCTGCTTCAGGTCTGAGCCAGATTGGCCAGGGCCCATTGTTCGGCACTGGTGACGCTCAGCCCTGATTTCGCGTTGTAGGTACGGGCGACGTCCCATGCCACGCCTCGGCCCATGGCAAAGACTGCCCGGTATTTGCGCAGATTGTCATCCGGCATTTCCGTCAGATCGGCCTGCAACTGCGCAACACTCCATACGTGCCGCTCGATGTCGCGCCCCGTGACACGCTCCACAAGATCGGCCAGCCCGGCGTACGTCAATGTGTCGCCAGCGGTGTACACCACCTGATTCACAATGCGCGGCTCGTGCATCACGATGGCAGCAGTCAGCCTGCCAATGTCCTCTGCGGTGGTGACTGTCACGGCTGTATCGAGGCTGCCCAGCGCATTGATCCGACCGCTTTGCAGATCGACGACACCGAACGCGGGTTCGAACAGGAAGCTTGTAAACATACCGGTCGAAACGATAACCCACTCGGTTTGCTGCTGGGCGCGCAGCTTTTCTCGTACATCGAGTTGCTCATCGAACAGATCCTGAGGGCTGCCCCGGCCGATAAGGTCGTAGTCAACACCGAACTGCCAGGGCAGGTAGCGTTTTATGCCGGCCTTGAGCGCCGCATCGGTCAGTTTGCGTTGAGTGCCCCGGCCAGCGGCAAAGCCCGCACAACTGATTACCGTGTCATAGCGCTTCATGACAGTGGCTAGTTCGTCCACGGTGGCATCGGCCAGATCGGCTGTTTCGATGGCAATGTTCAGCGCGCGGATTTCTTCGATTTCCACACGCTTGGCGGGCGCTTGAGTGCTCAAGCTGCTCTGGCGTAGCAGCACGGCAATGCTCAAGTCATATGCTCCGGCTTTCTCGACCAGCCCTCGCAGCACGGCGAGCCCAAGCTCTCCTGCGCCTATTACCAGAATGCGTTGTTTGACGTTTGCGTTATCGGCTTGCATGGTGACCCCTTTGGACAGTCTTTCAATTCAGGCGGGAGAGATGCTGGCATGCCTGTCGACATACAAAAAGTAGGCACATCGGTGATACCGGGCGGGCTGGACGCGCAGGAAGTGGTCAGACGCTCCGAAGCGGCCTGTGCTGCGCTCAGCGATGATGAGGATGGTCTCAAGCGCGATATTCTCGGCCACGCCGGAAACCGCTGGTCATTGGGCGTGGTACATGCCCTCGGCCTCAGCAGCCCTTTGCGCCATGCCGAATTGCGCCGAAAGCTGCACGGTGTCACCCAGCGCATGCTCACTCATACCTTGCGCCAGCTTGAACAGGACGGGTTGATCACTCGCCATGACTACTGCGAGAAGCCCCTCAGGGTGGAATATTCGTTGACCGACCTGGGCATGGGGCTGCTGGTACAAATGATTCCGCTGTGGACTTGGGTGATTGAAAATTCAGAGGCGTTCAGTGCAGCGCGAAATCGTTATGCGGACAGGTAAAAGTGATGGCTGATGCGCCATCAACCCTCGCCATTTTCAGCGGCGCCGCTTATCGTGCACGGATAATTCGCCAAGGGATGTGCACGCATGAACTACGAGGAACAAAGTCAGGCCAACAGCGCACTGATCACCCGCTTTTATGAGGCGTTTGCGCAGCTGGATGCCGAGGCGATGAGTGCCTGTTATACCGATGACGTGCTGTTCAGCGACCCGGCCTTTGGTGAATTGCGTGGCGCTCAGGTCGGCGACATGTGGCGCATGCTGACTTCCCGGGCGAAGAATTTCTCGGTGGTCTTCGATCAGGTGCGAGCCGATGACCAGACTGGCAGTGCGCACTGGGTGGCGACGTACCTGTTCAGCCAGACCGGGCGCACGGTAGTGAACGATATTCAGGCCCGGTTCGTGTTCCGCAATGGCAAGATCTGCGAGCATCACGATCATTTCGACATATGGCGCTGGTCGCGTCAGGCCCTGGGTTTGAAGGGCCTGTTGCTTGGCTGGACGCCTTTGGTACGCAATGCCGTGAGGGCTCAGGCGCTCAAGGGTCTGAAGACCTTTTCAGAGAATCGCCGTGCCTGAGGTTGCCAGCACCGCGAGTGCGCCGACTGCCGAACAGGCGGTCGGCAAACCCTGGTTTGTCTATCTGGTGCGCGCTGCCAACGGCTCGCTGTACTGTGGCATCAGTGATGATCCGCAGCGCCGATTCGCTATGCACCAGAGCGGCAAGGGCGCGCGCTTTTTCTCTTCGAGTCCGGCGATGGCACTGGTCTACGTTGAACAATGGCCCAGCAAGGGCGAGGCGTTGCGCCATGAGCGGCTGATCAAGAAGCTCAAAAAAAGCGCCAAAGAGGCGTTGGCTGCCAGCTACGCAACGTCATCGATCCATGAGCGTGATGCCGTCCCATCAGTTTGAGGCTGTGTGCGGGCAGGGTGCTGCGGGTTAAGCTGTGTTTTTCCCATGTGCACAGAGGCTGAACATGTCCGAGTTGATCCTTCACCACTACCCCACGTCGCTGTTCGCCGAAAAAGCCCGCCTGATGCTGGGCTTCAAAGGCCTCACATGGCGTTCGGTGACTATCCCTTCGATCATGCCCAAGCCTGACCTGACTGCATTGACGGGCGGTTATCGCAGAACCCCGGTGTTGCAGGCGGGTGCGGACATCTACTGTGACACTGCGCTGATGGCGCGGCGTCTGGAGCAGGAAAAAGCGTCGCCGGCGTTTTATCCGAAGGGGCAGGAGTTCACAGTTGCAGGCCTGGCCGCCTGGGCCGATTCGGTGTTGTTCATGCATGCCGTTAGCCTGGTGTTTCAGCCTGAATCAATGGCTGTGCGCTTTGCCAAGGTGCCGCCAGACGCCGCCAAGGCGTTCGTCGCCGACCGTTCGACGCTGTTCAACGGCGGCACTGCGTCGCGCCCGCCTGTGGAGCAGGTCAAACACCAATGGCCTACGCTGATGTCGCGTCTGGAACTGCAACTCTCGCACGGCGGTGACTTCCTGTTCGGCGTACCGTCGATTGCCGATTTCTCGGTCGCCCATACATTATGGTTTCTCAAGCAGACGCCGGTCACTGCACCCTTTGTCGATGATTATCCGAGTGTCAGGGCCTGGCTCGATCGTGTGCTGGGTTTTGGCCATGGCACGTTCAGCGACCTGAGCTCGGCAGATGCCATCGACATCGCCAGAAACGCCACGCCTGCGTCGTTGCCGGATGAAACCTTCGTCGATCCAAATGGCTTCAAGGCAGGCGACAACGTCGCGGTTTCTGCAGTCGACTATGGCGTCGAAGCGGTTGAGGGCGAGCTGGTATTTACCGGCCGCGAAGAACTGATCCTGCGCCGCGAGGACGAACGTGCAGGTGTCGTGCACGTACACTTCCCGAGAATGGGCTATCGGATCGAGAAGCGCTGAGGTTCTACGATGCTCTGCGTCGCAAGGAGGACGCAGAGCATTGGCACAATAGTCAGGTAGGCTACTTCAGCGCCGCCAGTATCTGATCCGGGTCAAACCCCCTGATCAGCGTGCCGTTGACGTCGATCAGCGGGATGCCTCTGCCGCCCAGCGCTTCATAGGCCTTGCGGCCTTCTTCCGACTTCTCGATGTCGAACTCCTGATACGCAATCCCCTTGCTGTCCAGAAAACGCCGGGTCTGCTTGCAGTAGCCGCACCAGTCGGTGGCGTACATCACCACTTTTGCCTGGCCGTAGCGCTGCGCGACGTCTGCCGGGGGAGGGTTGACGAAATTCTCGATCCTGCCCCAGTTCTGGTAAATCACCACCACCAGCATGATCAGGGCGAACTTCTTCAGGGTGCGCAGCAGCATGTTGATTACCGCCGCTTCAACTGGTCGGTCAGTTGCGTCGGCAGCCCCTTGATGATCAGGGTGCCGGCGGTTTCGTCGTATTCGATCTTGTCGCCCAACAGGTGGGCCTCAAAACTGATCGACAGGCCCTCGGCGCGGCCGGTGAAGCGGCGGAACTGGTTGAGGGTGCGCTTATCCGCCGGTATTTCCGGGGACAGGCCGTAATCCTTGTTGCGGATGTGATCATAGAACGCGCGCGGACGATCTTCGTCGATCAGCTCGGACAGCTCTTCCAGGCCCATCGGTTCGCCCATCTTGCTCTGACTGCTGGCGTAGTCGACCAAGGTCTTGGTCTTCTCGCGAGCCGATTCTTCCGGCAGGTCTTCGCTTTCAACGAAATCACTGAACGCCTTGAGCAGGGTGCGGGTTTCGCCGGGGCCATCCACGCCTTCCTGGCAACCGATGAAGTCGCGGAAGTACTCGGAAACCTTCTTGCCGTTCTTGCCCTTGATGAACGAGATGTATTGCTTGGACTGTTTGTTGTTCTGCCACTCGGAAATATTGATCCGGGCGGCGAGGTGCAATTGGCCAAGGTCCAGGTGTCGGGACGGGGTCACGTCCAGTTCGGCATTCACTGCCACGCCTTCGCTGTGGTGCAGCAGGGCGATGGCCAGGTAGTCGGTCATGCCTTGCTGATAATGGGCAAACAGCACGTGGCCACCCACTGACAGATTGGATTCTTCCATGAGCTTTTGCAGGTGCTCGACCGACACCCGCGAGAACGCCGTGAAGTCGCTGCCACCGTCGATGTATTCCTTCAGCCAGCCACTGAATGGATGTGCGCCGGACTCGGGATGGAACAGGCCCCATGCCTTGCCCTGTTTGGCGTTATAGCTTTCGTTGAGGTCGGCCAGCATGTTCTCGATGGCCTGGGACTCAGCGAGTTCGGAGTCGCGTGCATGGAGAACAGCGGGCGTACCGTCGGGTTTCTTCTCGATCAGGTGGACGATGCAGTGACGGATCGGCATGGGCTTCTCGGCTGAAAAAGGTGAAGAGCGTGCGGCTCGTTGCAAGGTGCCCAGTGTAACGCACGCATGCGCCTGATGGCCCGGGGCAGGCTGGTTTTCGCCTGCAGCGAGTGTTTGCTGGGTGTTTTTTGTGCAATTAGCATTAAAACCTGACCAAAAGGATAGGTAGAGGCGGATATTTGCCCGGCTCTGTGCTAGTTTTGCGCGGTCTTGCGCACTTAGCGCGTCAAGCATGCAGTTAGCGCACACGTAGGTCGAACCATTACCCGGTTTCAGTATCTACACTTTCGCGATTAATCGTGGCTGCTAGCGGGTGGCCAGGTTCGTTGCCTGGNGTTGCGCTCTGCAATCCAAATGAATTTGATAGGGAAGGAACACCACCATGGCTCTTACTAAAGACCAATTGATCGCCGATATCGCTGAAGCTATCGACGCGCCAAAAACCACCGCGCGTAATGCTCTTGAGCAATTGGGCCAAATTGTTGCCGACCAATTGGAAAACGGCGTGGAAATCACTTTGCCAGGTATCGGCAAACTGAAAGTTGCAGAGCGTCCGGCTCGCACTGGCCGCAACCCTTCGACTGGCGCTGCCATCGAAATCGCTGCCAAGAAAGTTATCAAGTTCGTTCCAGCCAAAGTGCTGACCGACTCGATCAACAAGTAAGCAACCGCTTGCTGTGAAAAAGCCGTGCACCGGTTAACCGGGCACGGCTTTTTTGTGGGCGTCTGATCACAGATCTGTGCTGCACTGCATACTCAAGAGAGGACGCAGAGCGTCCAGAACGGCATGCCGACGCAGAGCGTCGCACGATAGTCGAGGCTAAGGCATGTCGGCGGAGCGTCGTACGGTAGTTGAGATTATCGTTCCTCACGCTCCAGCGTGGGAATGCCTTGCGTGACGCTCCGCGTCACAGATCTGTGCTGCACTGCATACTCAAGAGAGGACGCAGAGCGTCCAGAACGGCATGCGACGCGGAGCGTCGCACGATAATCGAGATTAAGGCCTGCCGACGCGGCGTCGCACGATAGTCGAGATTAAGGCCTGCCGACGTGGCGTCGCACGATCGTCGATGCGGCACGATAGCCTTATCAGTGGGGTGTGCGTTGTGCCTTGTCAAGGAAGGTCCAGGCCACGAAGCGGCTTTGTTTCTGGCCCTGGCCCATCTCGACTACCTTTACTTCAAGCGCGCCGGCTTTTTTCAGGGCGCTCTGGATCGGCGGCAGGTTGGATGCCTTGGACACCAAGGTGCTGAACCACACCACCTGGCCCGGCAATGTGGCGCTTTCCTGGATCAATTGGGTCACGAAGCCAATCTCGCCGCCTTCGCACCACAACTCCTGAGATTGCCCGCCGAAGTTGAGAACCGGCAGCTTGCGCTTGGGATCCGCCTTGCCCAGTGCGCGCCATTTGCGCTGGCTGCCACGTTGCGCTTCTTCCAGCGAAGCATGGAAGGGCGGGTTGCAGAGGCTCACGTGGAAGCGTTCGCTGCTGTCGAGCAACCCGAGCAGGATTTGCTTGCGATTGCCCTGCTGGCGCACGCTGATGGCCTTGCTGAGGCCATTGGCTTTGATGATCGTGGTAGCCGCCGCGATGGCCGTGCTGTCGATGTCCGAACCCACGAACTGCCAGCCATAGTCGCTGTGCCCCAGCAGCGGGTAGATGCAATTGGCGCCGGTGCCGATGTCCAGCGCCTTGATGGATGCACCGCGGGGTATCACGCCTTCATGGTCTTCAGCCAGCAGGTCGGCGAGGAAGTGCAGATAGTCCGCGCGCCCCGGAATCGGCGGGCACAGGTAATCGGCCGGAATGTCCCAATGGGCAATGCCATAGAACGCTTTGAGCAGCGCGCGGTTGAACACCCGTACCGCCTGCGGATTGGCGAAGTCGATGCTTTCCTTGCCGTAAGGATTGAGGATCACGAAGGCTGCCAGTTCGGGGCTGGATTTAATCAGCTTCGCAAAGTCGTACTGGCCCTGATGCCGATTGCGCGGGTGCAAGGTGGCCTTTTCACGCGGCGCAGCAGGTTTGGCTGGCCGCTGAGGCTTCTTGCGCGGTGGTTTGCGTGTATCGGTCATGGATTCGATTGTCAGCCGTGAGGTTGAGTTGCCTGGCTTATTCGCGAGCACGCGAAGTGTCGTCTTCGGCGTGACAGGCCTTGCTCGCGAATAAGTCAGTACAGAAGTTCAGATAACAAAAAGCCAGCCCATAATCGGGCTGGCTTTTCTGGCCACCTTACAGGCTGGCGATGCGTGCGTGTTGCTCGGCCAGCTTGCCCAGTGCCTGTTCGGCTTCGGTCAGCTTGGCGCGCTCCTTGGCGATGACTTCAGGCGGTGCCTTGTCGACGAAGGCGGCGTTGGACAGCTTGCCGCCGACGCGTTGCACTTCGCCTTGCAGACGCTGGATTTCCTTGTCCAGGCGCGCCAGTTCGGCCCCTTTATCGATCAGCCCGGCCATCGGCACCAGCACTTCCATGTCACCGACCAGCGCGGTGGCGGACAGCGGGGCTTCTGCGCCTTCGGTCAGTACGGTCATGGATTCGAGCTTGGCGAGCTTCTTGAGCAGGTAATCGTTTTCGCTCAAACGACGCTGATCTTCGGCGCTGACGTTCTTGAGGAACAGTTGCAGCGGCTTGCCCGGACCGATGTTCATCTCGCCACGGATGTTACGCACGGCGAGCATCAGGCCCTTGAGCCATTCGATGTCGTCTTCGGCCGCCTGATCGATGCGTGCTTCGTTGGCCACCGGCCAGGGTTGCAGCATGATGGTCTTGCCTTGCGCACCGGCCAGCGGCGCGAGGCGCTGCCAGATTTCTTCGGTGATGAACGGCATGAACGGGTGCGCAAGACGCAGCGCGACTTCCAGAACGCGGACCAGCGTGCGGCGTGTGCCGCGCTGACGCTCGACCGGCGCTGTTTCGTCCCACAGTACGGGCTTGGACAGCTCCAGATACCAGTCGCAATACTGGTTCCAGATGAACTCGTACAATGCCTGGGCAGCGAGGTCGAAGCGGAACTGATCCAGTTGGCGGGTCACTTCGGCTTCGGTGCGTTGCAACTGCGAGATGATCCAGCGATCAGCCAGCGACAGTTCGACCGCTTCGCCGTTCTGGCCGCAGTCTTCGCCCTTGTCCAGTACGTAGCGCGCCGCGTTCCAGATCTTGTTGCAGAAGTTGCGGTAGCCTTCGACGCGGCCCATGTCGAACTTGATGTCGCGACCGGTGGACGCCAGCGAGCAGAAGGTAAAGCGCAGGGCATCGGTGCCATAGCTGGCGATGCCTTCGGCGAATTCCTGACGGGTCTGCTTCTCGATCTTTTTCGCCAGTTGCGGCTGCATCAAACCACTGGTGCGTTTCTCTACCAGCGTTTCGAGGTCGATACCGTCGACGATGTCCAGCGGGTCAAGCACGTTGCCCTTGGACTTGGACATCTTCTGGCCCTGACCGTCGCGCACCAGACCATGCACATAGACGGTCTTGAACGGGACTTGCGGCGTACCGTCCTCGTTCTTCACCAGGTGCATGGTGAGCATGATCATCCGGGCGACCCAGAAGAAAATGATGTCGAAGCCGGTGACCAGTACGTCGGTGGAGTGGAAGGTCTCCAGTGCCTTGGTCTTTTCCGGCCAGCCGAGCGTGGAGAAGGTCCACAGGCCCGAGCTGAACCAGGTGTCCAGTACGTCGTTGTCCTGCTGCAGCGCGATTTCCGGCCCCAGGTTGTTTTTCGCCCGGACCTCGGCTTCGTCGCGGCCGACGTAAACCTTGCCGGATTCGTCGTACCAGGCCGGAATGCGGTGGCCCCACCATAGCTGACGGCTGATGCACCAGTCCTGGATGTCGCGCATCCACGAGAAGTACATGTTTTCGTACTGCTTGGGCACGAACGCGATGCGGCCGTCTTCGACAGCGGCAATCGCAGGCTCGGCCAATGGCTTGGTGGAGACGTACCACTGATCGGTCAGCCACGGCTCGATGATGGTGCCAGAACGGTCGCCTTTCGGCACCTTAAGGGCGTGATCATCGACACTGACCAGCAACCCGGCGGCATCGAATGCAGCAACGATCTGCTTGCGCGCTTCGAAGCGGTCCAGCCCGGCGTAGGCGGCAGGCAGGCTGCCATCGACGCTTTCGTTCAGCGTGCCATCGAGGTTGAACACCTGAGCGGCGGGCAATACGTTGGCATTCTTGTCGAAAATGTTCAGCAGCGGCAGGTTGTGGCGTTTGCCGACTTCATAGTCGTTGAAATCGTGGGCCGGGGTGATTTTTACGCAGCCGGTGCCGAATTCGGGATCGCAGTAATCATCCGCGATGATCGGGATGCGGCGGCCTACCAGAGGCAATTCGACGAATTTGCCGATCAGCGCCTTGTAGCGCTCGTCCTGCGGGTTCACGGCGACGGCGGCATCACCGAGCATGGTTTCCGGGCGAGTGGTGGCCACGATCAGGTAATCCAGACCTTCGGCGGTCTTTGCGCCGTCAGCCAGTGGATAACGCAGGTTCCACAGATGACCTTTCTCGTCATGGTTCTCCACTTCGAGGTCGGAAATGGCGGTGTGCAGCTTGGTGTCCCAGTTGACCAGGCGCTTGCCACGGTAGATCAGGCCGTCTTCATGCAGGCGCACGAAGGCTTCCTTCACCGCTTCGGACAGGCCGTCGTCCATGGTGAAGCGCTCGCGGCTCCAGTCGACGGACGAGCCCAGGCGGCGGATCTGACGGCTGATGTTGCCGCCGGACTCGGCTTTCCATTCCCAGATCTTGTCCAGAAACTTCTCGCGGCCCAGTTCATGACGGCTTACGCCTTGCGCTTCGAGACGACGCTCGACCAGCATCTGCGTGGCGATGCCGGCGTGGTCGGTGCCCGGTTGCCACAGCGTATTGCGGCCCTGCATGCGACGGAAACGGATCAGTGCATCCATGATCGCGTTATTGAAACCGTGGCCCATGTGCAGGCTGCCGGTGACGTTCGGCGGCGGGATCATGATGGTGTACGAGTCACCCACGCCTTGCGGAGCGAAGTAGTTCTCGGACTCCCAGGTCTGGTACCAGGAAGTTTCGATGGCGTGCGGCTGGTAAGTCTTGTCCATGCGCGGCGGGAACCTGTGGCATTGATTCGGAAACCGGTAAGTATAGACCTGACGGCCAGCGACAAGCCATAAGTGCCGGGCCACAACTGGCAGATCTGTCAGTAGGCGGCGAGTGGTCCGAGGGTCCGCTGGCGGCTCTGATACGCTCGCAGTCAGTTACCCAAGGTGCAGGTCCCGAGCCAGAAACTTCACTTCTGCTGCTGCGCCAATAGCCGCTCCAGCCTTGCCTCCAGCCGACGCTTGATTTCGTTTTCGATATGCGGGGCGAAGTCGTCGATCACATCCTGCATGATCAATTGCGCGGCTGCGCGCAACTCGCTGTCCAGATGTAACAGTGCATCAGGGTTGGGCTGCGCTTGCGGCTGGGCTGTCTGCTGCACCTGCGGGGCGTGCGCTGTATGGGCATCAGGTGTCAGTGTCGGGATGTCGTCTTCGTCGAAGTCCTGTTGATACGCCGCGTCGGGGCGAGCGCCGACGACATCGAACAACAGGGGAATCTGGCCTTCGGGACGAGCCGTGTCGTTCGACACGGGGGAGTGTGCGGGGTCATCGCCGAGCAGTTGGCGGATCGACTCGAGGTCGTTCAGCAAGTGCGCGGATTCAGCTTTTTTTGAAGTATCCATCGTGTCCTCAAAGGCGCTGCAGTCGGTGATCTTGCGGAGGATAGCCCTGTTCGCGATAAGAACGGAAACTCTCGCGTGCGGCAAGACGTATGGCGGGGTCTTCGACAACGACTTCGGCCACGCGGGCGAAACGTTTGAAGAAGGCCGGAATGCTCAGGTCGAGGTTGACCAGCAGGTCACTGTGTTCGCCCGAGTCGTCGCCCAGGCCCAGTACCACGGCAGCATCGTGATCGCTCTCGGCGTCGCCATGGGGTAGAAACACTTCACCTCTGAAACGCCAGAGCCGGGCATCGAGGTCCTCACGCTGCGCAGCATCGCTGCAATGCAGATAGACCTTGTGACCCAGGCGCCAGGCCTTTTCCGTCAGCTTGCAGGCAAAGTCCAGGCGGGCCGCAGGATCGGCGCTGGGCAGGATGTAGAAGTCGACTTGAGTCATGTGGGTTCCAGAACCGGAGGCGTATCGACTGTGCAGTCGATACGCCAGGGTCTCTTTTTATACGCCGGCGCGGTCGAGCAGGTATTGGGTCAGCAGCGGAACCGGACGCCCGGTGGCGCCTTTTTCCTTGCCGCCGCTCAGCCATGCAGTGCCGGCGATGTCCAGGTGAGCCCAGTGGTAGGCCTTGGTGAAGCGCGACAGAAAGCAGGCCGCGGTGATGGTGCCGCCTTTCGGGCCGCCGATGTTGGCGATGTCGGCGAACGGGCTATCGAGTTGCTCCTGGTACTCATCGAACAACGGCAACTGCCAGGCACGGTCATCGGCCTGTTTGCCCGCGTCGAGCAACTGATTGATCAGCGCGTCGTTATTGCCCAGCAGGCCGGAGGTGTGGCCGCCCAGTGCAACGACGCAGGCGCCGGTCAGGGTTGCGATATCGATGACCGCCTGCGGCTTGAAACGCTCGGCGTAGGTCAGTGCATCGCACAGCACCAGACGGCCTTCGGCGTCGGTGTTGAGGATTTCGACGGTCTGGCCGCTCATGGTCGTGACGATGTCGCCCGGACGTGTCGCGGTGCCGCTCGGCATGTTTTCGGCACAGGCCAGAATGCACACCAGATTGATCGGCAGCTTCAATTCGAGCACCGCACGCAGGGTGCCGAACACGCTGGCAGCGCCGCACATGTCGAACTTCATCTCGTCCATGCCCGAGGCAGGCTTGATGCTGATGCCGCCGGTATCGAAGGTGATGCCTTTACCGACCAGCACGAACGGCTGGTCGCCTTTTTTGGCACCCTGGTAGTTCATGACGATGAGGCGCGGCGGCTGGGCGCTGCCCTGTGCTACCGCGAGGAAAGAACCCATGCCCAGGTCGGCCAGTTTCTTCTCGTCGTGGACTTCCACTTTCAGGTTCTTGTGTGCCTTGCCCAGCGCCTTGGCTTCTTCGCCCAGGTAGGTTGGATGGCAGATGTTCGGCGGCAGATTGCCGAGGTCGCGGGTCAGTGCCATGCCGGTGGCGATTGCCTGAGCGTGAGTCGACGCGCGTTCGACATCGGCCGCCTTGACCTTGTCGGTCAGCAGGGTGATTTTCTTCAGGGCGCGAACTTCGGCCTTCTGGCTCTTGAAGCGGTCGAAGACGTATTCACCGTCGGCCAGGGCTTCGACCAGCAGACGAGCCATGCCATAGGTGTCGCGGTTTTTCACCGCCAGGTCATCGAGCGCGATCGCTGCATCGGTACCGCCCAGGCCCTTGAGGCAGGTGAGCGCTGCGCCGACGAGTTTTTTCAACTGACGGTCCGACAGCTCGTCTTCCTTGCCCGTACCCACCAGCAGCACGCGTTCGGCCTTGATGTTGGGCAGATTGTGCAACAGCAGGCTCTGGCCGACCTTGCCGGCCAGATCGCCGCGCTTGAGGATCAGCGAAATGGCTCCGCCGCTGAGGATATCCACCGTCCTGGCCGCACCGGCCAGTACACGGCTTTCACCCACGGTGACCACCAGCGTTGCGGTTTTCAAGGTTTCTGGGCTTACGCTTTTAACAACCAATTCCATGTGGGGTCCCCGAATAGACGATGAGAGTCGCAATATAAATGTCGTACGCGGCATGGCCTGAGTGTTTTCAGGGGCGATGCCTGCGCTAAGCCTTGCAGTTTGACCCCGCTGCACGACTGCTGACAACCCCGCAGAGCTGCCTGTCTGGCGTCTATGTGCGAACTATCCCCGGTGCGCAGTGACAGAAACACACAATCACAGGATAATGCCGCATATTTTTTGAGGCCCACGCCTTTTTTCGGCGTGAAGCTCTGGTTGCCGTGGCTCACAAATTTTCCCTGTTTGGCTGCCTGAGCCTGACAACTCTGGAGTGTCTGGTTTGATTGTCTTCCGTTATCTGTCCCGAGAAGTGCTGCTTACCTTGAGTGCGGTCAGCGCCGTACTGCTGGTCTTCATCATGAGCGGACGCTTCATCAAGTACCTGGCGCAGGCCGCATCCGGTGCACTCGATCCGGGCGTACTGTTCCTGATCATGGGCTTCCGCCTGCCGGGCTTTCTGCAGGTCATTCTGCCCCTTGGCCTGTTCCTCGGCATCCTCATGGCGTACGGACGCCTGTACCTGGAAAGCGAGATGACCGTGCTGGCCGCCACCGGCATGAGTCAGCAGCGTCTGCTGGCCATCACCATGGGGCCGGCCACGCTGGTCGGTCTGCTGGTTGCCTGGCTGAGCTTCAGCCTGGCTCCGCAGGGCGCTACGCAGTTTTCGCTGCTGATCAATCAGCAGGACGCCATGACCGAGTTCGACACGCTGGTGCCGGGCCGTTTTCAGGCGCTGCGCGACGGTACGCGTATCACCTACACCAAGGAGCTGTCGGAGGACCGCTCGCAACTGGCCGGTGTGTTCATCTCTGAAAAGCGCATGTCCAGCGACAAGAGCAAGGACAACGGCATCACCGTGCTGGTCGCGGAGAAGGGCCACCAGGAGGTACGGCCCAACGGCAGTCGCTTCCTGATCCTCGAGAACGGCTATCGCTATGACGGCAATCCCGGGGCGGCCGACTATCGCGTGATCAAGTACGACACCTACGGGGCGATGCTGCCCAAGCCGGAAATCAGTGAAGAAATCACCGACCGTGAAGCCATTCCGACCAGCGAGCTGATCGGCAACCCGGCACCGCGTTCCGTGGCCGAGTTGCAGTGGCGTATTTCGCTGCCGCTGTCGGTGTTCATCGTGACACTGATGGCCATTCCGCTGTCACGGGTCAATCCGCGTCAGGGCCGTTACCTGAAACTGCTGCCGGCGATCCTGCTGTATATGTCGTACCTGGCCATTCTGATTTCGGTGCGCAGTTCGCTGGAGAAAGGCAAGCTGCCACTCAGTCTGGGGATGTGGTGGGTGCATGCCATCTACCTGTCCATCGGCCTGTTGCTGTTCTATTGGGAGCCTCTGCGTCTGAAGATGGCGAGTCGTCGCAGCGTCACGGAGGTGACTCGTGGTCAAGCTTGATCGATACATTGGCAAAAGCGTCCTGCTGGCGATTCTCGCGGTTCTGGGCATCATTCTGGGTCTGGTCTCGCTGTTCGCGTTCATCGACGAGATGGGCGATATCAGCGACACCTACACACTGGCGGATGCCCTCAGCTACGTCATGCTGACGGCGCCACGTCGTGTCTACGACACCTTGCCGATGGCCGCCCTGATCGGTTGCCTGATCGGTCTGGGTACGCTGGCCAGCAGCAGCGAGCTGACCATCATGCGTGCGGCGGGCGTGTCCATCGGGCGCATCGTCTGGGCGGTCATGAAGCCTATGCTGCTGCTGATGATCGCGGGCGTGCTGGTCGGCGAATACGTCGCTCCCTATGCCGAGAACCAGGCTCAGGCCGCGCGCTCGCTGGCGCAGGGCTCAGGTGATGCGCAGAGCGCCCGTCATGGTCTGTGGCACCGCCAGGGCGATGAGTTCATCCACATCAACACGGTACAGCCCAATGGCCTGATGCTCGGTGTGACACGTTATCGTTTCGACGATCAGCGCCACATGCTGACTTCCAGCTTTGCCAAAGAGGCCAACTTCAAAACCGATTACTGGGAATTGAAGGACGTCACCACCACGCACTTCAATGACGGCAGCACCAAGGTCATCAACACCCCGGTCGAGCGTTGGGACGTGGCGCTGAGCCCACAACTGCTGAGCACGGTGATCATGCCGCCCGAGTCGCTGTCCATCAGCGGCCTCTGGAGCTACGCGCATTACCTGGCTGATCAGGGCTTGAGCAATGGCCGCTACTGGCTGGCATTCTGGACCAAGGTCCTGCAACCGGCGGTGACCGTCGCATTGGTGCTGATGGCGATCTCGTTCATCTTCGGCCCGCTGCGTTCGGTTACGCTGGGGCAGCGGGTGTTCACCGGTGTGGTGGTCGGTTTTACCTTCCGCATCATTCAGGACCTGCTCGGTCCATCGAGCTTGCTGTTCGGCTTCCCGCCTTTGCTGGCAGTGCTGCTGCCTGCCGCCGCCTGTGCGCTGGCCGGGGTACTTCTGTTACGCCGCGCCGGGTAATGCATCCGCCTTATTGAAAAAAGCCGACCCTTGGGTCGGCTNGAGCCCTGCAAATCCCGCATGCAAAAAAGCCCCTGGCATCGCTGCCAGAGGCTTTCTTGTATCTGCGTGGGTGCGTCGTTATCAGCCTTCGGCTTGAACTTCGTCAGCCTGCATGCCTTTCTGGCCCTGCACCGCAACGAAGGTAACTTTCTGACCTTCTTTCAGGCTCTTGAAGCCGTTACCCTGAATGGCGCGGAAGTGTACGAACAGATCCGGCCCGCTCTCAGGAGTGATAAAACCAAAACCTTTTTCGTCGTTGAACCACTTGACGGTACCGCTCTGACGTTCAGCCATTTTCTTATTTCCTTGACGCTTGACTTGAATTGGTTACAGCCTCTTTCGTATGAAAGAGCACTGGGGCTGGTTGCAGGAAGTAAGAAACGTAGAACGGGTTGTAGCAAACCTAGAGCTACTGCCCAGGTCCAGATTCGGCGACCCATGCAAACACAGTTCGGAAACTCTACGCCAAGTCCCGTTACAAATACAACCCCCTTGCTTGGCACCCTGTTTCCGGGGCTTTGGCCTTGTATGCGTAGTGTTTGCGCCGCGTGCACGGTGATTGATCCGTCATAACATTTTGCACTTTATAGGTGCATTTTTTGCATATATGACAGGCTGTTCACGTGTTCGAAATACTGACGAAACACTGCTGGGGAACAGCGCTTCAGCAACACCGAAGTGTTGCTGTTTTTTTGACGCCGCTATTTAACCGCGGAAGTAACGTTGCGCAACAAAAGGCATTTTTGCGACGAGCATGGGGACTCTCTTGCCGCGCACCATTGCCCAGACAGGTGTATTCAGCGCCGTGTAATCGTTATGCAGATAACCCATGGCCAGCGGCCCGGTCAGCGACGGCCCAAAACCGCCGCTGCATACGGTACCGATAACAGCGCCCTGTTCATCGACGATCTCGGTACCTTCACGCACGGGTGTGCGCTCCTGGGGGAGCAGGCCGACTCGCTTCTTGCTGACGCCGTTCTGTTGCTGGGCAAAGATTCGCTCGGCGCCCGGAAAGCCGCCTGCACGCGCACCGTCGGCGCGACGCACTTTGGAAATGGCCCACAACAGACTGGCCTCGATCGGCGAGGTGTGTGTGTCCATGTCATGGCCGTACAGGCACAGACCGGCTTCCAGTCGCAGCGAATCACGTGCGCCCAGACCGATCGGTGCCACTTCCGGCTCATCCAGGAGGCGGCGTGCCAGGGCTTCAGCCTGTTCGGCAGGCACTGAAATTTCATAGCCGTCTTCACCGGTATAACCCGAGCGACTGACATAGCATTTGACGCCGAGCAGCGTGACGCTGGTGAACTGCATGAAGGTCATTTTGGCAACTTCCGGGGCGAGGCGTGCCAGTACGGTCACCGCGGCCGGCCCTTGCAGCGCGAGCAGGGCGCGTTCTTCGAACAGTGGTTCGATCTTGCAATGCCCGGCCAGGTGCTTGCACAGGTGCGCCAGATCCTGATCCTTGCAGGCCGCGTTGACCACCAGCATCAACTGGTCGTTGCCAAGATTGGCCACCATCAGGTCATCGAGAATGCCGCCGTTCTCGTCGGTGAACATCGCGTAACGCTGCATGCCGACCGGCAGGTCAATGATGTCCACCGGCACCAGGGCTTCGAGTGCCTTGGCCGCGTCCGTACCGGTGAGGCGAATCTGGCCCATGTGCGAGACATCGAACAGACCGGCCTGTGCGCGGGTGTGCAGGTGCTCTTTCATTACGCCAGCCGGGTATTGAACAGGCATGTCGTAACCGGCGAAGGGCACCATCTTCGCGCCGAGTTCGCGGTGCAGGGCGTGCAGGGGAGTGGTCAGCAGTGATTTTGTGGACATGTTCGATTCCTTGTTGAGCGGGCCGTGCCAATGGCACTGCCTGTGCGCGCAGCGCGATCAGGCAATGCCAGGCGGGGCTGTCACGCTTCCTGATAGTTCTCGATGGACGGGCAGGCGCAGACCAGGTTGCGGTCGCCGAAGACGTTGTCGACACGACCGACCGGAGGCCAGTACTTGTTCTCGATCAACGAATCGACCGGGTACACCGCCTGTTCGCGGCTGTAAGGATGGCTCCACTGGCCGACGATTTCGGCAGCGGTATGCGGCGCGTTTTTCAGCGGGTTGTCATCCTTGTCCAGGGTGCCGTTTTCAACTGCGCGGATTTCTTCGCGGATCTTGATCATGGCATCGCAGAAGCGGTCCAGTTCTTCTCTGGATTCACTCTCGGTCGGCTCGATCATCAGCGTCCCGGCGACCGGGAACGACATGGTCGGGGCATGGAAGCCGAAATCGATCAGGCGCTTGGCCACGTCGTCGACGCTGATGCCGCTGCTGTCCTTGATCGGGCGCAGGTCTAGGATGCACTCGTGGGCGACCAGACCATTGCTGCCGGTGTAGAGCACCGGGTAATGCTCCTCCAGGCGGCGCGAGATGTAGTTGGCGTTGAGAATCGCCAGTTGCGAAGCGCGTTTGAGGCCGTCACCGCCCATCATGCGGATGTACATCCAGGTAATGGGCAGAATGCTGGCGCTGCCGAACGGTGCTGCGCAGACCGCGCCTTCCTTGCGCTCCATGCGTGCATGGCCGGGCATGAACGGGGCGAGATGGGATTTGACGCCGATCGGGCCAACGCCCGGGCCGCCACCGCCGTGGGGGATGCAGAACGTCTTGTGCAGGTTGAGGTGCGACACGTCGCCGCCGAACTTGCCCGGAGCGCAGAGACCAACCATGGCGTTCATGTTTGCGCCATCGATGTAGACCTGGCCACCGTTGTCATGAACGATGCCGCAGATTTCGCGAATGCCTTCTTCGAACACGCCGTGGGTCGACGGGTAAGTGATCATGATTGCCGCAAGCTGGTCACGATGCTGAATGGCCTTGGCGCGCAGGTCTTCGATGTCGACGTTGCCGCGTGCATCACAAGCAGTCACTACGACGCGCATACCCGCCATGTTGGCAGTCGCCGGGTTGGTACCGTGCGCCGAGGACGGGATCAGGCAGATGTCGCGATGTTCATCGCCACGGCTCTGGTGATAGGCGCGGATCGCCAGCAGTCCGGCGTATTCACCCTGTGAACCGGCGTTCGGCTGCAGCGAGATCGCGTCATAACCGGTGGCCGCACAGAGCATGGCCTCCAGTTCGTCGGTCAGTTGCTGGTAACCGGCGCTTTGCTCGGCCGGAGCAAACGGGTGCAGGTTGCCGAACTCGGCCCAGGTCACCGGGATCATTTCGCTGGCAGCGTTGAGCTTCATGGTGCACGAGCCCAGCGGAATCATGGTGCGATCCAGCGCCAGGTCCTTGTCGGCCAGTTTGCGCAGGTAGCGCATCAGCTCGGTTTCCGAGTGATAGCGGTTGAACACCGGGTGGCTGAGGATCGCTGACTGACGCAACAGCCCGGCCGGCAGACGCGATTGCACGCTGTCTGCCAATGCGGCGAAGTCCGGCAGGCTCTGGCCTTCGCTGGCGAAGATTGCCCACAGGGTTTCGACGGCCGACTGCGAGGTGGTTTCGTCCAGCGACAGACCCAGACGCTGGTCATCGATTTCGCGCAGGTTGATGTGCCTGGCGCGTGCGGCGGCATGCAGTGCAGCGGTTCTGCCGCCGGTGTGCAGGGTCAGGCTGTCGAAGAAAAATGCCTGCTCGGCCTTCAGGCCCAGGCTGCTCAGGCCTTCAGCCAGAATTGCGGTCAGGTGGTGAACGCGATTGGCGATCTGTGTCAGGCCGCGCGGACCATGATAGACCGCGTACATGCTGGCGATGTTGGCCAGCAGCACCTGCGCGGTGCAGATGTTGCTGGTGGCCTTCTCGCGACGAATATGCTGTTCGCGGGTCTGCATGGCCAGACGCAGGGCCTGCTTGCCGTGACGATCTACCGACACGCCGACCAGACGGCCGGGCATGTCACGTTTGAAGGCATCGCGGGTCGAGAAGTAGGCCGCATGCGGGCCACCGAAGCCCAGCGGCACGCCGAAGCGTTGCGCGCTCCCGATTGCCACGTCAGCGCCGAATTCGCCTGGCGGGGTCAGCAGGGTGAGGGCCAGCAGGTCGGCAGCCACGGCGACCAGTGCATTGGCCGCGTGGAAGCGCTCGACCAGCTCGCGGTAATCGAATACGTCACCATTGCTGGCCGGGTATTGCAGCAGCGCGCCGAAGTAATCGCTGACATCGCCCAGCTCGTGCTCGTCGGCTACGACCACGGTGATGCCCAGCGGCTCGGCGCGGGTACGCAGCACGTCGAGGGTCTGCGGGTGGCAGTGGCTGGACGCGAAAAACTGTTGGCTAGCCTTGTTTTTGCTCAAGCGTTTGCAAAAGGTCATTGCCTCGGCTGCCGCGGTGGCTTCGTCGAGCAGAGAGGCGTTGGCAATCGGCAGGCCGGTGAGGTCGCTGATCAGTGTCTGGAAATTGAGCAGTGACTCCAGGCGGCCTTGGGAAATTTCTGGCTGATAGGGCGTGTAGGCGGTGTACCAGGCCGGGTTTTCCAGCAGGTTGCGCAGGATCGGTGCTGGCGTGTGGGTGTTGTAGTAACCCTGACCAATGTAGGTCTTGAACAGCTGATTCTTGCTGGCGATGGCCTTGATGGAGGTCAGCGCATCAGCTTCGCTCTGCCCGGCAGGCAGGTTCAAAACGCTGGTGCCCTTGATGCTTTCCGGAATGACGCTTTCGCTCAGCGCATCGATGGAATCGAAACCCAGTGTTTGCAGCATGGCCTGCTCATCGGCCGCCCGGGGGCCAATGTGACGGGCGATGAATTCGTTGGCAGTGCTCAGTTCAATACGGTCAGTCATGGCGTGCTCCTCAGGCTTCGGCGTTGGCTTTGATCAGGCGGTCGTAGGCGTCCTGATCCAGCAGGCCGTGAATGGCGTTGGCATCTTGTGGAACGAAGCGGAAGAACCAGCCCGCACCGAGGGCATCTTCATTGACCAGCTCCGGTGTGGCGTCGAGGGCGGAATTGACCTCGACGACTTCACCGTCCAGCGGCATGTTGATGCTGCTGGCCGCTTTCACCGATTCCACCACTGACACTTCAGCGTGTTGAGTGTAGGCCTGTAATTCCGGGAGCTGCACGAAGACCACATCGCCCAGCGATTCCTGCGCGTAGGGCGTAATGCCGACCGTCACGCTGCCGTCGGTTTCGGCACGCAGCCATTCATGGTCAACGGTGAATCGCAAATCGCTCATACAAACTCCTAGGAGAACAGGGCTCGCGCAGCACGCGAACAATATGAGATATGGCTTAGCAATTTAGCGGCCATGTTTTGTTTTTTTAATTAAATCAAAGGGTTGTATGTTTTTTAGCTGAGCCTGTAGATCTTGGGTGTAGCGAAAACGCTACAGTCGTCAGGTATTTGAAAATACCTGACTGATCAAGGCCTTGATACGCACGGAATGAAGTGTTTTGGAGTGAAATCGTTACAGTGGAGCGTTTTCGTTACGAATGGGTTGCAGTGAGTGCATCCATCCCGAAGTGGTCATCGTTTTCAAGCAGGTCGGACGCATCGGTCGCGCGTCACCCTTTACTTGACGCAGCTTTCTTTTCCGGTGAGCACAAAAATGTTTCGAGCTCTTCAAGCGGCAGCGGCTTGCTAATCAGATAACCCTGGATTTGATCGCAGTGGTTTTCCCTCAGGAACGCCAGTTGTTCCGGGGTTTCCACACCCTCGGCGATCACCTGCAGGTCGAGGCTGTGAGCCAGCTCGATGATGGCTCTGGCAATGGCCGCGTCCTGTGGATTGCTGGTCACTTCACGAATGAATGCGATGTCGATTTTAAGCTTGTCGATAGGAAAGCGGCGCAGGTACGCCAGACTTGAATAGCCGGTGCCGAAGTCATCGATGGAAATACTCACGCGATTGGCCCGCAACGCTCCCAGGGTGGCGATGGTGTGCGTGGTATTTTCCATCAGCGAACTTTCTGTCAGTTCGACCTCAAGCCACTGCGGCGCAACATTGTGTTTTTCGAGGGCCTGACGAATGTCGGCCACCAGGCTGCTGCTGGAAATCTGTTGCCCCGAAATGTTGACCGCTACCTGAAACAAGCCCAGCCCGGAGCGTTGCCAGCGCGCGATCTGCGCGCAGACGCTGTCGACCACCCAGTTGCCGACTTCACCGATCAGGCCGAGGCTTTCCAGCACAGGAACGAATACAGCGGGCGAAACGCCTTGATGGCCTGGGCGTGGCCAGCGCAACAGCGCCTCAAGCCCGCATATGCGGTCGTTGTTCAGGTCCAGCTTGGGTTGGTAGACGATTTCGAAGGACTGATTACGCACGGCTTCGCGCAGGGCAGCCTCAAGGTCCAGGCGTGCCGAAACATCGGCGTTCATCTGCGGCGTATAGAACCGGTAGTTGTCCGGGCCGATTTTTCGGGCGCTGTTCATGGCGGTGTAGGCGTGTCTGATCAGCTCGCGTGAGTCTTCGCCGTCCTCCGGGTACAGCGCAATACCGATGCTGGCGGTCATGACCAGGCTCTGGCCTTCTATGTGGAAGGGCGCTCGCAATGCGTTGCGGATGCGCTCGAGCGTTTGCCGGGTATCCGCCTGGCCGGGACGGAGCATCAGAATCAGGGCGAACTGATCGCCGTCCACGCGGCCAAGGGTGTCGCTGGCATTCAGGCAGTTCGACAGTCGGCGGCTGACTTCCAGCAGCACCTCATCGCCCAGCACATGCCCCCAGGTTTCGTTGATGTTCTTGAAACCGTCGATATTGACCGTCAGGGCCGCCAGCTTCCAGCGACTGATGGCCGCCTGGGTCATGCCCATTTGCAGGCTGGTAAAAAACAGGTCCCGGTTGGGCAGGCCGGTCAGCGTGTCGTAGTGGGCCATGGTCAGCAGGCGTTGGTCGCTTTCCTTGCGCCGGGTGATGTCGCGCACGATGCCGACGATGACCCAGTCCTCGCCGGTGCGGTACGCCTGGCGATGGATTTCGACCTCGACATCCCGGCCACTTTTGTCGCGAATCTGGGTTTCCAGTGGCTCGCTGGGGCCTTTGCCGGCAATGATCTGGTCGTACACGACCTCAAGCTGCTCCATGGACGTTTCGCCCAGTTCGGCAGGCGTCTTGTGTGACAGTTCCTCAGCGGTGTAGCCGAGCAACTGGCAGGCGCGGCGGTTGAATTCGATCAGGCTCATGGTGTTGCGGTTGATCAGGAAAATCGCGTCTTCGGAAGCGTCCATCACCGTGCGAAAGCGCTCGAGATCGATGGTGCGCTGCTGCAATTGGTCTTCGAGGATCAGGCTGTGGCTTTTCAGGTAGTCGCCAAAGGACTTGAGGCGCAGCAGATTACGCACACGCAGCCACAGTTCGGCGCTGTCCACAGGCTTGTTGAGGTATTCCTCGGCCCCGGCCTCCAGTCCCGAGAGGCGGGCACTCTGCTCGTCGAGAGCCGAGAGCATGATGATCGGTATATTGGCGGTGCCCTTTTCGGCCTTGAGCTGGGTGGCGACTTCATAGCCGTCCATGCCCGGCATCATGATATCGAGCAGGATCAGGTCGGGTGCCTGTTGTTTGACCATGGCCAGCGCCAGCTCGCCTGATTCCGCCGTCAGTGTCCGATAACCCTGGTTCTGCAAGAGCACCTCCAGCAGGTCCCGGACATGGACGTCGTCATCGATGATCAGGATGGTCGCGGCGCTCTGGGTCATATCGAATGCTCAGGTAATGGACTGTTGAGGCAGATTTTTTTCCAGCAGGGTGTCGATGACCCGGTACAACTCCTTGTAGCGCAACGGCTTGATAACATAAGCGTTGCAGCCCGCCAGGCGGATCTTCTCCTTGTCTTCCTTCATGGCCATCGCGGTCAGTGCGATCACCGGGATCGCGGCTGTGCCGGCGTCTTTCTTCAATAGCGACGTGGCGGTCAGGCCGTCCATTTCCGGCAGATGGATGTCCATCAGGATCAGGTCGGGCTGGCGCTCGCGAGCCAGTTTCAGGCCGCTTTCGGCATCGACGGCCGACAGCACAGCGTGCCCGGCGCTGGTCAGCAACAGCTCTGCCAGACGCATATTCGCCGCGTTGTCTTCAATGATCAGGATCTGGGCCATCGTGCCTCCGCTGATTCAGGTGAGCGGATGGGCAGCCACACAACGAAGCGTGCGCCGAGGTCTTTCACGCTGGCCACTGCGACGCAGCCGCCGTGAAGTTCGGCGAGCTGCTTGACCATCGCCAGGCCCAGTCCGGTGCCTTCGAATTTGCGTGCCAGGCCGCTGTCGATCTGGCTGAACGCCTTGAACAGCGTGTTCATGTCGCTTTGGGCGATGCCGATTCCGGTGTCGCTGACACTCAGTTCCAGAAACTGCTCACAGTCGCTGGAGGGAAGCGCAAATCCGTATGTCGGCCAGTCACCGTCGATAAGGCCTGCCTGAGCAAGCGGCACCAGACGCACCCCCAGTGTCACCCAGCCACCGGGCTCGCTGAATTTCACGGCGTTGGCCAGCAGGTTGTAGACGATCTGTTTGGTCTTGCGCCGGTCGAGCTCGAGCACGCCGAAGTCGGCCTCTGTTTCCAGCTTCAGCTGGATATGTTGCAGTGCGGCTTGCTCGCGAACGATCAGCAGGCTGTTGCCGAGCAGTTCGTCCAGATCCACCGATTCGAGCTCCAGCGTCATCATGCCGGCCTCGACCTTGGACAGGTCGAGGATGTCATTGATCAGTGACAACAGATGCTGGCCGCTATTGAAGATATCGCCTATGTAGCGTCGCTGGGCATCGGTCATGTCGCCGACCATGCCGTCTCTGAGTGCCTCGGAAAAACCGATCACGGCGTTCAGCGGCGTGCGCAGTTCGTGCGACATGGTGGCAAGAAACTCGGACTTCATGTGGCTGGCGTGTTCCAGCTCGATATTCTTTTCTTCCAGTGTTCGCTCGAAACGCTTGCGCTCGGTCACGTCGCGGGCTGCGGCGAAGACACCCTTGAGCTTGCGGTCACGGTCGTGAAAGGTGGCAGCGTTATAGGACACCACGGTTTCAGTGCCGTCATAGGCCCGCACGGTAAGTTCGTAGTCACTGACCTTGTGCTCGCTGAGCACGCGCTTGATCGCGGCATCGGCACTCGCCGGGTCGGTGAAGAAGTTTTTGCAGGGCGCACCGATCAATTCGTCGCGGGTGCGTCCGGTCAGCGCCATCATCTGCTTGTTGACATCGGAAATGATGCCTTGCGGGTCGGTCATCATCAGCGCATCGATGTTCGATTCGATCAGCGAGCGGGTATAGAACTGTTGGTCCCGCAAGCGCTGATCCAGCAATGCCTGAGCTTCTTCTTCCTGTTTGCGCGCAGTGTTGTCGGTGCCGATCAGCAGATAACCGATGATGGTTTCGGCGCTGTCGCGCAGCGATGTGACCGAGACCATGGCCGACAGGCGGCTGCCATCCTTGCGGATGTAGGTGAGTTCGTAGATGTCTTCGATGCCACGCGAAGCCTTGAACACCAGAGCCTCGAAGCCCGGTGTGATGGGCGTGTTGAGTTCATGGCTGAGGGCTGCTGCGCGGATGATGAGCTCGGCGGGGTCGGAGATGTCGGCAGGTGTGATTTTGTCAACAACGTCCTCGGAGTGATAACCGAGCATGCGTTCGGCGCCGACATTGAATATCTGGATAACGCCGTGTTCGTCTGTTGCGATGCTGGAGAAATAGGCGCTGTTGAAAATGGCATCCTGCAGTGCACCAGTCTTGAGGAGGATTTTCTGGCGGCGGGATTCGACGATTTTTTCAGCGCGAGACTGAGCATCGACGAGCGGGCGGTCCACTGGCGAGGTTGGCATATGACTTCCCGGTACTACCTGACCTTTATGCCATTACGGCCGTAATCACACTACGGACATCCATTCAAATGGATGATAAGAGGTTCATGGACAATACCAGATCGTTATCGGCAGATTAGTTATTAAATGAAACTTCTCGGAATATATTTTCGATAAATGACGCTAATCGACTAACGCTTGTCGGGAATTCCATATTTTCGCAGGCGATGAGCGATTGCGGTGTGCGAGGTATGCAGGCGATTGGCCAGTTGGCGGGTGGAAGGGTAGTCCGCATAGAGCTCTTCCAGCAGATTGCGCTCAAAGGTTTCGACGGCATGTTCGAGACTGTCGATCGAGCTGTCGTTCTGACGCGCCACGGCGGTGCCAGCGATATCCAGGTCGCCTATATCCACTTGAGTGTGTTCGCAGATGGCGGCCGCGCGAAAAATCACATTTTGCAATTGCCGCACGTTGCCTGGCCAGCGGTTGCCGAGCAGGGCAGGGTAGGTGCCGGGTGCGAGCCTGCAGACCGGACGCTGAATCTGTGCGCACGCCTGTTCCATGAAGTATCGGGCCAGTAACAGAATGTCCTGACCGCGCTCGCGCAACGGCGGAACCTCCAGATTGAGGACGTTGAGGCGGTAGAACAGGTCTTCACGGAAGGTGCCTTCGCTGACCATTTTTTCCAGATCGCGGTGGGTGGCGCTGAGAATGCGCACATTGACCCTTACTTCCCGATCGCCACCGACGCGGCGGAAGCTGCCATCGTTGAGAAAACGCAGCAATTTGGCTTGCAGATAGGGTGACATTTCGCCGATTTCATCGAGGAATACGGTGCCTTGGTTGGCCAGTTCCATCAGCCCAGGTTTACCGCCACGCTGGGCCCCGGTAAAGGCACCCGGGGCATAGCCGAACAGTTCGCTTTCAGCGAGGTTTTCCGGCAGCGCTGCGCAGTTCAGAGCCAGGAACGGCTCGCCGTGGCGGGCGCTGCTGGCGTGACAGGCGCGGGCAACCAACTCTTTGCCGGTGCCGGTTTCACCCTGAATCAGCAGCGGTGCATCCAGCGCCGCCACCCGTTGCGCCCGTGCCTTGAGGGTGCGAATGGCGGCTGAGTCGCCAAGCAGGGCGTCGAAACCTTCGGCGTGATCATGGTGCAAGGCCGACAGGCGTTCGCCGATTCGGCTGGGCAGGTACAGGGTAATCAGCGCGCCGGCTTCGGTAATCGGCGTGGCGTCCAGCAGCAGGGCTTCACCGTTCAGGTTGATCTCGCGCAGCGGCAGACGAAAGCCGTTTTCCAGCAACGCGACATGCAGACTGGGGTCGCTGAACAGCTCACCGATGGATTCACCCGCGGGCTCCCGGCCAATCAGCGCGATGAGTGCCGGGTTGGCCAGCAGCACGTGCCCGGCGCTGTCCAGAGCCAGCACCGGGTCAGTCATGGCGGCGAGCAACGCGTCCAGTTGCAGGTGGCGACGCTGCCCCGGAAGGATATCGACCACAGTGATCGCTTCCACACCTCGGACCCGAAACAGCGCGTCCTTGAGCTCTTCGAGCATCTGATGGCTGAGCGTCGGCGCATCGATGTACACATTGGGCGGCACCATCTCCACTGCGTCCAGATTCAGATTGCGTCCACCCAGAATCGCCAGCACTTCCTGGGTGATACCGACGCGGTCGATGAAGCTGACATGGATGCGCATGGGGCGATGACGGTTCGCGAATGAGAAGTCGGCAAGTATGCCTTGTGGCGGCAGGTTTGGTGAAATCCGCTTGTGGACTTGCACACACCTATCGCTGCTCACGCTCCAGCGTGGGCACGATGGTGTTCTCCGGTGCCTCATTCCTCCCGCTATTGCCCGCTGGCGTTCTACGGGCCTCGACAGCGCTGGCTTACTCCAGATGCTCCGGTTTCACCGGGTCACCTGACTTGGCGTGGAGTTTGTCGCGAATGTCCGCGAACATTCGGTCGTAGTCCTTGTGCTGGGCGATGGGCAGTGCGGCCGAGTTGGGCAAGCCGTGCCTTATTGCGATGCGACTCGCGTCGTGGGCGAAGTTGAAGGCGAGGTCACGGGGCAGCTGGAATTGCTCTTCGAACGACTTGCCGTTGATTGCGCCCTGCATGGTGAAGTGCATGGACGTGCCTTGCTTGGGATCTTCCTCCACGTTGTAGCGCAAGTGGATGTCATAGCTGATATCCGACGGTTGAAGCGCCACGTGGGTGAGGTGCAGATGGCCTGGCTCGTACATGAAGTGACTCCATCAAGTGGTGAGTGTGCTCAGTCAGACACCCCTCGCGAGCGGACGGTTCAGCCTTGCGCAGAGTACCGCTCGCTTCATGCCTGCGCTTAACGATCGATCTTGTCCGGTTCCGGCCTCGACCAGATCCATAGATTGCCCAGCGCCATCCCCGAGAGTGCCAGGTACAGCCACCAGGCATGGCCGATCAGGCTCAGCATCACCACGGCACAGACGAGCATGCTGATGGTGGCGCTGATCTTGGCCTTGCGCGCGACCAGTCGGCCATTACGCCAGTTGTACAGTATCGGCCCGAACACGCGGTGGTTTTCCAGCCAGGCGTTCAGCCGCGGCGAACTGCGTGTTGCCGCCCAGGCGGCCAGCAGAATGAACTCGGTGGTTGGCAGGCCGGGAACGAAGATCGCAACGATGCCTATGCCCAACGCGGTATAGGCGAGGATGCCGTATAAAAGGCGTGAAAGTCTTGAGCCGGGTGGTTTGTACGTCATGGTCTCTACAGGCAGGTTCGGGGAGCCCGGTCAGCTTAACAGCACCGGGCGCTTTTTCATGCCTGCACAGTTTCACCACCCGCAGTGCATCGATCTGCCATGCGCTGAGCATGGTCGCGAGCGTCCATGACCCGGACACCTCTCGCTGCACATGCTTCAGCGCGGCTGCGCCGTTACTGCGCGTTATGCAGTGCCAGGCAGTTGTCGAGCATGCGATTGGAGAACGCCCATTCGTTGTCGTACCACGACAGTACCTTGAGCAGCTTGCCGCTGACCTTGGTGTGGTTGGCATCGAAGATCGACGACAGCGGGTTGTGGTTGAAGTCGTGGGAGACCAGCGGCAGGGCGTTGTAACCGAGCACTTTGGAATGCTGACTGGCTTCTTTCAGCAGCGCGTTGACTTCATCGACCGTAGTTTCACGCTTCAGGGTCACGGTCAGGTCGACCAGCGAAACGTTGATGACCGGTACGCGTACCGCCATGCCGGTGAGTTTGCCTGCCAGCTCCGGCAGTACCAGGCCCACCGCTTCGGCAGCGCCGGTCTTGCTCGGGATCATCGACTGCGTCGCCGAGCGGGCGCGGTACGGATCGGTGTGGTAGACATCGATCAGGTTCTGGTCGTTGGTGTAGGCATGAATGGTGGTCATCAGGCCGTTTTCGATACCCAGCTCGCGATGCAGCACTTGAGCGACCGGGGCCAGGCAGTTGGTGGTGCACGAGGCGCTGGAGATGATCTGGTGCGACTGGCGCAGCGTGTCGTGGTTGACCCCATAGACGATGGTGGCATCGGCACCGCTGGCTGGCGCGGAGATAATCACCTTGCGTGCACCGGCGGTGAGGTGCGCGGCAGCCTTGTCGCGGCTGGTGAACAGACCGGTGCATTCGAACACCACGTCGATGTCCTGCGCTTTCCACGGCAGCTCGGCCGGATTGCGGATGGCACTGACCGAAATACGGTCACCATTGACGGTCAGGCTGTCCTTGTCACACTCGACCGTGCCGCTGAAAGGGCCGTGTACAGTGTCGAAGCGCAGCAGGTGTGCGTTCATTTCGCTGTCGCCAAGATCGTTGATGGCGACGACCTGCAGGTCCTGACGGTAGCCTTGGGTATACAGTGCGCGTAGGACGTTGCGGCCGATTCGGCCAAAACCGTTGATTGCAATACGAAGAGTCATACAGCCGTCCTTCTGAATTTGTTGTTGGAATTACAAGATTATTCTCATAGAAATAGAAAACAAGCCTTTTTAGTGGCAATATTTTGTTTTATCTACAACTACAAGCCTGAAAGGCACTCCCAGTTGATCGAGATCAGGGTTTTGCTCCCTGACAGTCACTGCTCGAAAACCGGAGCCGTCTTTACGGGTGACCTTAGACGTTAGCCTGGAGTTCATCACATGCATCCCCGCGTCCTTGAAGTAACCGAGCGTCTCATCGCCCGCAGTCGCGATACCCGTCAGCGCTACCTTCAATTGATTCGCGGCGCAGCGAGCGATGGCCCGATGCGCGGCAAGCTCCAATGCGCCAACTTTGCCCACGGCGTCGCCGCCTGCGGACCGGAAGACAAGCAAAGCCTGCGTCTGATGAACGCCGCCAACGTGGCAATCGTCTCTTCCTACAACGAGATGCTCTCGGCGCATCAGCCCTACGAACACTTTCCAGCCCAGATCAAACAGGCATTACGTGACATTGGTTCGGTCGGTCAGTTTGCGGGCGGTGTACCGGCCATGTGCGATGGCGTCACCCAGGGCGAGCCGGGCATGGAACTGGCGATTGCCAGTCGTGAAGTGATTGCCATGTCCACGGCGATTGCCTTGTCACACAACATGTTCGACGCCGCCATGATGCTGGGCATCTGCGACAAGATCGTGCCGGGTCTGATGATGGGCGCATTGCGATTCGGTCATCTGCCGACCATCTTCGTGCCCGGCGGACCGATGGTTTCAGGCATCTCCAACAAGGAAAAAGCCGACGTACGGCAGCGTTATGCGGAAGGCAAGGCCACCCGCGAAGAGCTGCTCGACTCGGAAATGAAGTCGTATCACGGTCCGGGAACCTGCACCTTCTACGGCACCGCCAATACCAACCAGTTGCTGATGGAAGTCATGGGCATGCACCTTCCTGGTGCTTCGTTCGTCAATCCCTACACGCCATTGCGTGATGCGCTGACCGCAGAGGCGGCCCGCCAGGTGACGCGTCTGACCAAGCAGAGTGGCAGCTTCATGCCGATCGGCGAAATCGTCGACGAGCGCTCGCTGGTCAATTCCATCGTTGCGCTGCACGCGACAGGTGGCTCGACCAACCATACGCTGCACATGCCGGCCATTGCTCAGGCTGCTGGCATTCAACTGACCTGGCAGGACATGGCCGATCTGTCTGAAGTGGTGCCAACCCTGAGTCACGTCTACCCCAACGGCAAAGCCGATATCAACCACTTCCAGGCGGCAGGCGGCATGTCGTTCCTGATCCGCGAGCTGCTGGCTGCCGGTCTGCTGCACGAAAACGTCAATACCGTGGCCGGTTATGGACTCAGCCGTTACACCAAGGAGCCGTTCCTGGAGGACGGCAAACTGGTCTGGCGTGAAGGGCCGCTCGAAAGCCTCGATGAAAATATACTGCGCCCGGTGGCCCGTCCGTTCTCGCCGGAAGGTGGGCTGCGGGTCATGGAAGGCAACCTGGGGCGCGGCGTGATGAAAGTGTCCGCGGTGGCTCCGGAGCATCAGATCGTCGAAGCACCGGCCAAGGTGTTCCAGGATCAGAAAGAGCTGGCCGACGCTTTCAAGGCCGGCGAGCTGGAGTGCGATTTCGTCGCCGTGATGCGCTTCCAGGGCCCGCGTTGCAACGGCATGCCCGAGCTGCACAAGATGACGCCGTTTCTGGGGGTCCTTCAGGATCGCGGGTTCAAGGTAGCGCTGGTCACCGATGGACGCATGTCGGGCGCTTCGGGCAAGATCCCGGCGGCGATTCATGTCTGCCCGGAGGCGTTCGATGGTGGCCCATTGGCGCTGGTACGCAATGGCGATGTGATTCGCGTGGATGGTGTAAAAGGCACGTTACAAGTGCTGGTCGAAGCGTCAGAATTGGCCGCCAGAGAACCGGCCATCAACCAGATCGACAACAGTGTCGGCTGCGGTCGCGAGCTTTTTGGATTCATGCGCATGGCCTTCAGCTCCGCAGAGCAAGGCGCCAGCGCCTTTACCTCTAGTCTGGAGACGCTTAAGTGAAGTTGGCCCTGGTCGGTGATATAGGCGGTACCAATGCACGTTTTGCCATTTGGGAAGACGACACGCTGCATTCTGTCCGGGTATTCCCGACCATTGACTACGCGGGCCCGGAGAAGGCCATCGAAGTCTATCTGCAGGACCTGGAGCTGCAGCGCGGCGATATCGGTCATGTGTGCCTGGCGGTGGCCGGGCCTGTCGATGGCGATTTTTTCCAGTTCACCAACAGCCACTGGCAATTGAGCCGCAAGGCGTTCTGCGCCGACCTGCAGGTCGATGAACTGCTGCTGATCAACGATTTCACCGCCATGGCGCTGGGCATGACCCGGCTCAAGGATGATGAATACCTGACGGTCTGCCACGGTGTCGGCAAGCCTGATCGGCCGCGCGTGGTGGTGGGGCCGGGGACCGGGCTGGGCGTCGGTACGCTGATCAAACTCGACGGCAGTCGCTGGATGGCGTTGCCGGGCGAGGGCGGTCATGCCGACCTGCCCATCGGCACCGCGCGTGAGGCGCTGCTGTGGACGCGGCTGATGGCCGAGCATGAACATGTCAGCGCCGAAGTCGTGCTCAGCGGTGCGGGCTTGCTGTTGCTGTATCAGGTCAGCTGCGCGCTGGACGACATCGAGCCGGTGCTCAAATCGCCTGCGGCGATCACTACCGCTGCGCTCTCGGGCGACCCGGTAGCTGCGGCAGTGCTGGAACAATTCTGCGTGTTTCTCGGCAGAGTGGTCGGCAACCATGTGCTGGCCCTGGGCAGCCTCGGCGGGGTTTATATCGTCGGCGGCGTGGTGCCGCGCTTCACTGAGTTCTTCATCAACAGCGGGTTCAAGCGCGCCATGGCCGAGAAGGGCGTCATGAGCGACTATTTCAATGGCCTGCCGGTGTGGCTGGTCACGGCCGAATACCCGGGCCTCATGGGTTCAGGCGTGGCCCTGCAGCAGGCGTTTGGTGCGCAGATCTGAGCGATATGGCATAACAACAAAAATTAACAGCCAGACAAGGACGCTTCAACTTGAGCTCAGTCAGTAAATCGATCCTGTTGGTGGATGACGATCAGGAAATTCGCGAGTTGCTGGACACCTACCTGAGCCGCGCCGGTTTTCAGGTGCGCACAGTGGGCGATGGCGCGGATTTCCGTCGAGCGTTCAATGACGAACCAAGCGATCTGCTGATCCTGGACGTCATGCTGCCCGATGAAGACGGTTTCAGTCTGTGTCGCTGGATCCGCCAGCACCCGCGTCAGCCGCATGTGCCGATCATCATGTTGACCGCCAGCTCGGACGAAGCCGACCGGGTCATCGGTCTGGAACTGGGGGCCGATGATTACCTTGGCAAGCCGTTCAGCCCGCGCGAGCTTCAGGCCCGCATCAAGGCGCTGTTGCGACGTGCCCAGTTCGGTCAGGAGCGTCCGGGTGGCGACGTGATCCTGTTTGATGAGTGGCGACTCGATATGGTCAGCCACCGGCTGTTTCACAATGACGGCGAAGAGGTGATTCTGTCCGGCGCCGACTTCGCACTGCTCAAACTGTTTCTCGACAACCCCCAGCAGATTCTCGACCGCGACACCATCGGCAATGCCACACGTGGGCGTGAGTTGATGCCGCTGGAGCGCATCGTCGACATGGCGGTCAGTCGCCTGCGTCAGCGTCTGCGCGACACCGGCAAGTCACCGCGTCTGATCCGCACTATTCGCGGCAGTGGTTACCTGCTGGCCGCAAACGTCAACTCGCAAGCGGGCAACGGCTATTAAACCGACAGGGGCAGGCACGAAGAGAACCGGCCTGCCGCTGCCGCGCTCGTTGCTGGGGCGCATGTTGCTGCTGACCTTGCTGGCAGTTTTTTTGGCGCAGGCGCTGTCCAGCGTGATCTGGCTGTCACAGTTGCGTGCCACGCAGATGGAAGGCCTGGTGACCAGTGCGCGCAGTCTGGCGTACTCGATGGCGGCCAGTGTCAGCTACTTTCGCTCATTGCCGCTGGCTTACCGGCCCATGGTGCTCGACCAGTTACGCAGTATGGGTGGCACACGGTTCGTGGTGTCACTCAACGATCACCCGCTGGACATGCAGATCATGCAGCCCACCCCTCGCAAGCAGGCGGTGCTGGACGTGGTGGGCGAGGTGCTGCGCCAGCGATTGGGCAATGGTCCGGACATCACCGTATGGTTCGCGCGGCCCGAAGAACTGCGGATCTTCAACAGCGGCCTGAAGCTCGACGAGCTGCCGCGTTCGTGGGCGCATTACGCGCTGACACTCGAGCCGGTGAACCCGCCGGTGCTGGTCACGCAAATCGAAATGGCGCCGGGCGAGTGGTTCTACATTGCCTCGCTGCTGCCCGAACCCTACACCTCGCTGGAGGAGCAGGAGCTGCCTCTTCAGCAGGTCTCGTTCATTGTCCTGACCAGCGCATTTCTGCTGTTGTTCATCGGCTTGCTGGTGCACTGGCAGAGCCGCCCGCTCAAGCGTCTGGCGCGGGCCGCACGGGACATGTCCCTGGGCGCGGACGTCGAACCTGTGGTCGAGGGCGGCGGCAGCGAAGTCATCGAGGTCAGCCGGGCGTTCAATGCCATGCGCACACGGATCAGTCGCTACCTGACCGAGCGGGGGCAGTTGTTCAGTGCCATTTCCCATGATTTGCGTACGCCCATCACCCGTTTGCGCTTGCGGGTCGAGCTGCTCGAGGACGAGCAACTGCAACGCAAATTCAGTCGCGACCTGGATGAACTGGAGCTGCTGGTCAAAGGCGCGCTGCAGTGCGTCAAGGACACTGATATTCATGAAAACATCGAGCCGGTAGACCTCAACGCGCTGCTTGAATGTCTGGTCGAACCCTGGCTGCTTGCTGACGGTAATGGGCGGGTCACGCAGCAGGGTGAGGCTCAGGCTGCCTATTCAGGCAAACCGCTGGCGCTCAAGCGCTGCATCGGCAACCTGATCGATAACGCGCTCAAATACGGTGATCGCGCGCATCTGAAAGTCGAGGACGATGCCCAGGCGTTCGTACTGCATGTCGATGACGAAGGTCCTGGCGTTCCCGAGCAGCGTCTCGAACACGTTTTCGAACCGCATTTCCGTCTGGCAGGCAATCAGCAGCAGGGCTACGGTCTCGGCCTGGGCATCGCTCGCAACATTGCCCACAGTCATGGCGGCGAAGTCAGCCTGCAGAACCTGCGTGACGGAGGGTTGCGGGTAACGTTGTACCTGCCGAGAACTGTGGAATGACGCGCTGCACAGTGACTTTTGGCTAGCGATTGCACCGGGATTTCAATTGTCACCATCCTGTGACAATCACGCGTCCCTTCGTTACTGTCGGCGCGTCAGGCTTGGTTAGACTCCCACGAAGCGCAAGCACCAGACTTGCTCATGCATAACAACAAGAAAGGTCAATTCGATGAATTCCATGTCACGTCTCGCTGTTGTCATCTCTCTCGCTTCGTTGTTCCCTCTGAGCGCTAATGCCGCTGAATCCAAAGGCACCGTAGAAGTCGTGCACTGGTGGACGTCGGGTGGCGAAAAGGCTGCAGTCGATGTTCTGAAAGCTCAGGTTGAAAAGGACGGCTTTACCTGGAAGGACGGCGCCGTTGCAGGCGGCGGCGGCTCCACGGCCATGACCGTGCTCAAGAGCCGTGCGGTTGCCGGAAATCCTCCCGGTGTGGCCCAGATCAAAGGCCCGGATATTCAGGAATGGGCCTCTACCGGCCTGCTCGATACCGATGCGCTGAAAGAGGTCGCCAAGTCCGAGAAGTGGGACTCCCTGCTGGACAAGAAAGTCTCCGACACCGTGAAGTACGACGGTGATTACGTAGCAGTACCGGTGAACATTCACCGCGTCAACTGGCTGTGGATCAACCCTGAAGTCTTCAAGAAAGCCGGTATCGACAAGGCGCCTACAACGCTCGAAGAGTTTTACGCGGCAGGCGACAAGCTGAAAAAAGCCGGCTTCATCCCGCTCGCCCACGGTGGCCAGCCTTGGCAGGACAGCACCGTCTTTGAAGCTGTCGTGCTCTCGGTAATGGGGGCTGACGGCTACAAGAAAGCTCTGGTCGATCTGGACAACGGCGCGTTGACCGGCCCAGAAATGGTCAAGTCGCTCACCGAACTCAAGAAAGTCGCGACCTACATGGATGCCGATGGCAAGGGCCAGGATTGGAACCTGGAAGCTGGCAAGGTCATCAATGGCAAGGCCGGCATGCAGATCATGGGCGACTGGGCCAAGAGTGAATGGACCGCAGCCAAAAAGGTCGCTGGCAAGGATTACCAGTGCGTAGCCTTCCCGGGCACCGAAAAAGCCTTTACCTACAACATCGACTCGCTGGCGGTGTTCAAGCAGAAAGACAAGGGCACGACTGCCGCACAGCAGGATCTGGCCAAGGTCGCCATGGGCGAGGACTTCCAGAAGGTCTTCAGCATCAACAAGGGTTCGATCCCGGTTCGTGAAGACATGCTGTCCGACATGAGCAAATACGGTTTCGACTCGTGTGCGCAAACCGCTGCGAAGGACTTCCTGGCTGATTCGAAAACCGGTGGTCTGCAGCCAAGCATGGCGCACAACATGGCAACTACGCTGGCAGTGCAGGGCGCGTTCTTCGATGTGGTGACCAACTACATCAATGACCCGAAAGCTGATCCGGCCGAAACAGCCAAAAAGCTGGGCGCTGCCATCAAGTCTGCCAAGTAATTCGTTCTGAACCGCCTTTAACCGTCGTCCGCAGTGTTGAAATCCCTGGTTGATTTCACCTGCGGCTGCGGCCTGGATTCGATACACCGCATGGGATACTCCCGATGAGCTCTGTCGCTGCGAACAGCAAAGCCTCGCCAATGGATGCGCTGCAACGCTGGCTACCAAAACTGGTGCTGGCCCCCAGCATGTTCATCGTGCTGGTGGGTTTCTATGGCTATATCCTCTGGACATTCGCACTGTCGTTCACCAACTCGACGTTCCTGCCTTCCTATAAATGGGTCGGTCTGGCGCAATACGCGCGTCTCATGGACAACGATCGCTGGTGGGTGGCAAGCAAGAACCTTGCGGTCTTTGGCGGGATGTTCATTGCAATCAGCCTGGTGATCGGGGTCCTGCTGGCCGTCCTGCTGGACCAGCGGATTCGTCGCGAGGGCATGATTCGTACTATCTACCTGTACCCGATGGCGCTGTCGATGATCGTCACCGGTACTGCCTGGAAGTGGCTGCTCAACCCAGGCCTGGGCCTGGACAAGATGTTGCGCGACTGGGGCTGGGAAGGTTTCCGTTTCGACTGGCTGATTGACCAGGACCGCGTGGTGTACTGCCTGGTCATCGCCGCGGTATGGCAGTCCTCCGGCTTCGTCATGGCGTTGTTTCTGGCAGGTCTGCGTGGCGTCGATCAGTCGATCATTCGCGCGGCCCAGATGGATGGCGCGAGTTTGCCGATGATCTACTGGCGCGTCGTGCTGCCAAGCCTGCGTCCGGTGTTCTTCAGTGCCGTGATGATTCTCGCGCACATTGCGATCAAGAGTTTCGACCTGGTAGCCGCGATGACCGCCGGTGGCCCCGGTTACTCATCCGACCTGCCGGCGATGTTCATGTATTCGTTCACCTTTAGCCGCGGCCAGATGGGCATGGGTTCTGCCAGTGCGATTCTGATGCTCGGCGCGATCCTGGCGATTCTGGTGCCGTATCTGTATTCCGAGCTGAGGACCAAACGCCATGACTAGTCATGTTGGCAAACCGGGCATCAGCTTCAGTCGTGTTCTGATTTACGCCGTGCTGATGCTGGCCTGTCTGATTTATCTGGTGCCGTTGGTGGTGATGCTGTTCACCAGCTTCAAGACACCCGAAGACATCGGCACCGGCAACCTGTTGAGCTGGCCAAGCGTAGTGACTGCAATCGGCTGGATAAAAGCCTGGGACCTGGTCGATGGTTATTTCTGGAACTCGATAAAAATCACTGTTCCGGCCGTGATCATCTCCACCGCAATCGGCGCGCTCAATGGCTATGTGCTGTCGATGTGGCGCTTCAAGGGCTCGCAGCTGTTCTTCGGTCTGTTGCTGTTCGGTTGCTTTCTGCCGTTTCAGACCGTCCTGCTGCCGGCATCCTTCACACTGGGCAAGATGGGGCTGGCCAACACGACCACCGGGCTGGTGTTTGTTCACGTGGTCTACGGGCTGGCATTTACCACGCTATTCTTCCGTAACTACTACGTCAGCATTCCCGATGCGCTGGTCAAGGCTGCACGGTTGGATGGTGCCGGTTTCTTCACCATCTTCGGGCGCATCATTCTACCGATGTCCACGCCTATCGTGATGGTTTGCCTGATCTGGCAGTTCACCCAGATCTGGAACGATTTCCTGTTCGGCGTTGTGTTCTCCAGCGGCGATTCTCAGCCGATCACTGTGGCTCTGAACAATCTGGTCAACACCAGCACAGGTGCCAAGGAATACAACGTTGACATGGCGGCGGCGATGATTGCCGGCCTGCCGACACTGCTGGTCTACGTACTGGCTGGCAAGTATTTCCTGCGTGGGCTTACGGCCGGCGCGGTCAAGGGGTAATCATGGCGACTCTCGAATTACGCAACGTCAACAAGACCTACGGCAGCAATCTGCCGGACACCCTCAAGAACATCGACCTGTCGATCAAGGATGGCGAGTTCCTGATTCTGGTCGGTCCATCGGGCTGTGGTAAATCCACGCTGATGAACTGCATTGCCGGTCTGGAAAGCATCAGTGGCGGTGAGATCCTGATCGACGGCCAGGACGTCAGCGGCACCAGCCCCAAGGACCGCGACATTGCCATGGTCTTTCAGTCCTACGCCCTGTATCCGACCATGAGCGTGCGTGAAAACATCGCGTTCGGGCTGAAGATCCGCAAGATGCCGCAAGCCGACATCGACGCTGAAGTGGCGCGCGTTGCCAAACTGTTGCAGATTGAGCACTTGCTCAATCGTAAGCCGGGCCAGATGTCCGGTGGTCAGCAGCAGCGTGTCGCGATGGGCCGTGCCTTGGCGCGTCGACCGAAGATCTACCTGTTCGACGAGCCACTCTCCAACCTCGACGCCAAGTTGCGCGTCGAGATGCGCACCGAAATGAAGTTGATGCATCAACGCCTCAAAACCACCACTGTTTATGTGACCCACGATCAGATCGAGGCCATGACGCTGGGTGACAAGGTGGCGGTGATGAAGGACGGTATCGTCCAGCAGTTCGGCACGCCCAAGCAGATCTACACCGATCCGGCCAACCTGTTCGTCGCCAGTTTCATCGGTTCGCCGCCGATGAACTTTATCCCGCTGCGCCTGCAACGCAAGGATGGCCAGTTGATCGCTGCGCTCGACAGTGGTCAGGCCCGTTGCGAGCTGCCGGTGGGCGTGTCCGATGCAGGCCTTGAAGATCGAGAAATCATTCTTGGTATTCGCCCCGAACAGATTATGCTGGCCGGCGCTGAATCGACCGGGCTGCCGACCATTCGTGCCGAGGTCCAGGTGACCGAGCCGACCGGTCCGGATACGCTGGTGTTCGTTACGCTCAACCAGAGCAAGGTTTGCTGTCGCCTCGCCCCGGATGTCGCACCGCAGGTGGGCGAGAGCCTTACCCTGCAATTCGATCCTGCCAGGGTGCTGATTTTCGATGCCCAGAGCGGCGAGCGTCTTGGGGTGCTGGGAGCACGACTGGCGGCTGAACGGGAAAACAATGTGTCACCGGTCGAGCCGCAAGTGATAAATTGATTCAGCAACGAGCATCGCTGGCTGGCCGTCTGCTGCCAAAACGCACGGCCGACCAGCGAACACAGGGCAGTGAATGAAGTAACACGTCTACCAAAGCTAATAACAATAAAACGAGGATTGATGGGATGAAGAAGATCAACAAAGGTAAATCGCTTTCCCGGCTCCAGTTGGTATGCAAGCTGTCGGCGTTGGGTGTGATGGGTCTGGCAGGCAGCGTTCACGCCGCCGAGCCGTTTGCCGCAGATTCACCCTGGATGACGGGTGACTGGGGTGGCAAGCGCACCGAGTTGCTGGACAAGGGTTATGACTTCTCGCTGGAATACGTTTCCGAGATGGCCAGCAACCTGAAGGGCGGCTACAACGACGACACCACCGGTCGTTACAGCGACCAGTTCGCGCTGGGCATGAAAGTCGATTTGCAGAAAGTTCTCGGCTGGCAGGACGCAGAGTTCAAGCTGGCAATCACCGAACGTAGCGGTCGCAACATCTCCAATGACCGTATCGGCGATCCTCGCGCCGGTACACTCAGCTCCTCCCAGGAAGTCTGGGGCCGTGGTCAGACCTGGCGTCTGACGCAGATGTGGATCAAGCAGAAGTACTTCGACGGCGCGCTGGACGTCAAGGCCGGCCGTTTCGGTCCGGGCGAAGACTTCAACAGCTTCCCGTGCGACTTCCAGAACCTGTCATTCTGCGGCTCGCAGGTCGGTAACTACGTAAGCACCTGGTACAACTGGCCAATCAGCCAATGGGCGTTGCGCATCAAGTACAACATCACGCCTGAAGTCTATGCCCAGGTGGGTGTGTACGAGCAGAACCCGTCCAACCTGGAAACAGGCAACGGCTTCAAGCTCAGTGGCAGTGGCACCGAAGGCATGATTCTGCCGGTCGAACTGGTCTGGACTCCATCCTTCAACTCGTTGCCCGGTGAGTACCGTGTCGGTTACTACAAGAGCACGCCAAACGCCAACGACGTCTATGAAGACGTGAATGGTCAGCCGCAAGCGCTGACTGGCGCAGCGTTCAAGTCGCACAGCAGCAAGCATGGCTGGTGGGTCGTGGCTCAGCAACAACTGACCACGCATGACGGCGATGCTTCGCGCGGCCTCAGCATTTTTGCCAACGCCACCGTGCATGACAAGGCGACCAACTTCGTCGACAACTACCAGCAGATCGGTTTCACGTACAAAGGTCCGTTCAACTCGCGTCCGAAAGATGACATTGGTATCGGTATTGCCCGTATCCACGTCAACGACGATGTGCAGGATCGCGTGCGTCTGGCCAACCAGATCAGCGGTATCAATGACTATGACAACCCTGGCTACCTGCCGGTCCAGAGCACTGAGTACAACTCTGAAATCTACTACGGCTTCCATGTCACCAACTGGCTGACCGTGCGTCCCAACCTGCAATACATCAAGCATCCTGGTGGCGTAGATCAGGTTGATGATGCGCTGGTAGCGGGCATCAAGATCCAGTCGAAGTTCTGATTATTGACTGACGCGTAACGCGATCAAGGGTCGTGTGTGCTTTGCGGGCAGCCTGGCTGCCCGTTTTTTTTGGCTTGATCCTTTTATTTTTCAGGGACGCGATTGGCGATGACCACTCACGACGCGCAACTGCCTGAACATCCATTGCAGCGCTTCTTCCGATCCCGACGTGCCAGACCGACTTTCGAGTGGGAGCGCCATCAACTGCGCGATGTGCTAGTCATCGACCACCCGCAATGTCAGGCCGTGTTCAGTCGTCAGGGCGCGCAACTGCTGCATTTTCAGCCGCAGGGCCAGAAACCCTGGCTCTGGTGTGCCGCTCAGTGGCCACAGGTGGGCGCCATTCGTGGAGGCGTGCCAGTCTGCTGGCCTTGGTATGGCCGGCATCCCGGCGAGAGCGGCTGGCCGGCGCACGGCTGGGGGCGTTTGCTGGACTGGAGGCTGATCGACAGCAGTGAGTGCGAAGAAGGCGTGAGCCTGCACTGGCGCTTGCAACTGTGGGACTGGCAGGTCGATCTGCATGCTGAACTGGGGCAGGGCATGGAACTGCGTCTGAGCACGCGTCACGAGGACAGCGAGCCGTGTCACTTCAGCCATGCGCTGCACGCGTACTGGCGGATCGGTGATGTGGCTGAAGTCGCGCTGGAGGGGCTCGACGGTGCACAGGGCTATGACGAACTCAGCCGACAGGCGTGTCAGCAACACGGCGAACTGCGCGTGGCAGGCGCCTGCCAGCGCGTATTCGAACACGCCGGCGCCCTACAGCTCCAGGACCCGATCTGGCAGCGCAGGCTTAACATCGACACCGGCGACAGCACCAACACCGTCGTCTGGCACCCCGGCAGCAGACCGCTTCTCGGCGTATGCGGCAGCGAAACCACAGGCTTCGTCCGTGTCGAAGCCGCCTCAGGCTCCGGCGACACCTTCAGCCTGCGGCCCGGAGAGCAGGTGCAGCTCAAACTGCAAGCCAGCTTGGCAGGGTGAGTTGCGTCGTCTCCACTCGCGCTCAGCAAGGATCCACCTGAGGATCACAGAACCGCTGTGTGACGCAGAGCGTCACGAAAGGCATTCCTACGCGGAGCGTTGGAACGATAGTCAACGACACCCAGTCAGCCCTGATCCTCGATCGGATAACGGCTGTCATTCAGGCTTTCCTTGATCTTGCGCAAATGCGGCTGAAAGTCGACACCGCGACGCAACGTCATACCCGTGGCCAACACATCGAGCACAGTCAACTGAATGATCCGCGACGTCATCGGCATATAAATATCCGTGTCTTCCGGCAGAGGAATATTCAGACTCACCGTACTGGCCTGAGCCAGCGGCGAACCGGCTGCAGTCAGCCCCAGCACCGACGCGCCATTGGCCCGCGCGATACGCGCCACTTCCACCAACTCACGAGTACGGCCCGTATACGAAATGATCACGAACAACTCGCCGGTATGCGCCACTGACGCAATCATCCGCTGCATCAGCACATCGGCATGCGCCGTCACCGCCAGATTGAAGCGGAAGAATTTATGCTGCGCATCCAGAGCCACCGGCGCCGAGGCACCCAGCCCGAAAAAATGGATCTGCCGCGCCTGGATGAGCATGTCCACAGACTTGCTGATCAAGGCCGGGTCCAACTGCTGGCAGGCGCTGTCCAGTGACGCGATGGCACTGCCGAAAATCTTCTGGGTATAGGCCTCCGGATTATCATCCGCTTCCACCGCACGGCTGACATAAGCCGCGCCGCTGGCCAGGCTCTGGGCCAGTTGCAGCTTCAATTCCGGATAGCCGCTGACACTGAACGAACGGCAGAAGCGATTGACCGTCGGCTCGCTGACCTTGGCGGCCTGGGCAAGCGCTGCAATGCTCAGCCGCGTTGCCATCTGCGGATTGAGCAGGATGACCTCGGCCACTTTGCGTTCGGCCTTGTTCAGCTCGTCGAGTCGACCCTGGATTTGCTCCAGGAGGTTTCTTACGCGGTCCATTCAAAGTCCTTGTCGGGGCTGATTTACCAACGGTTTTGCCTTGGGCTTTTATTAGCCCTTTAGCCTGTAGCAAAGGTGGCCTATCGTACTGAGGGCCTGTGTTGATCACCACTGGAATATGCTTTCAGGCAGAATGTTGTGGTTATTACTACATATGGCCTTGAGTAACGCCTTTAAAAAAGGTATTTGTAGCCTAACTTGATAAAAGAACCAACATTATGCCCTTGATTACGGTTGAACCGTGCACATTTGCCCTGTTTGGTGCCTTGGGGGACCTGGCGGTACGCAAGCTGTTCCCGGCTCTTTATCAGCTTGATCGCGCTGGACTGCTGCATGAAGACACAAAAATTCTTGCCCTGGCGCGTGAACCGGGTGACGAAGAGTCGCATCTGGCGTACATCGAAAAATCCATGCGTCGCTTCATTCCCGAGACGGAACTGGAGCCGGACAACCTGGGCCGCTTTCTGGCGCGCCTCAGCTACCTGCATGTCGACTTTCTCAAGGCCGAGGATTACGTCGCACTCGCCGAGCGCGTCGGCAATGCCGAAACCCTGATCGCCTATTTCGCCACACCCGCCTCGGTCTACGGTGCCATCTGCGAGAACCTTGCGTCGGTCAACCTCGCTGAGCGCACGCGTGCCGTGCTGGAAAAACCCATCGGTCACGACCTGGCCTCTTCGCGCCGGGTCAATGACGCTGTTGCGCAGTTTTTCCCGGAAAACCGCGTTTATCGTATCGACCACTATCTGGGCAAGGACACGGTACAGAACCTCATCGCTCTGCGCTTCGCCAACAGCCTGTTCGAAACCCAGTGGAACCAGAACCATATTTCGCACGTGGAGATCACGGTGGCCGAGAAGGTCGGCATCGAGGGCCGTTGGGGCTACTTCGATCAGGCTGGCCAGCTGCGTGACATGATCCAGAACCACCTGCTGCAGCTGCTCTGCCTGATTGCCATGGACCCGCCAAGCGACCTGTCCGCCGACAGTATCCGGGACGAGAAGGTCAAGGTGCTCAAGGCACTGGCCCCGTTTACCCCTGAGCGTCTGGCCACCCAGGTGGTGCGCGGCCAGTACACCTCCGGCTACAGCGAAGGCAAGGCGGTGCCCGGCTATCTGGAGGAAGAAAACTCCAATACCCAGAGCGATACCGAAACTTTCGTCGCGTTGCGTGCCGATATCCGCAACTGGCGCTGGTCGGGTACGCCGTTCTATCTGCGCACAGGCAAACGCATGCCGCAGAAGCTGTCGCAGATCGTGATCCATTTCAAAGAACCGCCGCACTACATCTTCGCGCCTGAACAGCGTTTGCAGATCAGCAACCGCCTGATCATCCGCCTGCAGCCTGACGAAGGCATTTCCTTGCAGGTGATGACCAAGGATCAGGGCCTGGACAAGGGCATGCAGCTGCGCAGCGGTCCCTTGCAACTGAATTTTTCCGACACCTACCGCAGCGCTCGTGTCCCCGACGCTTATGAGCGGTTGTTGCTGGAAGTCATGCGTGGCAATCAGAACCTGTTTGTCCGCAAAGATGAGATCGAGTACGCCTGGCAATGGTGTGATCAGTTGATCGCTGGCTGGAAGAAGGCGGGCGATGCGCCCAAGCCTTACCCGGCCGGAACCTGGGGGCCGATGAGCTCCATTGCCCTGATTACTCGCGACGGGAGATCCTGGTATGGCGACATGTGACCTCAAGCTGCCAGCAGGGCTGGTAGCACACGATTTCGACACAGCGCAGCAACTGGCCGATGCACTGGCTGAAACTGTCGCCGAACGCCTCAAGCAGGCGATCAGCGAGAACGGTCTGGCGACGCTGGTGGTGTCCGGTGGACGCAGCCCGGTCGCCTTCTTCCAGCGTCTGGCGGCACAGCCGCTGGAGTGGTCGAAGGTCGTCATCAGTCTGGCGGACGAGCGCTTCGTGCCGACCGAACATGCCGACAGCAATGCCGGCCTGTTGCACCGCCACTTGTTGCAGGGGCCTGTGGCGAAGGCGAAGTTTCTCGGCCTGTACAGCGTGGCGAGCAGTGTCGAGGAAGCCGCTCAGGCTGCCGATCAGGCACTGGCCGAGCTGCCACCCATTGATGTACTGATTCTGGGCATGGGCGACGATGGGCATACCGCGTCGCTGTTCCCCAACAGCCCGAATCTGAGCGAAGCCCTTGACCTGCAAGGTGAGCGCCGCTGCCTGCCCATGCTCGCACCGAGCGTGCCGCACCAGCGCCTGACCCTGACCCGCCGCCTGCTGGCGTCGGCGCGTTCACCGATTCTGTCGGTGTCCGGTCAGGCCAAACTCGACACTCTGCGCACCGCGCTGGCAGGCGACGACCTCGCCGAGATGCCGGTGCGTGCCTTTCTCAACCCGTCTCTCGAGATTTACTGGTGCCCATAAGCCCCGATAAGCCCCACAAACAAAGGAACCGTCGCCATGACACAGAATGAAAATAATCAGTCGCTGACCAGCATGGCGAACAAGATTGCCCAGATCGACGAACTCTGCGCCAAGGCGAAGATTCTGCCGGTGATTACCATCGCCCGTGACCAGGACGTACTGCCGCTGGCCGATGCACTGGCCGCTGGCGGCATGACTGCACTGGAGGTGACCCTGCGCTCGGCGTTCGGTCTGAGCGCCATTCGTATCCTGCGTGAACAGCGCCCCGAGCTGTGTGTGGGCGCCGGGACCATCCTGGACCGCAAGATGCTGGCTGACGCTGAAGCGGCCGGTTCGCAGTTCATCGTCACTCCCGGCAGCACGCAAGACCTGCTGCAAGCCGCGGTCGACAGCCCTTTGCCGCTGTTGCCGGGTGTCAGCAGCGCCTCGGAAATCATGATCGGCTATGCCATGGGCTATCGCCGCTTCAAGCTGTTCCCGGCTGAGATCAGTGGTGGCGTGGCAGCGATCAAGGCCTTGGGCGGGCCGTTCAACGAGGTGCGTTTCTGCCCCACAGGCGGTGTCAACGAACATAACCTCAAGAGCTACATGGCCCTGCCCAACGTCATGTGCGTGGGCGGCACCTGGATGATCGATAACGCATGGGTCAAGAATGGCGACTGGGGGCGTATCCAGGAAGCGACTGCGCAGGCAATGGCACTGTTTGACTGATTTTCAGGATTTCGGAGTCAGCCCTTACTGCTGATTCCGACAAGGAAGTTGTTGTTGGTTGTATGGCTTTTCGGTGCTCCCTGGTCCGGAGCACCGTTTTTTTTTCCGGCCCGTCTCTTTGTTTATCCCTTGTCCTTGAACGACTGGCGTGGACGTGTGCGCAACGGGTCCAATAGCGCGCCAAGGCCGTTGTGATCGATTTCCTGCATCAGCGCCAACAGACCTCCCAACTCTCCTTTGGGAAAGCCTTCCCGGGCGAACCAGTTCAGATAATGCCCCGGTAAATCAGCGATCAACCGACCCTTGTATTTGCCGAACGGCATTTCCTGTGTCACCAGCAGCTTGAGTTTTTCCGGATTCATCCGCGATACGCCTGTATTTCTCTTTCAGCCAGTACGATACGTGCATTCTGCATGCAGGCCAAACGACAGATCATGCAGAAGTCACGAACGGCCAATTGTGAAAATTTCGTAAGTCATTGATTTTAAATAGTTATTTTCGTATCAAAAACTGGCACGGTGTCTGCAATTACCTATACATCGAACACTTTCGTATCAACCTGCCATTAGGAAATTATCAAATGACTGATATCAACAAAGAAACGATCTCTATCCTGAATGACCTGATCGAAACCAGCAAAGACGGTGAAGAAGGTTTCCGTACCAGCGCAGAACACGCGAAAAGCGCCCAGGTGAAATCGTTCCTCGCAAACCGCTCTACCGAAGTCGCTGCAGCCGTTCGTGAACTGCAAGCTGAAGTGACCGCACTGGGTGGCAAGCCTGAAGATTCTTCCAGCGTATCTGGCGCACTGCACCGCGCATGGGTCAACCTGAAGTCGATGGTTACTTCCGACGACGACAAGGCCGTGCTGGAAGAAGTTGAAAAAGGCGAAGACGTTGCCAAGAAGGCTTACCGCGAAGCGCTGGAAAAAGCCCGTGCCAAGAACGTTTCGCCTAACGTTATCGCGCTGATTGAAAAGCAGCAGGCTGGCGTTCTGGCCAACCACGACAAAGTAAAAGCACTGCGTGACGCAGCACGTGCAGCCCACGCCGCATCGTAATCCGATGCGTCAGCGGTAACCGAAAAAACGCCAGCCAGTCTGGCGTTTTTTTATGCCCGAACGCAGCTGGTCAGACCGGGTCTGTCACCTTTCTGGCAACCGAACTGCGGTACTCGACCCGGTTGCGCCCATTGTCCTTGGCCTGATACAGCGCCTTGTCGGCCACCCCGAAAAATGCTTCCAGCTTGTCTCCCTGACGGACGACCTCCGAAGCGACCCCGATACTGACCGTGATGGGATACTCGGCATTCATGAACAGCGGAAGTGCCTCCGCAGCCTTGCGGATTTTTTCCGCGATCAGCATGGCACCCGGCAAGTCTGTTTCCGGCAACACAACTACGAACTCTTCGCCGCCATAGCGTGCCACGCGGTCGCCCGGACGACGGATGCAGTATGAGATGGTCTGCGCAATCAGACGCAGCGCCTCGTCCCCGCCCTGATGGCCATGACGCTCATTGAATGCCTTGAAATGATCTACATCGATCATCAGCAATGACAGCTGCTTGCCAGAGCGTTGCGCTCGCGCCCATTCGACTTCCATGGCTTCGTCAAGCTGGCGGCGATTATCAAGCCCGGTCAGACCATCTGTCGCGGCCAGGCTGGCCAGTGCATCTTCGGCACGGTGGCGCCTTCTCAGCTCGCGACACAGCAGCCAGGTCAGCCACAAAATGCCCAGACACAATATGCTGGTCGCGGAGCCGACCAGCCAGGCATTGCGTCGCCAGACGGCATACACCTCATCTTCGGATTGCCCGATCACCACGATCAGCGGCAAGTTGCCGACTCGGGAGAAGGTATACAGCCGACGAGCATTCAACTGCGTCGACATCGCGGCAAAGCTGCCATCGCCTTCCTGAAGGATGCGCTGAAAGTTGGGGCTGTGGCTGTAATCCTTGCCGATCAACTCCTGGCCTTCCATTTCCGGGTAGCGAACGATCAGAATGCCTGAGGTATTGATCAGGTTGATGCTGCTGTCACGGCCCAGATTCTGGCTCATGAACAGGTGCTTGAAATACACCAGACGCATCTCTGCGCTCACGATGCCCATGAACTCGCCGTTGGGCCCCGATAGGCGGCGGCTGAAGCTGATGCACCAGTCCTTGTAGCCCCAGCGAGTCTTGTACGGTGCACTGACGTGTAGCGTCAAAGAGCGGTCTGTTGCATGGTCCTTGAAATAGGCGCGGTCAGCGAAGTTGTCGTGTCGAGGGGTGACAGACAAAGAATCAGCCACTATTTCGCCGCGGTTATCGAGTAATACCAGGTCGCCCTTGTAAGAGGCGGCAGTGGCGCGATCGAACAGAACAAGTTGGCGCAGTTCAGGTGACAGTTGCTGAAGGTCCGGACGCTGCCACGCGCTGATCATGCCTTGCAGTGAAGAGTCGTAAAGTTCTGCATTACGCATGACGTCGGCATCGATCAAACGCACGATATTGGACGCTGCGCGTGCTGCTGTCTGTGCTGCGTCGTCGCGCTCCTGGGCCAGTAGAGACGCCACGATCGCCAGAATGGCGAGCATTGAAACCGAGCTGCCGAAAATCAATATCAGCTCCGGACGGGTCCATTTGAGCCGGGCTTGCCGAGAAAACGCAAACACCATCATCGGTTGTTCTACCTGCAGACGAATGATTCTTGATAATCGGTTAATAAAATTATCAGTTAGGTGGGGAACTTATTGACGCGTGTATAACACGCTCCTTATAGCCCCATATGAAGGGAATGTGAATAAAGCAACTGTATTTAAAACGCTGCGAACAGACGCACACTGAGGACCGTGAACACGGTCAATGTAGTCAGTATTTTCAGGTGTCAGCGAGGCAACTGGATGCCGAAGGTATTGGCGCCCTTGTCGCTGTTCACGAACACGGTGCCGCCATGCATCAAGGCAATCGCCTTGACGATGGCCAGCCCCAGGCCGTGATTGGCGCCGCTGTTACTGCGTGAGGCATCCACCCGATAAAAGCGCTCGAACAGTCTGGGTAAATGTTCCTGAGCGATTTTTACGCCCGGATTGGTCACGCTGACAGTGACATGGGCATCGCGGGATTCGATGTTGACTTCAATCACTTCACCAGCGCCAGTGTGCTGAACGGCGTTATGCAACAGATTGATCAGCGCGCGGCGCAAGTGGGGTTTTTCAATGGGTGCGCTGGCGTCGCCTTGGACACGGACTTGCACGTGCGCGTCTTCCAGAATGAAGTCCAGATAATCCAGCGTCGTCGCGACTTCTTCAGCCAGTGAGGTGCAGATCTGTGCCTTGACCTTGGTGCCCTGATCGGCGCTGGCCAGAAACAGCATGTCGTTGATGATCGAGCGCAGGCGCTCCAGCTCTTCGAGGTTCGACTGCAACACCTCGAAATAATGCTCGGCAGAGCGGCCACGGGTCAGCGCCACCTGAGTCTGACCGATCAGGTTGGTCAGCGGTGAACGAAGCTCGTGTGCCACATCGGCATTGAACGACTCCAGCCTCGAGTAGGCTTGCTCGACGCGTTCCAGCGTGGAGTTGAACGAGGCGACGAATTGCTCGAGTTCCGGTGGCAGCGGCGACAACTGCAAGCGTCCGGACAGCCTTGGCGGGGCGAGCTTCTGGACTTCCTGCGAAAGGCTGGTCAGCGGTCGCAGGCCAATCCGCGCGACCCAGTAGCCCAGCGCCGACGCGAGCAGAATGCCCAGCGTGGCCAGGCTGATCAAGGCGACCAGCAGCGAGTGCTGCGTGTGCCAGAACGTCTCGGTGTCGATGGCAGTCAGAAAGCGCAGGGCCGGACGCTGTTCCTTGGCGGGAAACTCGCTGACCAGCACTTTGAACGAAAACGGATGGTCCGCCAGCTTCAGGTCGTGCATGCCCAGCGGCCCCTGTGCAAAACGACGAATGTCCGCACCGGGATTGCCGAACTCATAGAGCGGATTGTCACTCACCACCCAGAAGCGCAGGCGTTTGTCCTCTTCACTGAGCAAGGTGAGCTTGGCCTTGATCTTGCGCCAGTGTTCCGGGTTGCCGAAACGATTGACCGCCGATTCCAGCACGCTGTAGCGCGCATCCACCTCTGCACGGGGCAGCAAATCGAGGCTTTTGTCCACCTGCAGGTACAAGGCCCAGCCGATCAGCAGGAACACCACCAGTGCCACCAGCGCGAACAGCCCGCTCAGGCGCAGGGCAATCGAATCAACCCGCACTGCGGTTCTCCAGCACATAGCCCATGCCGCGAATGGTGTGCAGCAGCTTGTGCTCGTGAGGGCCATCGAGCTTGGCCCGCAAGCGCTTGATCGCGACTTCGACCACATTGGTATCGCTGTCGAAGTTGATGTCCCAGACCATCTCGGCGATGGATGTCTTGGAAAGGATGTCACCCTGACGTCGGGCCAGCACACTGAGCAGCGAAAACTCCTTGGCGGTCAGGTCCAGGCGCAGGCCGGCGCGGGTCGCCTTGCGGCTGATCAGGTCTATCCACAGGTCGGCGATGGTGATCTGCACCGGCTCGTGGCCACCGCTGCGCCGCGTCAGGGCCTGCAGGCGGGCGACCAGTTCCAGAAAGGAAAACGGCTTGCCCAGGTAATCATCCGCGCCTTCGCGCAGGCCGCGAATGCGGTCGTCGACCTGCTCGCGCGCGGTCAGCATGATCACGGGCGTCTGTTTGCGCGCACGCAGCGCACGCAACACCCCAAAACCATCCAGGCCCGGCAGCATCACGTCGAGAATGACGATCGCATGGTCATTCTCCAGCGCCAGGTGCAGGCCTTCGATCCCGTCGCGCGCCACGTCCACGGCATAGCCCTGTTCGGTCAGACCGCGACGCAGGTAGTCGGCGGTTTTCTCTTCGTCTTCGATAATCAGCACGCGCATCGGGCAACTCTCACTTTTGCAGGGCCAGCGTCGGTGCGGCGGGCGCCGGTTGGCGTCGATGAAACAGCCGCTCCAGTTGCAGATAAATGACCGGCGTGGTGAACAACGTGAGCATCTGGCTCACCAGCAGGCCGCCAACCACGGCTATACCCAGCGGCTGCCGCAACTCGGCACCGACGCCAAAACCGAGCATCAGCGGCAGTGCGCCGAGCAGGGCGGCGAGGGTGGTCATGATAATCGGTCGGAAGCGGGTGATGCAGGCCTCATAAATGGCCTCGTGCGGCGTGAGGCCCTGCTCGCGCTGGGCCTGCAGGGCAAAGTCCACCAGCAGAATACCGTTCTTTTTGACGATACCAATCAGCAACACCACGCCGATCAGGGCCATGATCGAGAAGTCCTGCCCCATCATCCACAGCAGCAACAGTGCGCCGATGCCTGCCGAGGGCAGGGTGGAGATGATGGTCAGCGGATGCACGAAGCTTTCATAGAGCACGCCCAGAATGATGTACACCGCCACCAGCGCCGCAAGGATCAGCCAGGGCTGGTTGGCCAGCGAACTCTGGAACGCCTGGGCCGCGCCCTGGAAGCTGCCGATGATCGAGGCGGGCATGCCGATTTCGTTCTTGGCCTGATCGAGCATGCTCACGGCATCGCCCAGGGCGACCCCGGGTGCCAGGTTGAACGACAGGTTCGCCGCGGGGAACATCCCGTCATGGCTGATCGATAACGGTCCCATGCGCGGCGCACTGACTTTGGCCAGCGCCGACAGCGGCACCATTTCGCTGGTCAGCGGCGAGCGCAGATAGAAGTACGCCAGGCTTTCGGCCTTGCCGCGTTGTTGGGCGTCCAGTTCAAGGATCACCTTGTACTGGTTGACTTCAGTCTGATACTCGCTGATCTGCCGCTGGCCGAATGCGTCGTACAGCGCCTGGTCGACATCGGCCGTGGTCAGGCCGAATCGCGCGGCAGCACTGCGGTCGATGTCGATGTGCGTGACGCTGCCGCCCAGTTGCAAGTCGTTGGACATGTCGCGAAATGCAGGGTTGCTGCGCAGTTTTTCAGTCAGCCGTTGCGTCCAGGTGTTGAGCAATTCGCCGTCGTTGCTCTTGAGCACGTACTGGTACTGACTGCGGCTCGGGCCGGAGCTGAGGTTGATGTCCTGCCCGGCGCGCAGATACAGAACGATGCCCGGGACCTTGGCCAGTTTGGGGCGCAGGCGGTCGATGAATTCACTGACCGACACATCGCGTTCGGAGCGTGGTTTGAGCGAGATCCAGAAGCGGCCGTTGGCGATGGTCTGGTTGCTGCCTGAAACACCAACCGAATGCGAGAACGCCAGCACCGCAGGATCCGCGCCGACGATCTTTGCCAGCTCCAGGTGTTTTTCCACCATGTCCGGGTAGGAGATGTCAGCAGCTGCCTCGGTGGTCCCGAGTGCAAACGCGGTGTCCTGGACCGGAAAGAAGCCTTTGGGTATGAGGATGTAACCGACTACCGCCAGCGCCAGGGTCAGGCCGAATATGCCAAGCATCAGCCGTTGATGGGCCAGGGCCTTGCGCAGGCCGCGCTCGTAGGAGGCGAGCAGGCGTTCACCAAACCCCGGTTTCTGATGCGGGTGATGGGTGGGCGCGCGCATGAACAGGGCGGCCAGGGTCGGCGCGAGGGTCAGGGAGACGACCACCGAAATAAGAATGGTCGCGGTTGCGGTCAGTGCGAATTCCTTGAACAGTCGCCCGACCACGCCGCCCATGAACAGCAGCGGAATGAACGCCGCCACCAGCGAGAAACTGATCGACACCACGGTAAAGCCGATTTCTCCGGAGCCCTTTATCGCCGCCTCGCGCATGCCTTGGCCGGCTTCGAGGTGACGGTGGATGTTCTCGACCACCACGATGGCGTCGTCCACCACGAAACCGACCGCGACCACGATGGCCACCAGTGTCAGGTTGTTCAGGCTGAAGCCGAACAGGTACATCATCGCAAAGCTGGCAATCAGCGAGACCCCGAGTACCGCACTGACGATCAGGGTGGCTGACAGTTGGCGCAGGAACAGCGCCATGACCGCGACCACCAGCAGCACCGCGATCAGCAGGGTCAGTTCCACTTCATGCAGCGAGGCACGGATGGTGCGGGTCCGGTCGTTGAGTACCGATACATCGACGCTGGCCGGGAGCATTTCCTGCAAGCGTGGCAATTCACGCTGGATACGGTCCACGGTGTCGACAATGTTGGCGCCCGGCTGGCGGAAGATGGCGATGTTGACGCCTTGCTGATCGCCGGACCACGCCTTGACGTAGGCGTTTTCCGAGCCCGCGACGACCCGAGCCACATCCTTGAGCTGGACGGGCGCGCCGTTTTTGTAGGAAACAATCAGTTGCGCGTAGTCCTGCGGCTTGAACAACTGGTCGTTGGAAGACAGGGTCGAAATACTGTCCTTGCCGTACAGGGCACCCTTGGCCAGGTTCAGGCTGGTCTGTTGCACCGCTTGGCGAATGTCCGCCAGGGTCAGCCCCAGCGCGGCGAGTTTCTCGGGGGCGGCCTGGACACGAATCGCCGGACGCTGCTGACCGGTGATGTATACCTGGCCCACCCCTTCGATCTGGCTGAGCTGGCGCGCCAGAATGGTTTCGGTGACGTCGCTCAATTCGGTGCCGGGGATCAGACTGGAACTCACGCTGAGGATCAGCACCGGGCTGTCGGCCGGGTTGACCTTGCGCCAGGTTGGCAGACTAGGCAGATCGGCCGGCAGGCGTCCGGCTGCGGTATTGATGGCGGCCTGGACTTCCTGGGCCGCAGTGTCGATGCTTTTGTTGAGGGTGAACTGCAGCGTAAGGTTGGTGGAGCCCAGTGCGCTGCTGGAAGTCATCTGGGTCATGCCCGGTATCGCACTGAACTGCACTTCCAGTGGCGTGGCAACCGAAGACGCCATGGTCTCGGGGCTGGCGCCGGGCAGTTGCGCGGTGACCTGGATGGTCGGGAATTCCGCTTCCGGCAACGGCGCGATCGGCAGACGCGGAAAGGCAATGACCCCCAGCAGTACCAATGCGAAGGTCAACAACAAGGTGGCCACCGGATGGTCGATGCACCACGCCGATACCGAACCACGGCCGTTCATCGTGCGGGCTCCACTTGCGCGCTGGCGACATCCGCAGCAGGCGCGGTGATCACTTCCACCGTTGCTCCCGGGCGTAGCCGTGACTGGCCGTCGCTGACCAGTACATCGCCAGCACGCGGCCCGCTGATCAGCGTCTGCTCGCTGTCCTGATAGAGCACTTTGACGGGTACGACTTCCACCTTGTTATCGGCAGTGAGCCGATAGACAAAGTGCAGGTCAACGCCGCGCTGCACCACTTGTGGCGGCACTTTCAGCGAGTTGAGTTCGATACCGGTCTGGATCTTCACGGTCACCAGTTGCCCTGGCCAGAGTTGCTCGCCGGGGTTTCTGAATTGAGCCTTGGCGCGGATCGTACCGGTGCTTGCCGACACCTGATTGTCGATCAATGAAAGCGTGCCTTCACCCAGCAGCAGGCCGTTGGCCGCGCCGTCGCCCTGATACGCCTTGACGGTCGCAGCGTCGCGCTCGGCAATCAGCCCCTGCAGGGTCGGCAACATCTGCTGTGGCAGGGAAAACTCCACGGCAATCGGGTCGATCTGGGTCACTGAAAACAGTCCGGCAGCATCACTGACGCGCAGGAAGTTGCCTTCATCGACATTGCGAATGCCGACCCGTCCCGTTACCGGCGAGCGAATCTGAGTGTAGGACAGTTGCACCTGTGAGGCGTTGATGCTCGCTTCGTTGCCTTTTGCCGTGGCTTCGAGCTGCCTGACCAGTGCCTGTTGCTGATCGAACGTCTGTCGCGAGATACCATTTTCCTGGGTGAGCTGGCGATAGCGCTTGAGGTCCAATTGCGCTACGTCCAGCTGCGCCTTGCTCTGCGCCAACTGGGCACGCGCCTGTTCCAGCGCAGCCCTGATAGAGCGGTCATCCAGCGTTGCCAACAGGTCTCCGGCCTTGACCTGCTGACCTTCCTTGACCAGCACGCGCGTCAGCACCCCATCCACCTGGGGGCGGATCACGACGCTTTGCAGCGACAGCACCGATCCGATCCCTGTGACGAAGCGCGGCACGTCTTCAAGACTGACCGTGATCACTTTGACCGGCACAGCGGCAGCGGCATTTTTGGGAAGCGTGGCCGGGCGTGTCAGTTTCCAGCCGGCAATCGCCACACAGGCGATCACCAGAACGACAGCGGTGACGGTCAGGGTCTTTCTGCGCATATGAAGAAAACGCCAAATGTCAGTACGGGAGAGATATTTTTTACAGCTTCCTTATAGCCTGCAAACCCGGTCAACAGAATGACTTTCAGCTGTCAGGTTTGTCAGAAAGCCTCCAGCGGGTGTGGCGTGCAGTCAAGAAAAGTCGGAATTGGACGATATCTATGTTGAAGAGATAGTTGTCCAGATGTTTATTAAGTCCTAGGAGTTTTCCTACATTTTCCTAAGTAGGTTTCTGGCAGGTCATTCTCTCATCAACTTAACTTATCGCATGAGTCAATGAATGGAGTACGCCATGAGCCGTCAGAAAACGAACGGAAAAGTGATGTGGACGTTACGGTCCCTTGATAAAAACTTGTGGGTCGCAATCATGTCGACGCTGTGGCTGGCTACTCCCGCTGTGTCATGGGCAAAGGACGGTGCAATAACGTTGCGTGGCAGTATCGTCAACAGCAGTTGCAGGGTTTCCAGTACAGAGATAACGGTGCCCGGTAATCAGTCGAGAACGCTGGAAGTTGCACCCGGGGTCATTATTCATGTGAGCACCGAACGCAATGTCTGTGGTGAGCAGGCAATGCCCTTCGTGACGCAGTATCAGGTATTGCCTGCCGCCGTGGTTATCGACGGAGAAGCCCTGCAGGCAAGCGCTGCCGTCGTTACGTTGAGCTATCAGTGACTAGCTGCCTGTTGTGTTTTCTCGTCCGGACTGTCACGTTTTCAAGTGGCAGTCCAGTGCCCGCCAGGTATGAACGATACATAACCTCGGCCACCGTCAAGGCGTCGCTAGTCTGTACCTGAGTAAAGACGCGCTTCTGTGTGGAAAAGGGTTTTTATCAGTGTGCCGGGCACGACTTATAATTATTCCTACAGACCTGTCCTGCGTGTCGTGTTGTGTTGTCTGCGGGGTGAAAGTTACCGGGCTGACAGCATTGAAATAGACCTGGCTCTATAGTGCTCACCGTCCGATAGCGGGCACACACGAAATAACACAAGGAAGGTCGTTAGCATGAAAAAGCGTTCTCTTACATTGGCAGTTCTGGGCGTAATGGGCGTTGGCATGGCAGGTACCGCCAGTGCTGCGAACAACGGCACAATGGTCTTTAACGGAACACTGACCAATATCTCCTGCGATGTGGGGCCGGGCACGGGTGTCAGTGCGGGGACCAACCCTGGCGAAATCAATATCGACCTGGGCAACGTGTCCTTCTCCGATATCGGTGTATCGAGCGAAAGCCGATTCGAGACGGCTGCCCCCATCCAGCTGCTGGTCAACTGCAGTGCCGGTGCAGACCAGTACAACATGGTGAAGATGCGCCTTATTGCCCGTAACGGCAGTGGCCTGGACAACAACGACGCGAAACTCCTGCGCACCACCGGTGCGGCAGATGGCGTCGGTATCGGCCTGCTCAATGCGTCCAGTGTGCTGATGGATCTGAGTGGTGACGAAACCGTCGACACCACGCTGATCAAGGATGGCGCCAACGGTGCCACCGCTGAAATCAATTTTGGCGCGGTGTATGTGCTTAACGGCACGCCCACCAATCCGGGTAATGCCGACGGCTTCCTGCCGTTCGTGATGGATTACGAGTAATCGTGTCGGGCGGGGCGGGCAGTGCTCGCTCTGTCCTCTACCGAATTCAAGGCGAACGCCAGCATGTTTTCCGATTTTTTTCGCTACACGATGCTTGTTGCGTTGGTGTTCTGCGCATCCACCGTTCAGGCGGGCATTGTATTGAATACGACGCGAGTCATTTACCAGGGCACTGATAAAGAGGTCAGTCTGGGTGTTCACAACAGTGGCGGGGGAGAGATTCTCCTCCAGTCCTGGCTTGAACCGCCTGTGGCGGCGGTCAGCACTCACGAAAGTCTGCCGAACCTGCCGTTCATTGTCACACCCGCACTTGCGCGTATGGCCGGGGGTGGCAGGCAGCTATTGCGGATCATTCATTCCGGTGCCGACATGCCCACCGATCGTGAATCGGTGTTATGGCTCAATGTTCAGGAAATTCCCCAGGCCGCAGCTGAAAACACACTGCAGATCGCGGTACGTCAGCGCATCAAAGTCTTCTTCCGGCCTGATGGTTTGCAGGGTGATCCACAGCAGGCTCCGGAAAAACTGAACTGGCAGTGGGTCGATGACACCGGTGTACAGGTCGAAAATCCCGGCCCCTATCATGTCTCCATGCTGAGGGTTTCCATACGCCAGCATGACACCGAACTTGCCCGTCTGGACAGTCAGATGCTGGCGCCGCATCAGCGTCTGCGTATTCCGTTACAGCACACATCGGCAAGTGCGCCGTTGCTGTTGAGTTTCGTCAGTCTCAATGACTACGGCGGACAAGTGCCTTATCAGGCAGCCCTTACCCATAAACAACCGGTTAACGCCGGCAAGGCGTCGCCCCGATAAGCTGGCGCATCCACTGTCAGCGTTCACTGTTCAAACCGTCGGGCCTCAGCGACAAGACCGCCCGGCAGACCTGCGTCTGTGTAAAAGGATTGCGCGACGCGCGCGACAGCCGAAGTAGAGTGAAGACCGCTATGGAATGGCGCAAAGAAGTTAACAAGGGAGTCATTGCCCAGTGCGCGCTCCCTCACCCCCGACGCTGTGCGCGGGGTATCGGTTTCGGATTGGCGTTGATGGTTGCGGTCAGCGCGTCGGCCGCCTCTTCGGGTGGCAGCGGCGCAGGCAGATTCAATACGGCTTTTATCCAGGGAAGCGATCAGCCGGCTGACCTTCAGGAGTTTCTGCGCTCCAATAGCGTACTGCCCGGTACTTACCGGGTTGATATCTACGTCAATCGCAAGCTGAGCGGCAGGCGGGATATCCGCTTTTTGAAAAATCCGCTGTCAGGCCTGATCGAGCCCTGCCTGTCGCTCGAGATGCTACAGAGCTTTGGTCTGGACTTGAGTCGTCTGCCGTCAGGTGAGGTGTCTGCCCAGGCCTGTTTCGACCTGCCTGCGCGTGTCGAATTTGCCCGCGTCGACTATCAGCCCGGTGCGTTGCGACTGACGATCAGTGTGCCGCAAGCGGTGATGTCACGCGGTGCCCGCGGTTATGTGTCGCCGGAGCTTTGGGATCAGGGCGAGACCGCAGGCTTTATCAATTACAACTTCAATGGCAGCCGTCGGCGTAACAAGGGCCTGGAAACGGATCAGTACTACGTGGGGCTGCGAAACGGGCTGAACGTTGGTGCCTGGCGTTTGCGCAACGAGTCCTCTCTGGTGGGTGGCAGTGACAGACCCTGGCGTTATCGCAGCAATCGTACGTTCGCACAGCGCGACATCACCGCCCTGAAAAGCCAGCTCACGCTGGGCGAGACGTTTACCGATTCGCAGGTCTTCGACAGTGTCCGCTTCAGGGGCGCGGCGCTGGTCTCTGACGACGGCATGTTGTCTGACAGCGAGCGGGCCTATGCACCGGTCATCCGCGGGATTGCCGAAACCAATGCGACCGTGGAAGTTCGCCAGAACGGCTTTCTGCTTTACAGCGGCAGTGTGTCGCCCGGGCCTTTCGAGATTGCCGATATTTATCCCAGTGGCTCGAATGGCGATTTGTCGGTGTCTGTCATCGAAGCCGACGGGCGTGTGCGAACCTTCACTCAGGCCTACGCGTCGCTGCCGATCATGGTTCCCGCAGGCTCGTTGCGCTACAGCCTGGCCAGCGGGCAGGTCGACAACAACGACGACCAGCAGGCCTCTCCGGCGTTTGCCAGCGCAGCCCTGATCTACGGGCTTTCCGAACGGATCACCGGGTTTGCCGGGCTGCAACTGGCCGAGGATTATCAGGCCTGGAATATAGGTACGGGAGTAAACACCGGGCTGGGCGCGGTGTCGATGGACCTCACCCGATCGATCAGCAAGGTGGATCAGCAGGCGCGCAGTGGTCAGAGCCTGCGGGTGCGTTATGCCAACACGCTGGACGTCACCGACACCACGTTGGCAGTGGCCGGTTACCGGTATTCGACCGAGCAATACCGGACCTTGAACCAGCACGTCAGCGATATCGGCCCGCAGCGGCTGGTACTGCCCTCTGGTCTGGCGCGGGATCGACTCGAACTCAGCATCACTCAGATAGTGCCTGGCCAGTCGGCGTCGCTGAGCCTGACTGCTTCAGAGCAGCGCTACTGGAACCTGCCCGGCAAGACCCGGCAACTTTACCTGTCCTATAACGCAGCCTGGCGTTCGCTCAATTACAGCCTGTCCGTCGAACGCAACGAGGATTTCGGGCGAAGCGGTGACGCGAGCACCGACAATCGTATTGCCCTGAGCGTGACCCTGCCGCTTGGATCCAGCCCCGGCTCGTCGCGATTGTCTTTCAACGCGGTGCGCGACAGCCGCGGCGAGTACAACGCGCAGACCGGTCTTAACGGCCAGGTGCCGGGCGATCGCGACACGTTCTATTCGGTACAGGCTGGACGTGACAGTACCTCCGGCAGTTTCGGCGCAGGCAAGGTCAGCACCAGCACGGCATTCGGCCGTTTCGAGGCCGGTTATAGCCAGGGTCAGGATTACGATGCATTCAGCCTGTCCGCCGCTGGTTCGCTGGTAGCGCATGCCGGTGGCGTGAACCTTGGGCAGGCCTTGGGGGAAACCTTTGCACTGGTTCAGGTGCCCGATGTCGGTGGTGCCCGCTTGAAGTCGTTCAGTAACGTCGAGACCGCCGGCAACGGCTATGCGGTTCTGCCTTATGCGCAGGCCTACCGCACCAACTGGGTCAGCCTGGATACCCGGCAGTTGGGCGCTGATGTCGATCTGGAAAACGCCATCACCCAGATCGTGCCGCGCAGGGGCGCGATCCCGGTGGTGCGCTTCAAGGCCAATGTGGGCCGTCGGGTGCAGTTCGAACTGGTGCGCACCGATGGCAGCAAGGTGCCGCTGGGCGCCAGTGTCGAAGATGAGCAGGGCAGGGCGCTGGCAGTGGTCGATCCCGGCAGTCAGGCGCTGGTGCTCAGCGAGCAGGACGCCGGCAGCGTGTGGGTACGCTGGTCCGATCAACGTTGTCAGGCAACATTCTCGCTACCGCCCAGAGACCCGTCGCGAGCCTACGAGCGGATCAGGGTGATATGCCGATGAGCGCTTTCGCTGGCTCATGCAAGGCGCTGCTGACGGCTGTGCTTTTGACGAGCGACCTGGCGGCGCACGGCGCTGTTTCGCTGAGTGGAACACGGCTGGTTTTCGACGGGCAGTATCGCGAAGTCACGCTCGAAGTGCGCAATCGCGGCAAGTCCGAGGCGCTTTTGCAGGCCTGGCTCAGCGACGCCGCGGACGATGACGACACCCCGGGTGAGCTTCGCAAAGCGCTGCCATTCGTGGTCACGCCACCGCTTGCACGCCTGGCGGTGGGCGGCAGGCAGACCTTGCGCGTGCTGTATCAGGGCTCGGGCATGCCGCAGGAGCACGAGTCTCTGCTGCATCTGTATGTGCTTGAGGTGCCTCGACGCCAGGACGGCGTGGGGCAGTTGAACATTGCCGTGCGCCAACGCATCAACGTGTTCTACCGGCCCCCCGGCCTTGACGGTGATCCGGCCGACACCCCCGCGCGGCTGCTGTGGACACTGACTCATGACCCGTCGCACGTCTTGTCGCTGACGGTCAGTAACCCGACGCCCTATCACGCCGCTCTGCAAGCGCTGCATATCGACGGTGTGCAGCTCGGCGATCATCTGCTGCTGGCGCCGGGCGCCCAGGTTGCCATGGGTGTGCCCGCAAGTGTCGAGCCCTCTGCCACACATCGTTTTTCATACCAGTCGCTGACCGACTACGGCGGCCGACGGACCCATTGCGCACAGCTCACCGGGCAGACAGCCACTACGGCCGGGCTGCCGAAAAACAATTCCATTCAGGACGAATGCTGATATGAAATATCTCTCTGCCGGAGGCTGGCTGCGATCCCTTGCCGTGGTGCTGTTACTGCATCCGGCTTCCACTTTCGCGCTGATCTGTACCACTCAAGGGACGGGCGAAACCGAAATTCACGATGATCTGAGCAGTTCGGTGGCAATCCCGGAGTCGAGTCCTGACGGGGAAGTGGTATGGCGTTCCGAACCTCTGACTGTTCAGGTCGAATGCGCGAGAGAGGGCTGGCAGTCCGGCGCGGAGGAGATTTTTATCTACCTGAATCCGGACAATCGTTCGATCGGTCAGGGGATTCGCGCCGGGATGACGCTGCAGGGCATCGATCACCTGCAAGGCGGTGGAAGGATCAGTACCGGGAGCTACCTGCCGATGTGTCGTGAGGGTGAGAGCACGCTCGACAACTGCCCTAAGGTGCGCTTCAGCCTGGCGTTTTCGGTGTTCATCCAGAAGTTCGGCGCTACACCGTCCTCCGGCGTGGCCAGTGACCTGCTCGATTACCGGTTTTTTCAGCTGGGCGGCGCGACAGACCCGAGTCGGCTGTCAGGGCTCAGCCTCAGTTATGTGATCAATAACCTGCGGGGGCTGAGGTTCGTGGCCTGCGATGCCGATCTCCAAGTGCTCCCGGAAACCGTGGAATTTGGCGATGTTGCGATACACCAAGTGGCCATTGGCAAAGTGACTGCCACCCAGACATTCTCCCTGCTGACCAGTCGCAGTTGCGATTCGCCCTTCAGCATCGACGCGCGTTTCAGGCCGGTGACAGGCACTCTGTCTGGCGAGCTGCTGATCCCTGTCGGTAATGATTCGTTGGGGATCCGGATGACCAGCGCAGTCAATGGTCAGCCGTTACGCTACAACGAACCCTTCCATCTGACGGAATTGCTGGGCGAAACCAACACTGCCAGGGCGGACTTCAATGCCGAACTGCTATGGAACACCAGCACGCCACGGCCCGGACCGTTCAATGCCGAAGTGATGGTCGATCTGTTCTACAAATGACGGCGACAGGAGGCTCGGGCGGTTGTGCGGCGATTGATGTATGCTGCGCGGCCGCGGGCATTTGCCCGGCCAATTCGACTTTCTGGTGACACCATGACCACTCCTGAACAACCCCCTGTTCAAGACGCCGCAGCCGACTCCGCCGCAGACACTGAAAAGAAGGCTGTCATTGCGCCTTTCAGCTTTCCGTTCAAGCCTTCGGAGTTTGCCCAGGCCAAAAAGGAGCCGGCGTGGCATCAGAAAACCAACAAGCACGGCCACCACAAGACCCCGGGCGTAGCGCCGGCCGGCACCCGCAGGTCGATGGGCAAGCGCTGATTGCCTGATTGATCCTGTCAGGCAGCCTGCAACGGGATGAACAGGTAGGAAACCGGCTGCCGGTCAGTCACTTCGGCACCTTCCTGTTGCAGGGTGTCCAGAACGTGCTGGCCGGCCACGTGAAACTCCCACTTCGAGCCCTGGGCTCGCTCATCCTGCGCAGGATTTGCGACTTCTTCGATGGCAGCGGCAAACGCGCCCATGTCCGGCAGATAGGCGACGAAACCGTTGCCCTTGAGGGCGGTGGTACGGATGCCGAGCTTCTGGCAAATCAGCTGTTTGGTCTCTATCTCATCCCGGTCGGCCTGACGCGACTGTTCGATCAGGTCTATCAGTTGCGTATCGACCAGCCTGTCGTTGACGATCAGGTCAGGACCCTGCTCCCAGGACTCTGGCGGGCAGCCTTTGCTGTCGGGGCGTAACGGAATGTGCGGGTTGATCTCCATCGGATAGATTCGGCACACCAGCGGCCGGCGCTCGTAGATGCGGCACAGGTTCTTCTCGTCAAGATTCCGGCAGCGCCCCACGTTGTAGGCCGCGAAGGTGATCGCCACGAAGGCTGTCGTGCTGCCACTGCTCACCTCGGTCGAGCGACGGCTGGCATGGGTCAGCTGGGTCTCGGAGACCCCGTAGCCATTGCTCAAAAATGCCTCGGTCAGAACGATGACGTTGCCGCCATCTGCTGCCCACTGCGTGGCTTCGCCGAGCGTCAGCGGTACGTGATGGTCGGTGCAACAGCCGCCACAACCCACGCAGGAAAACTTGGTGTCCATTATCTCGATGATCCGTCGAAGAGGTATGTGGTGGGCGACAACAATTGGTCACTCACCTGCTTGATACCTCTCCGGAAGCAAGTTGTGCGCCAGTCGCCGGGCGGGTCAACAGCGCGTTCAGGCTGCAGGGATGTCGAAACGCTTGAGATAGGCCATTGCGGATTTCTCATAAAGACGCCGCGCCGCCAAGTTGTTTTCCATGACGTGAAGGTCGACAGATGCTTCGTTGCGCGTACGCAGATGGACGAACAGGTGATTGAGCAGGGCGTGGCCGATCCCGCTGTGTCGCACACCAGGGTGCACGACCAAGTCCCTGATGAATGCGCTGGTCCAGCACACGATCACACCGACTACCGTTGCATCACGCATGGCCAGAAAGCACCGCGACGGGTCGCATTCCGGATCGTGTTCGAAGGCGGCCAGCCAGTCCGGATAATCCGCAACGCAGCCTGCCGCGCTGCCGTAACCCACGGTCAGCAGGCGGTGAACCTCTGGGGCTCGATCAATGGTGAAGGGGTGTGGCTGGATGCCATGCGGCCAGGCTGCGAATGATACTGGCACTGCGAGATCCCGACGCATCAGCCAGTAATGCGCGGCGGATGCGTCGGTCAGGTTCGGACGTTGTGTCGCTGTGCGCTCAGGGATCAGAGCCCTTGGGCGACCACCGTACGTGCGGCCTCGATCAGGCATTTGGTCAACTCGGGTGACGAGAACTTGGTCAACACGGCATTGGCCCCGGCGACCTGGGACTTCTCGCTGTTCATCGCGCTATCGAGCGAGGTGTGCAGCAGAATGTACAGGTCACTGAAGTCCGGCGTATCCCGGAGTGTGCGGGTGAGGGCGTAGCCGTCCATTTCCGACATCTCGATATCGGAAACCACCACGTTGATCTGCCGTGCAGTGCCCTGCAGGTCGAGCAGAACATCGATAGCTTCTTTGGCACTGCGCGCCGTGTGGCATTCGATGCCGAGATTACGCAAGGTAATGATCGACTGCTGCAGGGCAACCTGGCTGTCATCGACGACCAGAATCCGCGCCTTGCTCAGCAGTTCCGCATCCTCTTTGGCCAGCTCCGTCGATTGCACGACGATCTGCGCAGGGGCGATGCCGTGGATCACCTTTTCGATGTCCAGCACCTGCACCAGCACGCCGTCGACCTGAGTGACCCCGGTGATGAACGACTTGCTGCTCGACCCGTAGGGCGGCGGACGGATATCGGTGGTCAGGCAATGCACAATCTTGCTGACGGCCTGAACGTGCAGGCCCTGCTTCGAGCGACTGACATCCGTGACGATCAGGCAGCCACCGTCGGGATCGGCCAGCGGACGCTCGCCGATCGCACGACTCAGATCGATAACCGACAGTGACGAGCCACGTAACGTCGCGATGCCTTTGACGTGCGGGTGCGATTCGGGAAGATGGGTCAGGGGAGGGCAGGGGATAATCTCGCTGACCTTGAGCAGGTTGATCGCCATCAGCTTGCCGCTGCGCAACGTGAAGAGGAGCAGCGAAAGTGAATCTGCTCGGACGTTCTTGGACATATGAACCTTCTGGCTGTAGGTGTTTCGTCGCCTGGTAGCGGCAAACAACTTTCTATGACAGGTTATCGACCTGAGACGGGCTGGCTTGAGGATTTTTAACCGACAGCCGAGCACGCCGTTCGCTTGCCATTGGAAGTCGTTGCACTACACCGCAGCGGGCCCGACAAACTGACTGCCCACGTCCCGATAGTGGCAGTCTGGCTTCGGTTGCGTCAAACCGGAGGAGGGCGGCAGATTGTCGCTCTCTGCATTCCGACAACCTGCGTCGCGGGTTCGCACGCAGTAGTGCTTTGCCAGAAAGGCACCCTGCGACAAAATACCGCAGCTATATATAGAAGAAGAGCTGCGACAAACTGACGCACCCTTCTATATATAGAAGGGCATTGCATCCGGCTCCCGCAAAAACGTCCTGTCGGTCTTGGATCTGCCGACGCGCAGACCATCCGGCTGGCAAATGCGCCCGTATGGCTGGCCAATGCTTGAGTTGCCGGATCAGACAGATGATCATCGCGCACGCCTCGGCTCAGCCAGGCCGTCCACCCCCGTTCAGGTTGCTGACGCACGCTGCATGGCGTTGACCAACCCTTTCATCAGTTCAGTAAGGTATGTGAATGAGCGACAACACGTTGTACCTGAGACGCGAAAAGCGCTTTCTGGTTTTGCTGGGGATTATCTGCCTGGCCCTGATCGGCGGCGCCCTGTACATGCAGATCGTCCTGGGCGAAGCGCCTTGCCCGTTGTGCATCCTGCAGCGTTACGCGCTGTTGTTCATCGCCATTTTTGCGTTCATCGGCGCGGCCATGCCTGGGCGTCGCAGCGTCACGGCGTTTGAAACCCTGGTTACCCTCAGCGCCCTTGGCGGCATTGCCGCGGCCGGCCGGCATGTCTGGATCCTCGCCCATCCGTCCGACAGCTGCGGTATCGACGTGCTGCAGCCAATTGTCGATGGCCTGCCATTGGCTACACTGTTCCCTACAGGGTTTCAGGTAAGCGGTTTCTGCACGACGCCATATCCGCCGGTTCTCGGATTGTCACTCGCGCAATGGGCGCTGACGGCGTTTGTCCTGACCGCAGTTCTGGTACCGGCGTGCATCATTCGCAATCGCCGCAAACCTTACTAACTACAGGGGCTTTCGCAAAAAATGCCCCGTGAATACGGGGCTTTTTTCGAGTGAAATGAGGCGTTTGCAAGACGATTGTTACGCATATAGAGAATAACTGTTACAAAATTAGGCATAGTCATTAAAAATTTACGTATCTACAATCCCCGTCACTTGTCGTTCAGCTTGGCCGAACGATCAGCATTTTGAGGCTTGGAGCGTCCCCTGTGCACTCTGAACAGGCAGCGCAACGCTTGCCTCTGAGGGCGTATAATGGCCGCGTCGAAAGCGTCTGCCCGAAGTTTTGGGCAGTTCCAGCAACTCAAAAAACAAGAATCCATAGCTAAACCCGGACTTGTCGATACGCCGCTGTGCGTACTGGCGGCCCTTGTTCAATTCAAAAAAATTAGCCGGCACTGGCAGGGCGAAGTGTTGGCGGTCGAAACCCAACTGCACCGCGCAAGCTGCTTTTAGAGGTCGTGAAATGAGTAAAAAAAGGTACCCCAGGTTTTTTGGCTTCTTGGCCCTTTTCTGTATGCTTTTGCTCAGTGGATGCGATGGCGTACCTCTGCTCGATCCAAAAGGGCAGGTGGGTATCGAGCAGCGGAACCTGATCGTAATCGCAACGTTGCTGATGCTGATTGTCGTGATCCCGGTCATCCTGATGACCCTGATCTTCGCCTGGAAGTATCGCGCGTCGAACAAGGCCGCCAAGTACACGCCGGACTGGTCTCACTCCACCAAGATCGAAATCGCAGTCTGGGGCGTACCCATGCTGTTGCTGGTCTTCCTGGGGTACATCACTTACGTTTCGACTCACTCGCTGGACCCTTACCGTCCGCTTGATTCGGACGTCAAGCCGGTCACCATCCAGGCGATCTCGGTTGACTGGAAATGGGTATTCGTCTATCCGGACTACGGCATCGCCACGGTCAACAAGATCGTGTTCCCTGCCAAGACTCCGATCAACTTCCAGGTGACCTCCGACAGTGTGATGAACTCGTTCTTCATCCCGGGTCTGGGTGGTCAGATCTACGCGATGGCGGGCATGCACACCAAGCTGCATCTCATTGCCAACGAGAATCACGAATTCAACGGTATTTCGGCCAACTACAGTGGCGCAGGCTTTACCGGCATGAAGTTCAAGGCCATCGCTACCAGCCAGGCTGATTTCGACAGCTGGGTCAGCGAAGTCAAGAGCTCACCTAAAAAGCTTGGCACGGCCGAATACGCCGAGTTGATCAAGCCGAGCGAACGCAACCCTGTCGAACTCTTTTCCTCGGTCACCCCGAACCTGTTCCAGATCGTCATCGACAAGTATGAAGGTATGAATCCAGGCAAGAAGGTTGTTGCTGGTGAGAAGGAAGTGGCCGGTGACGCTGGTGCGGAAAAAGGCAAAAATTCAGCTGCTGGGGCAGAGGAGTAAACGATGTTTGGCAAATTAAGTCTGGAAGCGGTGCCGTTCCACGAGCCCATAGTCATGGTGACACTTGCCATGATCGCGCTCGGCGGCATTGCGGTTGTCGGGTTGATCACCTATTTCCGCAAGTGGACGTACTTGTGGTCTGAATGGCTGACCTCTGTCGACCACAAGAAAATCGGCGTGATGTACATCGTCGTTGCCATGGTCATGCTGCTGCGCGGTTTTGCCGACGCCATCATGATGCGTACCCAACTGGCGATGGCCCAGAACGGTTCCGAAGGGTTCCTTCCGCCTGAACACTATGACCAGATCTTCACCGCTCACGGTGTGATCATGATCATCTTCATGGCGATGCCGTTCTTCACGGGTCTGATGAACATCGTTCTGCCTCTGCAGATCGGCGCTCGCGACGTGGCGTTCCCGTTCCTGAACTCCCTGAGCTTCTGGCTGCTGGTTGCAGGTATGCTGCTGATCAACATCTCCCTGGGTGTCGGTGAGTTCGCCAAGACTGGCTGGGTCGCGTATCCGCCTCTCTCCGGGTTGCAATACAGTCCTGGCGTAGGGGTTGACTACTACATCTGGGCGCTACAGTTATCCGGGTTAGGTACGACGCTGACGGGGGTCAACTTCCTCGTGACCGTTCTGAAGATGCGTACCCCTGGCATGAAACTGATGGACATGCCGATCTTCACCTGGACCTGCACCTGGGCAAACATCCTGATCGTGGCTTCGTTCCCGATCCTGACCGCTACCCTGGCGTTCCTGACCCTTGACCGCTACCTGGACTTCCACATTTTCACGAACGAAATGGGCGGTAACCCCATGATGTACGTGAACCTGTTCTGGGCGTGGGGTCACCCTGAGGTGTACATCCTGATCCTGCCGGCCTTCGGCGTGTTCTCGGAAGTCATCTCGACGTTCTCCGGCAAGCGTCTGTTCGGCCACAAGTCGATGATCTTCGCCTCCGGTGCGATCTGTATCCTGGGCTTCATGGTCTGGCTGCACCACTTCTTCACCATGGGTGCGGGTGCCAACGTCAACGCCTTCTTCGGTCTGGCGACGATGCTGATCGCGATCCCGACGGGTGTGAAGCTGTTCAACTGGCTGTTCACGATGTATCAGGGCCGTCTGCGCTTCACTCCGCCGGTACTCTGGACCCTGGGTTTCATGGTCACCTTCTCGATCGGCGGCATGACCGGCGTTCTGCTGGCGATCCCGGGTGCTGACTTCGTGCTGCACAACAGCCTGTTCGTGATCGCTCACTTCCACAACGTCATCATCGGCGGTGCGGTATTCGGTTACATCGCCGGCTTCGCGTTCTGGTTCCCTAAAGCGTTCGGTTTCACCCTGAACGAGAAGTGGGGCAAGGCTGCGTTCTGGTTCTGGATCGTCGGCTTCTTCGTCGCATTCATGCCGCTGTACGCGCTGGGCTTCCTGGGCATGACCCGTCGTCTGAACGCTACCGACATGCCAGAGTGGAACATCTACCTGGACGTCGCGCTGTTCGGTGCCGTGCTGATCGCGATGGGTATCGCTTCGCAGCTGATCCAGCTGTTCGTGAGTATCCGTGACCGCGACAACAACCGCGATCTGACCGGTGACCCATGGAATGGCCATACCCTGGAATGGTCCACGTCTTCGCCTCCACCGTTCTACAACTTTGCCGAGCTGCCAAAAGCTGACGACATTGACGCGTTCACCGACGCAAAACGTGCCGGCACCGCTTACAAGGTTCCTGCCCGCTACTCGGCGATCCACATGCCTAACAACACGCCGACCGGCCTGTACATGGGTATGTTGCTGACGGTCTTCGGCTTTGCATTCATCTGGCACATCTGGTGGCTGGTAGGCGCAAGCCTGGTTGCGACCATTGCAGTCTTCGTTGCTCACGCTGTCCGTGACGACCAGGGCTACATGGTGCCTGCTGAAGATGTAGCGCGTATTGAAGGTGAGCATCACAAGGTCCTGGCGGCCAACGGTGCATACACTCCTGTCAAGTCCTCGCTGGAACAGGTTTAAACAATGTCAAATATTGCAATCAACTCCGGAGCCCACGATCACGGTCACGACCATGATCATGGGCATGACGATCACCACGACAGCGGTGGCATGACGGTCTACGGCTTCTGGCTGTACCTGATGACCGACTGCGTGTTGTTCGCCTCGTTCTTCGCGGTATACGCCGTGATGGTCAACAGTGTCGCGGGTGGCCCATCGGGCCAGGACATCTTCCTGCTGCCATTCGTGGCTGTGGAAACCGCGTTCCTGTTGGTCAGTAGTATCACTTACGGCTTCGCCATGCTGGCACTGTACAAGGGCAATAAAAGCCAGGTACTGGGCTGGCTGGCACTGACCTTCCTGTGCGGTGCTGCCTTCATCGGCATGGAAATCTATGAGTTCCATCACCTGATCGAAGAGGGCTACGGTCCGAGCCGCAGTGGCTTCCTGTCAGCGTTCTTCGCCCTGGTAGGCCTGCACGGTGCTCACGTGACCAGCGGTCTGATCTGGATGGCGATCATGATGTTCCAGGTCCAGAAAAGGGGCCTGACCAACACCAACAAGACGCGCCTGAGCTGCCTGAGCCTGTTCTGGCACTTCCTGGACGTTGTCTGGATCGGCGTGTTCACCGTTGTCTATCTGATGGGAGCTTTGTAATGTCAAATTCGCATCACTCCGCTGAAGACAATAGTCACGGCTCAGTGAAGTCGTACGTCATCGGTTTCGTACTGTCGATCATCTTGACCGCCATTCCGTTTGCCCTGGTGATGTCACCTTCACTGCCGAAGGACATGACGATCGCAATCGTTCTGGTCTTCGCGATCATCCAGATCCTGGTGCACCTGCATTACTTCCTGCATCTGGACTTCACGAGCGTGCAGCGTAACAACGTGATGGCCTTCGCCTTTACCACGATGGTTATCGTCCTGCTGGTCGGCTTGTCGCTGTGGATCATTTTCAGCGTCCACCGCGAAATGATGGCGCATTGAGGAATACCAGATGTCACTGAAGCACTTTATCCAAATCACCAAGCCGGGGATCATTTTCGGTAACGTGCTTTCGGTGGCAGGTGGCTTTTTTCTGGCTTCTAAGGGAAATATCGATTTCGGCGTGTTCCTCGCTGCTGTCATCGGTACTTCCCTGGTCGTTGCGTCCGGTTGTGTGTTCAATAACTGCATCGATCGCGATATCGATCAGCGAATGGAAAGAACCCGTAACCGGGTTCTGGTGCAGGGCCTGGTTTCACTGAAACTGGCGCTGCTCTACGCAACCTTGCTCGGTATTGCAGGCGTTGGCCTGCTGTACACCGAGGCCAATCCGTTGGCCGCACTGTTTGCAGTGATCGGGTTCGTGATTTACGTCGGCCTTTACAGCCTGTACCTGAAACGCAGATCCGTTCACGGCACGCTGGTGGGCAGTCTCTCGGGGGCCATGCCGCCGGTGATTGGCTACTGCGCAGTGAGCAACAGCTTCGACTTTGCGGCCCTGACGCTACTGGTGATGTTCAGCCTGTGGCAGATGCCGCATTCGTATGCGATCGCCATCTTCCGCTTCAATGATTACCGTGCTGCGAAGATCCCGGTTCTGCCGGTCAAGCGCGGCATTCTGGTTACCAAGCGCCACATCATGCTCTACATCCTGGCGTTCCTCGTAGCGACCCTGATGCTGACCGTCGGTGGCTATGCGGGTCTCAATTACCTGGCTGTCGCAGCGGGTATGGGCATGTACTGGTTGTACATGGCCTGGAAGGGCTACAAGGCCGTTGACGATACTGTCTGGGCTCGCAAGTTGTTCGTGTTTTCGATCTTCACCATTACTGCGTTGAGCGTGATGATGTCGGTCGACTTTCAGGTGACAAAAGAATTGCTGGTGACTTACGCCTTCTGATTCCTCCTGATACGCGTTATGAAAACCCCGTTCTGCGAAGAACGGGGTTTTTTTTCGAGTGCCGAACTACACTGGATGAAACACAGGGCGTGTCGGCAGTGTTGAAGTGCCTGTAAACGCCTGCTTGCAGGGCGTTTTTGACCTTTCATGGAAAATCAGGAGCGCTTGCCGCATGATGTGCCGTTTTCAAGCGACCTGTTACAGATATCCGGTTTCCGAGCCCGCCAGGGCTGATCATGATTATGGCTGCTACCCATGATGTCTTCAGAAAGTCAGAACCCCACGTCCAGCCCCTTGGTTTCCATCGTTGCCCCTTGCTACAACGCCGAGCGATTTCTTGAGGCTGCGATTCAGAGCATCTTTGCTCAGGACTACGGAAATTTCGAGGTCATCGTTGTTGATGATGGCTCGACCGACAACAGCATTGCGATGCTCGAGTCCCTGCAGCAACGCTATCCTTTCCAGCTTTACCGTCAGGCCAATCAGGGTGTCAGTGCTGCCCTTAACCACGGTCTGCGGTATGCCAAGGGCGTTTACCTCTCCACGCCGGACCTGGATGACATCATGCTTCCCTCATCGGTGCGGATCCGTGCCGAGTATCTGGACAATCACCCCGCAGTAGGCTGTGTCGGCGCATTGATCAGCTACATGGATGGTGACGGCAATGAAATCAAACGTCAGTCGCGCGATTACATCGAGAGGCTGACGTTTGATGACATATTGCGCGGCGCAGTGGTCGTCGGCGCGCCGGTCGCTCTGTACCGCATGAAGGCCATCAAGGGTGCGAACGGCTATGACCCGCAGATAAAGGTTCAGGATTTTCAGGCGACATTGAAAATAGCCCATCTGGGCTATGAAATTCATGTGCTCCCCGAGATCGTTACGCGCTACCGACGTCACTCGAACAACCTTTCACGCAAGTACAAGGTGTTGCTTGAGGCTGACTTGAAAAGCATCGAGCCTTATCGGGACCATCGCGAATACCAGAGCGGTCGCACTCAGGCCATCAACAAGGCCTTGAAATACGCCGCGGTCGCGGACAAGCGATATGCCTGGAGTCTGCTGTTGTCCATTCCGTGGAGGCAGATCAACAGAACAACCTTGCGGCGCTGCAAGCGTTTGTTGTTGAGCTATCGGTAGGCGCTGCCTGCTGGTCAAAACATATGTGATTGAAGATATGAAAATCATCGAGCTGTTAAAAAATAGAAAAATACGCAAGCAGCTACGCAAACTTGACAAACTGGAGAGGCTTGCGGAGAAGATCAGACTGCAATACCCGCGAGCTGAAGTGGGTGTAGGCACATATGGCACGCCGGATATCGTCGAGTTTGGTGATGATTCCGTGCTGCGTGTAGGGTCCTACACTTCGATTGCCAAAGGAGTGAGGATTCTGCTGGGGGGTGAGCACCGCACAGACTGGATCACGACCTATCCATTTCCCGCCATGGTCGAGCAATTGGCAGATATCAAGGATTACTCCCCCAGCAAGGGTGATGTCACCATTGGCAGTGACTGCTGGATCTGCGCCAACGCGCTCATCGTATCGGGCGTCACGATAGGTCACGGTGCAGTCGTCGGTGCCGGCGCGATGGTTGTGCGCGATGTGGCCCCCTATTCGGTTGTCGGTGGCAATCCGTGCAAATTCATCCGTTGGCGCTTTGAAGAGGATGTTCGTCAACTGCTGCTGCAAACGGCCTGGTGGGACTGGCCCATGGAGGAGGTCAAATCTGTGGCACGGACCTTGTGCAGCGGTGATATGGAAGCCTTTCTCTCATATGTTCGCCGGCGCCAGGCCACATCACGGCCAGTGGGCAACTGACTGGACGAAAAGCGCCTGTGCGTTCGGAGCTGCTTCAGAAATGCCATGTCGGTTTGCATTTATTTCGAGCCTCATGGCCCGAATGATCTGGCAGAATAAGGCATTGGCCTGACTCGACCAGGCAGTCGCTAAAATGATAGAGGGCGTTATGAGTCAAGAAAGCATCAACTGGGACACTCTGGGTTTTGATTACATCAAGACTGACAAGCGCTACCTTTCTCATTGGCGCGACGGTGCCTGGGATCAGGGCTCACTGACCGAGGACAACACGCTGCATATCAGCGAAGGGTCGACCGCGCTGCATTATGGTCAGCAGTGCTTCGAAGGCCTCAAGGCCTACCGCTGCAAGGATGGCTCGATCAATCTGTTCCGTCCCGATCAGAACGCCCAGCGCATGCAGCGCAGCTGCTCCCGTCTGTTGATGCCCCACATCCCGACCGATGTATTCATCGACGCCTGCAAACAGGTGGTCAAGGCCAACGAACGCTTCATCCCGCCTTACGGTTCCGGCGGCGCGTTGTACCTGCGCCCGTTCGTCATCGGTGTGGGTGACAACATCGGCGTGCGTACGGCGCCTGAGTTCATCTTCTCGATCTTCTGCATTCCGGTGGGCGCCTATTTCAAGGGCGGCCTGAAGCCGAACAATTTCGTCATCTCCGGCTACGACCGTGCTGCGCCCAACGGCACAGGTGCGGCCAAGGTCGGCGGTAACTACGCTGCCAGCCTGATGCCCGGTTCCGAAGCCAAGAAGCACAGCTTTGCAGATTGCATCTATCTCGATCCACAGACCCACTCCAAGATCGAGGAAGTAGGTTCAGCCAACTTCTTTGCCATCACCAAGGACGATGTGTTCCTGACGCCCAAGTCGCCATCAGTGTTGCCGGGTATCACCCGACTTTCGTTGATCGAACTGGCGAAATCCCGTTTGGGCCTGACGGTCGAAGAGGGCGATGTGTTCATCGATCAGATCGGCGAGTTCAAGGAAGCAGGCGCATGCGGTACGGCTGCGGTCATTACTCCGATCGGTGGGATTTCCTACAAGGACAACCTGCACGTGTTCTACAGCCAGACCGAAGTCGGCCCTGTCACTCAGCGTCTGTACAAGGAGCTGACCGGCGTTCAGTCCGGTGACATCGAGGCGCCAGCCGGCTGGATCGTCAAGGTCTGATGAGCTGACCCGGATCGTTCCAGCGTCGAACGCTGGAACGACCACCGACCACACGTTCAGGCTTCAGGTGTTTTTCCTTGCTCAACCGGTTCTTTAGCCGGCCCCAGCACAATCGCCAAATGTCGCAAGTCGTCGACCTCCAGGCCATAGCTTTTGCCCGAAGGGCTCTGAGTGACCGTTCCCAGCGCATACACCGTGAAAAACTTCACGTCATCCGCGTGGCTCAGCAGCTCACTGATGTAACGGCTGGAGCGATAGGCCTGCATCTGCGCGGGCGACACGTAGAGCGTCACCAGTTTGCCGTCAAGACGGTCGAAGAACCTGAACTTGAAGCCCAGCCCGTACCGCTGCTCGATCAGGCCGCCGCCGAACAGCACCCGGCCGTTATCGCCTGATTGCGCGTATTTGATATGGCGAAAATATGAGCGCAGCGACACTTCGCCCTGGCCCGGAATTTTCAGCTTCAATAGCTTGAAGTCTTCCAGTGACAGCTCGGCCTTGGCCTGCCGATAGCTGTCCACCAGCCGCTCCAGATTGTTGGTGCGCGTTTCGCTGTAGCGAGCAATCGGTGCCTTGGCAGCTTCTGTGACTGGAAGCGTTGCAGCAGGGCGCTGAGCGCCAGCATCGGGCTTTTCCGGGCCGGACGTTTCCTTGGTCGGCACCTTGATGACCGGGTCGAAGATATCGATGTAATCGTCCAGCTTGCGTTTGGCCTTGCGCAGGCGTGTCTGTACATCGGTTTCTTCGACCGGCTCGTTCGGTTCTTCCTCTGCCTCTGCGCGCTCATCCACCCATTCGCAGCCCGGGTGATGGTCGTAATGCGGGTTGGCGCGAAAGTGCGCGGCGACGAAGGTCGGGTTGTCCTGTGGTTTCACGTCATAGCGAACCCCGGTGACCTTCGCGCCCATTGCCCTGCACGCCTCGGTCGAGCAGAGAAACTCGAACCGTGCGCGTGGCGGTTCCTGAGAGAAGTATTCGCGTCGCGCCGCGGCGATCGACAGCTCCTGCTGCAGTTCCACACAGTACGCACGGGTGATGGGTTTGCTGGGCTTCATGCTCGTTTGGCTGCCTTCCAGTGAGAGTTGCCGTAACACGCTATTTCACCCGGACACGCCTTGCAACCATTGCACAGCAGGACGTCGAAGGCAGTGCCCGGCAAAACCACTTCACACTCACTCGGCGGGCACTGCCAGCCATTCTCCCAGCGCCTGCTGATACTCGCCGGTGGCCTTGCTCAGATGCAGCCACTGATCCACGTAGCCTTTCCAGGTGACATCGTCACGTGGCAACAGGTAGGCCTTTTCGCCGTATTGCATGTAGCGGGTCGGATTGACCGCGCACAGGCCGGGCATGCGTTTCTGCTGGTAGAGCGCTTCGGAAGCATCGGTGATCATCACGTCAGCTTTCTTGTCCAGCAGCTCCTGGAAGATGGTCTTGTTGTCGTGAAATGCCAAGGACGCCTTTGGCAGATGAGCGCGAGCGAAGGCTTCATTGGTGCCACCGGCGGGTTCGATCAAACGCACAGAGGGCTGGTTGATCTGCTCGACCGTCTGATACAGCGCCTGATCGGCACAGCGTACCAGCGGGATTTTGCCATCGACGTCCAGTGTGTTGCTGAAAAACGCTTTTTTCTGGCGTTCCAGACTCACAGAGATGCCACCCATACCGATGTCGCATTTACCGGCCACCATGTCCGGCATCAGATTTTTCCAGGTCGTGGGCACCCACTGCACCTTCACCCCCAGGCTCTTGGCCAGTGAACGGGCCATGGTGATATCGATGCCTTCGTACTCACCGTCTTCGCGCAGCAGGGTGTAGGGCTTGTAGTCGCCAGTGGTGCAGACAGCCAACTGGCCAGCTTGCAGCACCTTGTCCAGATGCGAGGTGTAGTCCTGAGCCTGAGCCATGCCTGTGATGCCCAGCAGCAGGGCGGTCAGTGCGCTGTATTTAAGATTCATCATGAGTCTGGATGCTCTCAGCGGTGCAGTCGGTTTTATTGGAGCCGACAGATTGCTTCATTTGTCAGGCCGCTGTGAAGCTGTAATCAAAACATGCCGTTGGCCGGGGGAGGGAAATCAGGGGTTGAACATTTCGTAAAAAAGCGTAATGTTGTGCTCCATGATTCTTGAGCAAATCAAAGCGGTCGGCAATGACACTCGCATGTTGATCATGGAGTGGCTGAAAAACCCGCAAGCCCATTTCCCTCCCCAGGACCACGGTGATCCGGCGATAGGCGTATGTGTGTCGCACATTCAGGCCAAGGCCAACCTGTCGGCTTCTACCGCGTCTGCGCATCTGGCCATCCTGCAACGTGCCGGGCTGGTTCAGGCAACGAGGATCGGCAAGTGGACTTATTTTCGCCGTGACGAGCAGGCCATAGACCGGTTTGCCGACAGGCTCAAGAAAGAACTCTAGGCTTTGAGCGTTATTTATACATTTCGTCATTTTGCGTAATGTTGAATTGATAGGAGATTGACCATGAGCAATACAACCATCTACGTGCAGGCTGGCGGCGGCTACGATCAGGTCAGCGTGGGCGAAAGCGAAGTACTGGCACCGAAAGCCGGTGAGATCACTGTGCGTCTGCATGCCAACTCGCTCAACTATCACGACTTCGCGGTCGTTACCGGCATGTGGGCACCGACGGAAAAACGCATTCCCATGGCCGATGGTGCAGGTGTAGTCACTGCAGTGGGCGAGGGCGTCAGCGAGTTCGCGGTTGGCGACTCAGTGGTCAGCACGTTCTTCCCGGAATGGATCAGCGGCGAGCCGCTGGTCGAAGGTTTTGTCACGGTGCCGGGTGATGGCGTCGACGGTTATGCCCGCGAGCAGGTGACTGCCCGTGCCACCTCGTTCACCCTTGCGCCAAAGGGCTACAGCCATGCTGAAGCGTCCACGCTGACCACCGCCGGTCTGACCGCATGGCGTGCGCTGATGGTCGATGACGCGCTGAAAGCCGGCGATACCGTTCTGGTGCAGGGCACTGGTGGTGTATCGATTTTCGCGTTGCAGTTCGCCAAGATGGTCGGTGCGACCGTTATCGCCACGTCGTCGAGTGATGAAAAGCTGGAGCGTCTGCAAGCCATGGGCGCTGATCACCTGATCAACTACCGCAAGGACAGCAATTGGGGCGAGACGGCGCGCAAGCTGACCGGCGGCCGTGGCGTGGATCACATCATCGACGTGGGCGGCCCCTCGACACTGCAGCACTCCATGAACGCGGCCCGGGTCGCTGGCCATATCTCGGTCATCGGCATTCTGAGCGGTGTTGCCGGCCAACTGGAGTTCGTCCCGGCGCTGGTCAAACAGCTGCGCATGCAGGGCGTGCTGGTCGGCAGTCGCACCCAGCAACAGGACATGATCCGGGCCATCGATGCCAATGGCATGCGTCCAGTCATGGACCGTTCCTTCCCGATGACCGACATCGTCGAAGCGTTCCGTTACCAGGAAACCAATCAGCATTTCGGCAAGATCTGCCTGGATATCTGATCCGCAACACTGTGCTGTTAACTGAGCACAGGTGAACAGCGCTGGCCTGCCGACCCTGGTGTCGGCAGGCCAGTTGTGATGTTTTGCATTACTTTCCCAAGTACTCCCCGCTCATTTCCTCGCATCAAGTTCGCCGGTCTGTGGTCACACCTCTGTGGCATGAAAGACGTTCGTGCTGTGCAGCATCAGTGCTGCCTGGCGCCACGTTCAATTCGATTATCAGATCAGGGACGCATTGAAATTATGAAACCTCATCTTTTGCTAGGTCTGCTTGGCGTTTTCTCCTTCGGTGTTCAGGCTGCATCGCTGGACGTTCCGATCAATCTGGTCAGCGCTGATGGCGCCCCCAAACCTGTCGGCAGCGTTACGGTGAGCGAAACGCAATACGGCTTGCTGTTCACTCCGAATCTGAAAGAGCTGCCTGCGGGCATCCACGGTTTTCATGTGCATGAAAACGGCAGTTGCGAAGCGGGCACCAAGGACGGCAAGAAGGTCGCAGCCCTCGCGGCTGGCGGTCACTTCGACCCGGCCAAGACCGGCAAGCACCTGGGTCCTTACGCCGATGGCCATCTAGGCGATCTGCCTGCGCTGTACGTGGCTGCTGACGGCACTGCAACTTACCCGGTGCTTGCCCCACGCCTGAAGAAACTCTCGGAAGTCAAAGGCCACGCGCTGATGGTTCACGCCGGCAGCGACAACCATTCCGACCACCCCGCACCTCTGGGCGGTGGCGGTGATCGTGCTGCCTGTGGCGTGATCTGACGGACCGTGCCTGCATCCGTTTCGGGTGCAGGCGCGCCAATCGGTAAAGCTTTCTCGCGTAAGTGAGACGTGCGCTACACCGTTCTCTCCACAACGCGGCGCGGAGCAATCACGCGTGCTTGAGCGCATCCCCATGATGCATCGCCGAATGGCCGGTCTTGTCGCTCTTCACTTCGTACTGCGGATCGTCCTTTGAAGCAGGCCGATGTTTGCCCATGAACTCAACGTCCTTCACATGTACTTTAGTGACTTTGCCATGCACCTGGCCCGCCTCGGAGTTCCAGTGTACGGCGTCGCCAACTTTGAATGCGGTGGTCATTCAGACTTCCTCAGTGGGGAGCGAATGATCTGCAGCATTCGCTCGGTATTGTTCGGAGTGTCCGGCGCGGGAAGAATTCACTGCGGTTGATCGTGTGCCTGGCCTTTATCTTGCTCATGCTCATGTACCTGCGATCCGTTATGAGGGAATTGATTACATGAGGAAGTGGCTTACAGGCTCACAGATTGACAATGATCAAACCCGCGCTGTTGTTGACGGCGTCTTGCAACATGGCCGCGCATTGTCCGAAGCGAAAGGGGGAGTGGCTGATCCGATCGCCTGCATGATCATGGAGAACGATCTATTGATTGGCGGCGCCACAGGCCGAACCGAGTTCCAGCGGCTGTTTGTGAGTTACCTGTGGATCGATGCCGGGTGGCGCGGAAAAGGGCTCGGGGCGCAGACCCTGAACAGGCTTGAAGCGTTGGCCATCGAGCGAGGCTGTACTGACGCTCTGATCGAAACGCTGGATGACGATGTTGCCAGATGGTACGCGCGTTGCGGTTACGTGCCGATCGCATGTCTTCCACGCTACTGTGGCCCCTGGAGCCGACATACGCTATTGAAGTCGTTCGGTGCACAGGAGCGCATGTGAAAGAGTCAGGTATGCACTGTTATGGCCCGACACTCTGACTGATTGTCACGAACTTCAATCCTCGCGCAACACTGCCAGCCTGCGTAAGATCTTCAGCACGTAGCCTTTTTCGATCATCGCACCATTGTGGCCATCGCAAAAACGCTCGCCTCTGATGCAGTAGGTCAGCAAGGTTTGTATATCAGCGAGGTTTGCCTGGGCCATATAGCTGTCGTCATTGAGCATGTCCGCCGCGCCATGATTAAGGTAATCAATATCACACCAGCAGTCTTTGGCCACCGCGTGATAAAACGCTTCAACTACCGGAAAGTAGTCTGGCCAATAGGTGTTTTCCTTGACGATATAAGTCTTGATCGCCACGCCGTCTGGGTACAGCAGTGGCAGGTAGGAGAGCAGCTGGTCAATATCGTCGGGCCCCGGCGAAGGTTCATCAGGCAAACGTGTCTCGCTTGAGGGATGTGGCAGAAATGTCCTGACCTGTCTTGGCGTAAAACGCAGTGGTTCCGGCTCTTTATAGACTGGCAGCCAAGCCAGATTTTCCCGCACGCGTGACATGGATTCCTGCTGATCGGCAGGCTGCGCAGGCGGTAACCGATCAGGTTGCTGCCCCTTGGACTTTCGGTCGAAGCGCGCTTTCAGGCGCATCAGCAGCTTGATCATATGAGCACTCCAGTGCATCGCTTCGTTTTAGAAGGGGATTCTCGCATCACTGCTCTTGGTGTAAGTTGAAACGCTTCCTGATCAAACGATCAGAAAATCCGCACGTTGCCTGCCAAGGAATGCCTTCAATAATGAACCTGTCACTCAAAAAACTGGCTGCCTCCACCTTGATACTGGCCAGTCTCTCGTCGTTCGCCAGTCTGGCAAATGCCACTGTCACTGCACAACAGAGCGCTGTGATTCTCCAGACATTCAGTGAGACATCGGTAAAGGATTTCAGGCAGTTTCTGAACAATCTCGCCAGCGCTGATGTGGTTAAAACTGCCGATTTTGGCCCGGCTATCAGCGCCTTTCTCGACAACAAGCAACTTTCCGCATCGCAACAGAACGATATTCATCGTCTGCTTGGTCTGTATACCCGCATGAAGTATGGCAGCGCGGCTACTGAAACCCTGCGCGAGCTGGTGGCGATTCCCACTGTTCGTGTCGACGGCGTTGCCCAGCATGAAAACCCGGCGTTCATAAAGATCGCCGACACGATCAAGCGCCTGGCCGAGGGCTTCAATCTGAAGTTCCGTAACGTCGATAACCGTGTGTACGAAGTGTCGCTCGACGGGGCCGGTGACGAAGTGGTGGGCATTCATGTGCATGCCGATGTTGTGCCGGTCACGCTGGACAACTGGGTCTTGCCTGACGGCACTCGTCTGGACCCGTTCAAGGTGACGTTGATCGGTGATCGCATGTATGGACGCGGCACCGAGGACGATAAGAACGGTATCGTGGTGGCGCTTTATGCCATGAAAGTCATCAAGGAAGAAAAGCTGCCGCTGGCCAGAAACTTCAAGTTGCTGATCGATACCACGGAAGAAACGGCCGGCGACGCCATCCCGTACTATTTTGAGCGTAACCCGACGCCCGCCTACAACCTGGCGCTGGATGGCGGTTATCCCGTCGTGATCGCAGAAAAAGGCTACGGCACGGTCATGGCCAGCTTTGCTCGACGCCAGGCCGAGGGCGAGGGCGCCGAGATCGTTTCAATGACCGGGGGCATGGCCACCAATCAGATTCCATCGAAGTCGGTGGCCACTCTGGTGACCGACAAGCCTGCCGAGCTGGCTGCCAGCCTGCAACAGGCCGGTGCCGAGTACGTGAAAAGTAATGGCGGCGACTTCGAGGTCGATGCCCGCGTCGACGGCAAAGACGTCAAGCTGACGGTCACCGGTGTATCCGCACACTCGTCGGCACCCCAGTCCGGCGTCAACCCGGTCGCGAGGATGCTGGACTTCATCAACAGTCTGCGGGGCAAGGTTGCGCTCAAACAGAACCAGATCACCGACGCTGCCCGCTATGCCGCTGACAACTGGGGGCTCGATTATCTGGGCAGCAAGTTGGGCGTCGGGTTCTCCGACGACTTCATGGGGCCTCTGACCGCATCCCTGACTTACGTAGCAATGGATGAAAAGGCGTTCAAACTGGCGGTCAATCTGCGTGTGCCGAAGGGCAAGTCCCCGCAGGTCCTTAAATCCGAAATCGCTGAAAAGCTTGCGGCCTGGAGTACAAAAACTTCTATCAAGCCAGTGTTTGACTATTCCATCGCCGAGCCGATGTATCGCAATCCCGAGGGTGAGTGGGTCAAGGCGCTGCTGGCTGTTGCCAGTGAAAATCTCGGCATGGAGCACACCTTTGGCACGTCGGCTGGCGCTACGTCGGTCCATTCATTACCCAACGGTGTGCAGTTCGGTCTGGCAAGACCCGAAGTCAAATACACCGGCCATACGGATAACGAGTTCAAGACCACCGGACAGTTCTTGCTGGATCTGCAGATCGTCACCGAGATGATGGGGCGTATCGGACAGTTGCCGAAGCTCTGACACGATGTCCGGGCCTGTTGTAATGACAGGCCCGGTTTCGATGAGCGGTGTTCACTCCGATGCGTGGGCGAACGACGCGGATGACGAAGAAAGCCGGGTCCTTGCCTAAGCGCATTCCACACGGTTGCGGCCCAGGCGCTTGGCCTGATAGAGCGCCTGGTCTGCGCGCTGAATGAGGCTGGCGGCCGTTTCCCCGGTGCTCAGTTCTGCAACGCCCAGAGAAATGGTCACCGACCCTGTTTCCGGAATCACCAGGCTTTCAACGCTCTTGCGAATGCGCTCCGCGAGTTCGGCCGCCTGTTTCAACGAGCTGTCGGGCACCAGGATCAGAAACTCTTCTCCTCCCCATCGGGCGGCGACGTCCAACAGGCGGATACGCTGTTTGAGGATGGCCGCAACGCTGGTGATTACGCTGTCGCCGGCAGGATGGCCGTACCGGTCATTGACCGCCTTGAAATGATCGATATCGCAGATGATCAGACTGAACGGCTTGCCCGACATACTCACCGCAGGTATCTGTCGCTCAAGCGTATGCTCGGCTGAGCGACGGTTATCCAGCCCGGTCAGCGGATCGCTGTGAGCAATCTCCAGCAACTTTTGCTCACGGCCCAGGCGTGTGGTCACATCCTGGCTGATGCTGACGTAGTGGGTGATTGCGCCCTCCAGGTTACACAGCGGAGAAATGCTGTGTTCCGCATAGAACAGCGAGCCATCCTTGCGCTTGTTGATGAAGGTCGTGCGAAGCGGGGCGCCACTCTTCAGCGCTTCCTTGAATTGCGCATAGAACGCCTCATCGTGTTTTCCAGAGCTCAGTATCCGCGGGTTTTCGCCGAGGATTTCGCTGCTGCTGTAGCCAGTGATCTGCTGAAAAGCCTCATTGGCAAACACGATGGTGGAATTGCAGTCGGTGATGATAATCGGATCAAGCGCAGCGTTCAGTGCCTGCGCCAGCAGGTGTTGCTCACGCTCGGCCCGGATGCGCGGGCTGATGTTCTGCTGCACAGAGACAAAGTTGCACACCGAACCTGCATCGTCGCGCACGGGAGAAATTTTCCATTCGACGATGTAAGGACTTCCGTCCGCGCGGTAATTGACTGTCGACCCTTCGAAAAAAAGGCTTTCACTCAGGCATTCGCGCATCCGCTCGATCACTTGAGGATCGGTGTCCGGGCCTTGCAGGATCCGTGGCGAGGCACCGATCAATGCCTCGGCCGTGTAGCCGGTCATGGAGCAGAATGCCGGATTGACGTACACAATGAAGGGGCCGCCATTGGCCAGATTGGCGTCGGTGATCAATACGGCATTGAATGACTGTTCGACAACTGCTTCAAGCAAGGCAAGACGCTGACTGGATGAGGTCATCTGATTTCCTGTCGAGTGATCCGTTAATTGATCGCGGCTCTGATCAGATAATGTGTGACGCAATGCCGGTTGGACAATGGGTGCAGTGAGTTGGACCGCAGGCACCGAGCACTGGTTGCACGGGCACTATACCTCCAGGAAAAAACGCGCGCATGACTCCCCGTGCAGCGCCCAAGTATCTGAGCGGTTTGGCAAATATTAACTGCGACGTGATGTCGCATTCCGGTATCGTTCGGTCAATTGAAACTAATTGTTTCTGACTCTCTCGGGGTGCGCGCTGAAATGCGTCCTGAAAAAACGAATGCCAGGAGGTCTGCGTTGGATTTGTCGTCTGCTGCCTGGGTGTTTCACGACACCCGTCTGATTATCTGCTGCCTGATTGCCATTGCCACGATCATCTTGCTGATCAGCGCTACCCGGTTGCCACCTTTTCTCTCCATCCTCGTCGGCACGTTCATCGCCGGTATCGGCGCGGGTTTGCCAGCCGAGGCTGTTGCAAAAGCCTTTAGTAAAGGCGCGGGCAGCATTCTTGGCGAGGCCGGAATCATCATCGCGCTGGGGGCAATGCTTGGCGCGTTGATGGCCGAGTCGGGGGCGGCGGATCGTATTGCCTCCACCTTGCTCAGGCTGGGCAAGGGCCGCATGTTGCCCTGGATAATGGCGCTGGTGGCGATGGTCATCGGCTTGCCGCTGTTCTTTGAAGTCGGTCTGGTGCTGATGGTGCCGATCATCTTCGTCATGGCGCGTCAGTCCGGTCAGCCGCTGCTGAAAATCGCGATTCCGGCACTGGCGGGTATGACCACCTTGCACGCTTTGATGCCCCCGCATCCCGGCCCGTTGATTGCGGTCAGCGCGTTGCATGCCGATCTGGGGCTGACCATGCTGTTGGGGTTGTGCATTGCCGTGCCGGCGGTGATTCTCGCTGGTCCCTTGTACGGCAACTGGCTGTCCGGACGCATGCACGTTGCAGAGCCAGCCGAGCTCGGTGAATTGTTCAGTGCCAAGCCTGAAACCAGTCGCCAGCCAGGGTTCGGCATCTCGCTGCTGATCATCCTTTTGCCGGTGATCCTCATGCTCGGCAGCACCTTTGCCAAGATCGCCCTGGAGCCTGAAAGCAACATCGCGCTGACCTTGAAGTTTCTCGGTGAGCCGCTGGTAGCGCTGGGTATCGCGGTGCTGGCGGCAACTGTTTGTCTGGGCTGGGCCAACGGGCTTTCCCGTGAACACGTCGGCGGTACATTGCGCAAAAGCCTCGCGCCCATCGCGGTACTGTTGCTGACCATCGGCGCGGGTGGCGGCCTCAAGCAGACGTTGCTGGATGCGGGAGTCAGCCAGACCATCAGCAAAGTGGCGGAAGGTGCGCACATGCCTTATCTGCTGCTCGCCTGGCTGATTGCCGTGGCACTGCGTCAGGCCACTGGTTCCGCGACCGTGGCGACCACCACGACCGCAGGCATACTCGCGCCGATGATGGCCGGGCTTGCGCCGGTGCAGGCCTCACTGGTGGCGCTGGTGATCGGTGCCGGCTCGGTGTTCTTCTGCCACGTCAACGATGCAGGCTTCTGGATGGTCCGCGAATACTTCGGCCTGCAACTCAAGCAAACCATTTGGGTCTGGTCGGTGTTGCAGACCATCGTTTCGGTGGTCGGGCTGATCGGGACATTGCTGCTGTGGCACTGGCTGACGTGAAGCCCTGCGGGAGGGCCGGGAATCATTCCGGCCCATCAACGTCGGCGTAAATCAGGCAGTGCATTCGGCTGCGGACTTGATGATATGCAACAGTGCCTCTGAACGCATCGGCCTGTTCAACAGATAACCCTGAAAGTAAGGGCAGCCCATTTTGCGTAGCAGGTTGTATTGTTCCGCTGTCTCCACACCTTCCGCCGTGATATCCAGGTCCAGTGCTCGGCCCAGCGACAGGATGCTGCTGACAATGGCTTCGCTGCGCTCATACGTCATCATTCGGGACACGAAGGAGCGATCGATCTTCACGGCATCGATCGGGTAACGGTCGATGTAGCCGAGCGAGCTGTAACCCGTACCGAAGTCATCCAGCGCTACTCTCACGCCGAGCTGCCTGATCTGTCGGAGAATCTCCGCGATCGCGTCAGGCTGATAGAGAAACACCGATTCGGTGACCTCGATCTGCAGCTGGCCCGCAGGCAGGCCGGTGGAGGCGATGATCCGTGTCACCTGATCGACGAACCCGGGATGGCTCAACTCTTTTCCGGACACATTGACATTGAGCCTCAGGTCCAGGTGAGGGAACTGCTTGCGCCAGGCCTGCACTTCGCTACAGGCCTGATGCATCACCCAGGCCCCCAACTCATGAATGATCCCGAGGTCTTCGGCAATCGGGATAAACGCATCGGGGGAAATGATGCCCATGGTGGCGTGGTTCCATCTGACCAGGGCTTCGGCTCCCACCAGATGCTCACAGTCGCCGCTGTAGATCGGCTGATAAAAAACCAGGAAATCCTTGTTTTCCAGTGCCTGGCGCAATGCATTCTGAATCACCAGCGTGTCGATGGCCGCCTCGCGCATCGAGGCGTTGAAAATGTTCCAGCGTCCTCTGCCCTGTTTTTTTGCGGAATACATGGCGACATCGGCGTCACGCAGCAACTCTTCGGGCTTGGTATGGCTTTCACCTGCGGTGACAATGCCGATGCTGCACGAGATGAAAATGTCCTGGCCTTCGATCTGTATTGCCGTGTGCAATTGACTGACGATACGTTCAGCCATTTTTACGGCAGTCTCCGGCTGATCCTTGCCCATCAGCAGGATTGCAAATTCGTCGCCGCCGATTCGCGCCAAAACGTCATTCGAGCGAACGCAGGTCTGCAATCGGTTCGCGACCGCCTTGAGCAACTTGTCACCGGCCAGGTGCCCCATGCTGTCGTTGACCACCTTGAAGCCGTCCAGGTCCAGAAAGAGTACCGTTGCCCGTTCGTAACGAGAGTCACGGGTTACAAAGGCCGTGGTCAATTCGTTCATCAGGTAAGCGCGGTTGAACAGTGAGGTCAGCTCATCGTGAAAAGCGATATAGGTCAGCTCTTCGGAAATACGCTCGCGTTCCTCCAGCCGGCTCTGTAACGCAAGCTTTTCCTCCCACTCCAGCCGAGCTCGCTGAGCCAGTTGCTGGGACTCCTTGCGCTCGGTGATATCGCGCTGCACAGATACCCAATGAGTGAACCAGCCTTTTTCGTTGGCCACCGGCACAATGCTCAGCTCGACCCAGAACTGGCTGCCATCCTTGCGGGTGTTGAGCAGTTCGACTTCAACCGGTCGCCAGTGACTGAGTGCCTCGCGAATAACGTCCAGCGTTGCCCGACTGGTGTCCTCACACTGCAGAATCCGTGGCGTGCGACCTATGACTTCGTCTTCCGTGAAACCGGTTATTGCCAGAAACGCAGGGTTGCAATAGACGATACGCGGGCCGGGCAGATCGATGGGTTCCGCTTCGGTGATAAGAATCGCGTCATTGGCGTTGATGACAACCGATTCAAGCAAGCGCAGGCGTTCGAACGAGGTGACCAGCGGGTTATTGGCTTCGGGATCACGTCCCGGTTGCAGGTAAGTACGAATATGAACAGCCTGGGCCTGCAGCGCATAACGTTGCGCTGCGCTCAGCACTGTTGCGTCGTCGCTGTTGCTCAACAACATCGCGCCCAGCAACTCATGCCTGAAGCCACGAATCGCGACGTAGATCAGGGTAGGCCCTGAGCCATTCGCTTCGATTGCCTTCGCCGGGCTGTCATGACCGACCAGCACCACGTCTCCATACGATGAGATCATCCTTAACCATGCTTCGTCCGCCTTGGTCTGGCTTTGACCAACGCTGACCAACTGCTCCCAGCCTGTAGCGCTGGATACCATCAGCAGAGCGGCGTTGCACGAGGCGGAATGAGCAGCGGCCTGCAATACCTTGGCAACATCTTCAATATTCTTTGGTATGACGTGGTCGTGCTCATAGCCCTGAGGGTTCATCGATCGCTATTCCTGAATGGCATGCATGTATAGTCCGGATCCTGTTCGGCAGCGCATAAGCCGTGGACGCGTTCCGTGGACCTCTTCCAGTTGCGCTAAGAGATCGTCTGACGGGTTCAGCTGATTTTTTTCAGCCAGCACCACGTACAGACTTGATGTTGCTAAAAGACGTTTGGTCGAAGCGACGAGTGACCTACTGGATAACGTGCCCCTCAGTCAGCTGCGGATCGCACCTGCTGTTACGGCTCATGTTTAATACAGTGAGTTCTTGCTGATGCCTAAGTGCTATTACGCACTAATGTTTACGACAGGGCGGGTTTCAAAAGGTTGCATGGAAGAGTGGATGTCCGGATGGAGTGCTAGCCCTACTGCCAAGAAAGAGTGCAAGGCAGATAGTCGAAGTTGGCTTGTTTATATGAATGGCCCGTGCAGAGAAGTTGAGGGAGTCGTTCGCAGTCATACCCGTTGTGGCATTACGATGCTGCTAGCGCTGAGTTTTAAAGACACCCGCTTTCTCGAGTACTCTCACTAGGTTATCGGGCTTGATGATTTCCATTGTCGAGTTCAGTTCATTGGCGGACCACCAATGATGCTCTGTCATGACCTGAGTTTCCTGCAGCGTCCATTCTGATCGAGAGACTATCTGACGCTCTGTGTGCACAACGTAATACCGCTCAACGGCGAGTACGGTTTCACCATCAGGGAGGAGCATCGGAAAACGTCTGTTGGCAACATGCCCGGCAACCGAATTGACCCTGATGCCGGTTTCTTCGCGCAGTTCACGCAGGGCGGCGGCCTCGAAAGTTTCGCCGTCCTCTACGCCCCCTCCAGGTGTTGCCCAATAATTGTCGCCGGCCAACGCCCCGGTTGTGTGCTGAAATCTGAACAGCAGTACCCTCATCGACGGACTGACGATTAACAGGCGCGATGATTTGCGCTCACGCAATGGTTTGTCTGCCTTGAAAGTGGGCATGAAACCTCACGCCTCATACCGCCGTCGTGCATCACTGAGCATGGAAATCGTCAGTTTGCGTACTTCCAGTTTGCTGATCTCTACATGGGAGCGCAGCAGCAATAATGCTTCGTCGCGTTTGCGCGCCTGAAGGGCATTGAGGATCGCGGCGTGTTCGAGGTAGGTATGTTCGATACGGGCGCTTTTGAAGAAGTCCAGGCGGCGCACAATACGGATGCGCTCGGTCACTTCCTGATGGATGCGGGCCATTTCCAGGTTGCCTGACGCCGCCACCAGTTGGGTGTGAAACTGCTCATCGAGGTCGGCGACCACTTGCATGTCTATTTGCCAGCTGTCGCGATCGACCAACCAGTGCTGGCGCAGAATAGTGAGTTCCGGATGCACCTCGGCGGATGCACAAATGCGCTCGACCGCCGCGCACTCCAGCACGATGCGCAGATCGTAGAGTTGGTCGATCTGGTTGAAATCCAGAGGCTTGACTGACCAGCCACGTCGGAACTCGACGTCCAGGTAGCCTTCGCGCTGGAGGCGGTAGAGTGCGTCACGCACCGGTGTTCGCGAGACCTGATAACGGTCGGCCAGCTGGGTTTCGGTGAACCGGTCATAAGGCAGCAGATAGAAGTCGAAAATCTCCTGCTTGAGCCGCCGATAGACGTCTTCTGCCAGCGCGTTGGTGGTGTTCGGGGAATTCAAGGGCGTGGCTCCAGGCTGCTCAGGTCAATGCTGACATGTGCAGCAACGACTTTCCAGCCGCCCTCCAGTCGCGCCCAGGTCTGCATCTGCCGACCGAGGCGCTGGGTGACGCCATCGTGAAACTCGGTACTGACCGTGGCGAAGTCTTCACCGAAGGTGCTCACCACGGTGCGCAGCAGCGTGCGGCCCGGTCCGACCGGCTGACACTGGCGCCGATAGCGCGCAATCGTGTCGGCGCCATGCAGGTTCTCCGCGACGCCGTAGCGGACGGTCTGTTCGGAATCCCAGAAATATGCATCCAGCGTGGTCAGTTCATTGGCCAGCAGGGCGCGTTCGTAGTCGCGAAAGGCGTGGGTCACTTCAGCGACCACGTGGGGGAGGTTGATGTCCATCAATGTGTACTCCTTGTCTGCAGCGCCTGCTCCAGGTCCGTCAGTGAGGCGACGCGGCCAACAATCCCGCCTTGTGCGGTGATCATCTCCAGCGTGGCCCGTTTGAATACGGGGAAGTAGCTTTCGGTCGCATCCTCGATCAGCAGGCAGCGATAACCCCGGTCATTGGCTTCACGCATGCTGGTCTGCACGCAGACTTCGGTGGTGACGCCTGCAAAGATCAAATGGGTGATCCCGGCGTCGGTCAGCCGCGGCTGCAGATCCGTGGCGAAGAACATACCTTTGCCGGGTTTGTCGATGACCCACTCGCCAGCGAGCGGCGCCAGGGTGTCGATAATCTGATTGCCGGGTTCGCCGCGAATCAGGATGCGTCCCATCGGACCAGGATCGCCGATGCGCAGGCCCGGCGAGCCATGGTCACGTTTGGCTTGCGGGCAATCGGCAAGGTCCGGGCGGTGTGATTCGCGGGTATGGATCACCGCAATGCCTTCATCGCGGGCCAGCGTCAGCAGGCGTTGCACGGACGGTACGATGGCTTGCAACGGTGCGACGTCGTTGCCCAGTGCGGCACCAAAGCCGCCGGGTTCGAGAAAATCGCGCTGCATGTCGATGATCACCACAGCGGTCCGGGACGTGTCGAAGGTGAAGCTGTCAGGGCGCGCGTTGACCTTGATCATGCCGGTTGCCCCGCGAGATGCTCGGCACCGGCCATGTGTCGGCCCAGCTCGGTACGGTCAGCGTCCGCTGCACTGGTTTCAAACACCAGCTCGCCGTCGTGGATAACCACGATGCGGTCTGCCAGGCTCAGCAGTTCGTCGAGGTCCTCACTGAGCAGAACGACCGCTGTGCTGCTGTTGCGAGCGTCGATCAGGCGCTGGTGAATGAGCGCGACACTGGCGAAGTCCAGACCGAATACCGGGTTGGCGACGATCAGTACCGCGACGTCGTGGGTCAGCTCTCGGGCCAGTACAGCGCGCTGCACGTTGCCCCCTGACAAAGTGCCGATGGGCCGGTTCGGATCGTTGGGCGATACCTGAAACTGCTCAATCAGGCTGCGTGCTTGCACACCTGCGGCGCGACGATCCAGGCGCCAGCCCTGACGGCAGAGCGGCGGCTGGTCGAAATTGCGCAGGGCCAGGTTGTCAGCCACGCTGAACGTGCCGATGCAGGCGTTGCGCAGGGGCTCTTCGGGCAGGCTGAACACGCGCAGGCGTTGCATCTGTTCACGCCGCGCGTGGTAAGGCTGACCGTCGACCGCTATCTGCCCGGCGCTGAAGGCTCGCTGGCCGAGCAGCGCTTCGGTCAGTTCGCGCTGACCGTTGCCGGAGATGCCTGCAACTCCGACGATCTCACCCGGGTGAACGGCCAGAGACAGGTTTTTCACCGCCAGCGTGCCTTTGTCGCCAGGCACATCCAGGCCTGTCACCTGCAACTGCGGCGGACGAGCCGCCATCACCGGGCGCTCGGTGCTCACTCCGCGCACCTGTGCGTTGCCCATCATCCACGCTGCCATCTGTTGTGTGGTGGTGTCAGCCACTGCTGCACTGCCCACCCAGCGGCCTTTGCGCAAAACGGTGACGTCATCGGCGTAGGTGCTGACTTCGCGAAATTTGTGCGTGATCATCAAGACGGTCAGTTCGCCACGATGCGCCATCGCCTGCATCAGCCCCAGCACTTCGTCGGCTTCCTGCGGCGTGAGCACCGAGGTGGGTTCGTCGAGAATGACCAGTCGACGCTCCAGATACAGCTGTTTGAGGATTTCCAGTTTCTGCTTTTCGCCGGCCGCCAGGCTGCTGACCGGACGATGGATGTCCAGTCGAAAAGGCATTTTTGCCATGAACGCTTCCAGACGCTGGTGCTCGCTGGCCCAGTCGATACGCCACGGCAGATCGCCACGCGACAGCACCAGGTTTTCCGCCACGCTCAGGCCCGGCGCGACGGTGAAGTGCTGATACACCATGCCGATCTGCAACTGATGAGAGTCGCGCGGGGTGCGAATCTCGTGTTCGCGGTTGTCGATCAGAATGCTGCCCGACTGCAGCGGGCTGTAGCCGATGATGCCTTTGACCAGCGTACTCTTGCCGGCACCGTTCTCGCCGAGCAGGGCGTGGACGGTGCCGGCGCGGACCTTGAAGGACACCTCGTCGAGTGCGCGAAACGCTCCGAAATGCTTGCTGGCACCAATCGTCTCAAGACTCGGGGCGCGCATGTTCATGCTCCCAACAGGTCGCGAAGCATTGAGGAATGGCCGACTGCGCCGAACACGCCACCCTGCATTTTGACCATGCTCAGGGCCGCCGCATGATTGCCAGGGTCGGTCGCCCCGCAGCAGTCTTCCAGCAGCAGGCACTCGAAGCCACGGTCATTGGCTTCGCGCATGGTGGTGTGCACGCAGACGTCGGTGGTGATGCCGGTCAGGATCAGATTGTCGATGCCGCGAGTGCGCAGAATCAGTTCCAGATCGGTGGCGCAAAAGGAGCCTTTGCCGGGCTTGTCGAGCACGATTTCGCCGGGCAGCGGTGCCAGCTCGTCGATGATTTCCCAGCCCGGCTCGCCACGTACCAGAATCTTGCCGCACGGACCTGGGTCGCCGATTCCCGCGCCGATGCGCTGCGAACGCCAGCGTTTGTTGGCGGGCAAGTCGCTGAGGTCTGGGCGATGGCCTTCGCGGGTATGGATGATGGTGAAGCCCAGCGGGCGCATCGCGGCGAGCAACGCCTTGATCGGCTCGATGGGCGCACGGGTCAGTGCCAGGTCGTAACCCATGCTGTCCACGTAGCCGCCGACGCCGCAGAAATCGGTCTGCATGTCGATCACGATCAAGGCTGTGTTGTGCGCATGCAATTGGCCGTTCCAGGGCCAGGGGTAGGGCGCCGATGCAATATGACGTTCGCTCATGGCATTACTCCTCCCAACTGCTGGGGGTAGGTTTGAAGTCGCGCTCGGGGGCCGCAAACCCGCACGAGCTGCCATCGGTATGCACGACATCGTTTTCCCACGGCAGACGGTACTGGCCTGCGCTCAGGTCGTGCATGTAGGTGTAGGGGCAGTCGCGTGCGCCGCCCTTGACCGCCACATAGCCGCGATGCCCGAATTGATAGATGTTGTTCTCCACGCCCCAGTGCACACGGGCTTCGCGGACCAGGTCGGGGCGCAGTTCGCAGCAGACGATTTCGTCGGCCCGGCCACCCCCTTCAGCCATGATCGTACCGTCGAAGTCGACAAACATCGCTTCGCCCATGGAGTCGAACGTGCCGTCGGAGCCGCACATGCAGACGCTTGCGGTCTGCATCAGGTTGGTGAAGGCGTTGCTCTGATTGGTGATCTTCCACGAGTGGCGGATCGGTGCGGTGTAACCCGCGGTGCGCAGCATGATGTCGGCGCCCTTGTAGGCGCACTCGCGGGCCATTTCCGGGAACATGCCGTCGTGGCAGATGATCAGCGCCAGCTTGCTGCCGCGCGGTCCGTCGCAGACCGGAATACCCAGATCGCCCGGCTCCCACGGTTCGACCGGCACCCACGGGTGCAGCTTGCGGTAGTACAAGCGGATGTCCCCGAGGTCATCGACGATCAGGCCGCTGTTGAACGGGTTGCCGTGCGGGTTGGCTTCCATGATCGAGAAGCAGCCCCATATCCGGTGCTTCTTGCACGCCTCGCGCAGCGCAAGGACTTCCGGGCCGTCGAGGCTGCACATGATCTCCGGCGCCGTGCTCATCGACAGGCCGTGCAGCGAGTATTCGGGAAATACGATCAGGTCCATGCCCGGGTTGCTGCGTCGCGCTTTGGCAACCATGCCGACCACTTTCTGCGTCTGCGCCCACAGCGCCTCGCGCGTATGCGGATCGGGCAGCGCCAGTTGCGCTAGGCCGATCACCACGCCCTTGGGCGACTTGTTCAAACCACCAAGACCACTGGCCATGCAATGTCTCCTCGAAAAGATCAGTTCATCGCGTCAGGCTGAGTTCGCCCGGCGCGCCATTCAGAGTGCGACCACGGCGGCAGGTGGCGTACATCACCACCAGCGTCAGCGCATAAGGTGCTGCGGCAAACAGGTAGTAGCCGGTGCTGATACCGACCGCTTGCAGGGCCGGGCCGATGGCACCGGCAGCGCCGAACAGCAACGACGCCCACAGACACGCCAACGGGCGCCAGCGGGCAAATATCACCAGCGCCACGGCCATCAGTCCCTGACCGCTGGACAGCCCTTCGTTCCAGCTGCCTGGGTAGTAGAGCGACAGATAGGCACCGCCGATACCGGCCAGCCCACCACCCACCGCAGTGGCCACAATGCGTACCTTGAGCGGTCGATAGCCCAGCGCCTGAGCGGTTTCAGCGTGGTCGCCGACCAGACGCAGCATCAGCCCCCAGCGCGTGGTGCGCAGCCCCCAGTGCAGAACGAACGCCAGGGCTGCACCGACGAAGAACAGCACATTGATGTTCAGCGCCGAGCGCACGCGTTCTTCGCTGCTCCAGGCTCCCAGCGCCAGTGAAGGCAGCATGGGCGCCTGTGGCTGGATAAAGGCTTTGCCGAGAAAGAACGCCAGGCCGGTGCCGAGCAGAATCAGCGCGATGCCGAACGCGATGTCGTTGACCCTTGGCAACGAGCACGCCAGCCCATGCAGCAGGCCCAGCAGAATGCCGACCCCTGCAGCCGCGCCCACCCCCAGCCACGCCGATCCGCTCAGGCACGCGACGGCATATCCGGACATGGCGCCAGCCACCAGAATGCCCTCCAGCCCCAGGTTGATCCGGCCGCTCTTCTCGGTCAGGCATTCGCCCAGGCTGACGAACAGAAAAGGTGTGCCGACGCGGATAGCGCCGGCCAGCAGGGCGAGGAGAAAGGTAGTCAGGTCGATATCAGCCATGTTGCAGTGCTCCCTTGTCGAGCGGCGCAGGCACCGCCGTCAGCCTGATCTTCCAGGCGGCGATACGCCCACCCAGGGCTTCCCAGAGCAGCAGATTGGTGAACAGCAGACCTTCAAGAATCAGCGTGGTGGCGTCCGGCAGACCGAGTCGTCGTTGCAGCAGTCCGCCACTGGCCTCCAGCCCGCCAAGCAGGATGGCGCAGACGATAATTGCCAGCGGATGATGGCGAGCGGCGAAAGCCACGAGGATGCCGCTGGTGCCATAGCCTGCGATCAGCGCGGCGTTGGCGCTGCCTTGCACTGCGGTGACCTCGAACATGCCGGCCAGACCCGCCGCCGCACCGCCCAGCAGGCAACTGAGCATGATCAGCCGGTCCACGGGCAAGCCGATCATCAGCGCGGTACGCACGTTGCCGCCGACCACGGCGAGGGCAAACCCCTTGACGCTGTGGCGCACCAGCACATACGCCAGCAGGCAGGCGACGACGCCCGCCACCAGTCCCCAGTGCACCTCGAAACTGTCGCTGATCGTGCCGATCATGTAGGCATCGTCCAGCGGCGGCGTCGAAGGCTTGTTCAGGCTTGCCGGGTCGCGCAGGGGGCCTTCCACCAACTGCCGGAACAGTGCCAGGGCGATGTACGAAAGCAGCAGGCTGCTGATCGTTTCATTGACCCCGCGACGCTGGCGCATCCAGCCACTCAGACCGATCCACAGTGCGCCCACGGTCATTGCCGCGACGGCCATGCAGGCAAGCATCAAACCGGCTGGCAGATGGCTGAGCCACAAGGGTGTCACGACGGCAGCCAGGCCGCCCAGTACCAGCGCACCTTCACCGCCGATGATGATCAGCCCGGCTCGCGCGGGCAGGGCGACGCACAGCGCGGTCAGCATTAGAGGCGCGGCGCGTTGCAAGGTGTTTTCCAGGGCGAACCACGAGCCGAACGCGCCTTCGCCGACCAAGTGCAGCGCCTGCCAGGCAGGCTTGCCCTGAACCGCCAGAAACAGCCCGAACAGCACGCACGAGGAAAACACCGCCAGCACTGTAGGCAACCCTGGCAACAGCGCGCTGGCCAGGCGGCGCAGACTTATCGATGAACTCATGAACGTTCCTCAGATCTGGCCAAGCACGCCTTCGACCAGGTAATTCATGCTCTCCAGCGCAATATCGGTCTGGCCTTGTGCAACACCATCGGCAATCACCACGTTGCCCTTGTTGTCCTTGAGCGGGCCTTTGAAAATCACGAACTGACCGGCCATCATCTGCGCCTTGATGGCATCCGCTTTCTGTTTGGCGTCGGCTGTTACCGCAGGCCCGTAGGCGGACGTTTTGACGAAGCCTTCCTTCAGCCCGCCGCGCAGGAAGTTGATCATCGGCGCGCCGCTCTGGGCTGCCGCGACGTGAGCACGATAAGGCGTCTCCCAGTTCCATTCGGCACCGGTCAGGTAGCCCTTGGGCGCCAGCGCAGCCTGGCTGGCGTGGTAGCCACAGGTCATCACACCGCGTTTTTCAGCTGTCTCGACAATCACCTTGGGCCCGTCGACATGGCAGGTCAGCACGTCACAACCCTGGTCGATCAGGCCGTTGGCAGCTTCTGCTTCCTTGACTGGCAGCGACCAGTCACCGGTGAAGATCACCGTGGTGACGATGCTCGGGTCGACCGAGCGGGCTCCCATGGCGAACGCGTTCAGGTTGCGCAGCACTTGCGGCACAGGTTTGGCGGCGACGAAACCGAGCTTTTTGCTCTTGCTCATGTGCCCGGCGATCACGCCGTTGAGGTATTGCGCTTCGTCGATGTACCCGAAAAAGCTACCCGCGTTCATCGGGTCGCGACCTTTCTGCCAGAGACCGCCGCAGTGCGCGAAACGGACGTCCGGGTACTTTTTGGCGACCTTGACCACGTGCGGTTCGAAATAGCCGAACGAGGTCGGGAAAATCAATGTGGCGCCGTCCTGACGGATCATGGCTTCCATGGTCTTCTGTACGGCCACGGTTTCCGGAACGTTTTCTTCCTCGATCACTTTGACGTTGGGCAGCGTCTTGATGATGGCCGCTGCCTGAGCGTGGGCCTGGTTGTAACCAAAGTCGTCGCGAGCGCCGACGTAGATAAAACCCACTACCAACGGCGCATCGGCTGAATAGGCGCGACCGAAAGGCAGCGCTGCGCTCAGGCCGATAATGCCCGCTAACTTGATGAAACTGCGACGATCAACATTCGACATGTGTGCTACCTCAGGTCATTGAGCGATGGAAGATGTGCGCGCGGCGCGGTAGGCGCGCCAGCCTTTGTAATCGGTGATGTCCAACGCGCCTTCAAGGCCGCCAGGCTCACAGATGAAACCCTTGACCCACTGGCCGTCGGCCAATTGCAGCGAGCCGATGCCCAGTGGTGCGGGAATGGCCGCGACGAAGGCGCCGAACTGGCTCAGCGGCATTCCCCAGACTTCTATCTCGATGCTCGCGCCCTGTTCAGCGACGCGCACCAGTCCCGGTTTCGGCGGTGTCGTTGCTGCCAGCGCATACAGGCGGTAATCCGCGCTGGTGGTTGTGGTGCGCAGCAGGCGCGCGCCACCTTCGAGCAATTGCCAGTTGAGTGGCTGGCCAACGAGGTGTGCACCGACCACTGCAACCTGCACGGTCGGGCTGTTATAGGGCAGGGGAGCCATCGCCACGGCGTCACGCTGGTCAGCCTGGCCGAACAGCGGCTGCCAGGCAGCGGCGATCTCCGCCAGGCGCTGATCGGCACCGGCCGGGCCAATCAGCGTGATGCCCGCAGGCAGTCCGTCCGCGCGGCGATCTGCCGGGATGGCGATGGCGCACATGTTCATCAGGTTGACGAAGTTGGTGTAATAGCCAAGCTGTGAGTTGAGCTCGACCGGATTGCCGAGCACCGCTTCGATGGTCGGCATGCACGGCGCGGTCGGCACCACCAGCACGTCGATGTCGGTCAGCAACTGCTGCGCAGCGCGGGTCAGTTCTGCCAGGCGATAGCGGGCGTTGAACGTGTCCACGGCGTCGAATGAATCCGCGCTCTGCACAATGCCGCGCACCACGGGATGAATGTCGGCCGCGTTGCTGGCGAAGAATTCGCCGATGGCAGCGCGGCGCTCCGCCACCCACGGGCCCTGGTACAGCAGGGCAGCCGCCTCGGCGAACACGTCGAACTCGATAGCGCTGACCGTCACCAGCGGGTCGTTTTGCAGGCCTTCCAGAGTTTTGAGGTAAGCCGCCTTTGCCTGCTCGTCACCGAAAAACTCGCAGTGCCGCGCGACGGCGACACGCCGAACCCTGCGCTGTACCGGCAATGCCTGCACGGCCGCACTGGACGCATCCAGCGGGTCGTAAGCTGCAATGACCTGCGCCACCTGCCAGGCTTGCATCACATCGTTGGCAAAGATGGATGGGCAGTCCAGCGTGCGGCAGGCAGGTACGACCCCGCGGCTGCTGAACAGACCAAGGCTGGGCTTGAGGCCGACGATGCCGTTGAAGCCGGCTGGCACGCGGCCTGAACCTGCGGTGTCCGTGCCCAGTGCAAAACTGACGTAGCCACGCGCTACCGCCACTGCCGAGCCGGAACTCGAACCGCCGCTGACGTAGGCCGGATCATGCGCATTGCGCACTGCGCCGTAGGGTGAACGGACGCCCACCAGGCCAGTGGCGAATTGATCGAGATTGGTCTTGCCCATCAGGATCGCGCCGCTGTCGAGCAGCAGTTGCACAACGTGAGCACTGTCCTCGGGCACGTAGGCGTACGCCGGGCAGGCAGCCGTGGTGGGCATCTGCGCTACGTCGAAATTGTCCTTGACCGCAAAGGGCACGCCGAACAGCGGCAACCGGTCATACAGCGCATCGCCCAGTTGTTCGGCGATACTCTCCAGCGCCTGTGCCCGCTCGACAAGCTGTGCCAGCGGGACGCGATGAATCCAGACCTCTGCCCGGTCATCCGCATCAATGTGCGCGGTCAGGTTCTGCACCAGTGTCGTCAGCGTGGTTTCGCCCGAGCGGAGCGCCGACTGAAGTTCAGGGATATCGAGTGCGGTCATGGTGGTGTTCATTCATGTATACAAGATGAGCTGACGCGTTTGCACGTTACAGGCCAAGGTCAGCCGGAGGGCGATTTACGGTGGGGTTACTGGCTATTGGCGGGGCGTTGCGCTGCAGTCATGCGTCATGTTTGCGCTTGAATGTGTCTGCGTGCACAAAGATAGGTCATGTCAGCCGCAGGGCGAATGTAGCGCCGCGCGGCTGACATCAATGCAGGGTTCTCAGCTCTCGCAGAACCTGAGCCGGTTACCGAACGGGTCGCAGACTTCCAGTGTCTTTCCCCAGCCTTGCTGAACGATGTCCGGGCGGGCGTAGCCATACTGCTTGCCGATCAGTTCATCGCGCAATTGCTCGATGTTCTGCGTCGGGATGAACACCGCCGCACCTGGACAGGCATCACCGTGATGTTCGGAAAGGTGCAGGTTCAGCCCATTACGGCTGATGCCCAGATACAACGGCAGATCCGCTTCGAAGCGGTGCTCGAATTCAATGCTGAAACCGAGAAAGTCGATGTAAAACTCACGCGCCTTGCGTTCATCGAATATCCGCAGGATCGGGATGGCACTGGTGAAGGTCACGGTGGCTGGCTCGGTCGTGGGCATCGCTATTCCTTTAGTTGAGGTTCAGTGGACAGGCGCCCATTACAGCTCTTTCTTCAAATGTTTTTCGATTTGCTCCAGTGACTTGCCCTTGGTTTCCGGCAGGCACAGGAACACGAAAATCAACGAGCCAATGTTGATGGCGGCGAAGATGAAGAACGTCGGGTTGCCGATGGTATCGACCGCAATCGGGAATGTGAACGCTACCGATGCGTTGAACAGCCACTGCATCGATACCGCCGTGCCGGTCAGCAAGCCGCGTACCTGCATGGGGAACAGTTCTGACATCAGCAGCCAGTAAACCGGCGAGATGCACATCTGCATGAACAGCAGAAACACCAGAATGCAGGCGAGGGCGGTGTAGCTCTGGGTCATGTTCTGCGGCATGAACTGCAACACGCAACCGAGCGCTGCCTGCATCAGAATGACGATGACCAGACCGGTCATCAGCAAATGCCGGCGCCCGTAGCGGCCGATGGCCCAGATGCCCAGCAAGGTCGCGATGACTGATACCACACCGTTGCCGATCGTCGCGGTCAACGCAGCGTTAGTGCCCATCCCGGTGTTCTTGAGAATGATCGGCGTGTAGTACATAAACGCGTTCACCCCCGTGAACTGCGCGGTGAAGCCCAGCCCTACACCGATCAGCAACAACTTGATGACCCAGCGCTGACGCAGCAATTCTCTTGCTTTCGGGCGATGGCGAGCTTCTTCGTCCTGCGCCTTCATCTCGTCGACTTCACGCTGCGCGTCCTGTTTGCTGGGGCGCAGTTGCTCCAGCACGTCCTGCGCTTCGTCGAAACGGCCTTTGGAGGCCAGCCAGCGCGGCGACGCAGGTACGAAGAACGTACCAACCAGCAGCAACACCCCTGGCACCATGGCGACGGCCAACATGTAACGCCAGATCCCCGGCGTATGCAGCAAGGCCGCCATGACCGCACTCAGCACATAGGCGAGCAGCTGGCCGCTGACGATCATCAGTTCGTTACGGCTGACCAGCCGCGCACGCCGTGACGGACCTGCGATCTCGGCGATGAACACCGGCACTGTTGCAGAGCCGCCGCCCACTGCGATACCCAGCAGGAAGCGCGCTGCGATCATGAACGGAATGGACGGCGCAATAGCAGTGCCCAGTGCGCCCGCAATAAAGAGCACTGACAGCAGGCGTAAGGTGAGGCGGCGTCCGAAGCGGTCGGAGATATAACCACTGGCAAGCGAGCCGAACGCGGCGCCGACAATCAGTGACGCGGTGACCATCCCTTCGCTGTAAGCATCCAGACCCAGCCCGCCCTGATCGGCGGGCAGTGTCATGAACGGCAGGGCACCGGCGATGATGCCAGTGTCATACCCGAACGCCAGTGCGCCCATGGTCGCCACAAGCACAGAGATAAAGATGAGTCGATTCGATGAAGCGCGTTGCCGGCCTTGCTGACCCGCCGCTGCTGAGGTGCTACTTGAAGACATGAATCTGAAGTCCTTGGCTTGAAACCAGCGTTGCGCCAGTACATGGATGTCACGCTTAGGGCGGTGTCGGCCGTGCTAGTTCCCTACAAACCTGCTCAGGATTGTTTTCCTGGCGAAAGCCTTGAGCTTGAGGCTGCTGAAACGATTAACTTTTCCTTGTCATAAACGCCCCTGTTTCCCCCTTTCGCTGTCAATGAAATTCAGTTTTTTTGACTGGTAAAAAATGCTGTTCATTGATTTCCAAGCAGTTTTTATCTGGCACATGCGCTGCTGTCATTACTCACTCTCTGCGCCGCTCATAAGCGCTACAGTAAGACAGCAGAGGTGTGCGGCCTTTTCAACGAGGCTGCGTCGGTATCTTTTGAAAAAGAGGGCGCAACATGAACCTGGCCGAGCAGTACCGTGCCTACATCGCCTGTCTCAACGAGCGTCGCTGGCAGGACCTGGGCAATTTCGTCGACGACGGTGTGCACTACAACGGCGAGCGGATCAGTCTGGCCGGTTACCGGGCGATGCTGGAAAACGACGTCAGGATCATTCCCGACCTGCGTTTCAATATCGACCTGCTGGTGGTCGAAGCGCCACAGATTGCCGCCCGTCTGCTCTTCAACTGCTCGCCGCAAGGGCGTTTTCTCGGGCTGGAGGCGCCTGGCCAACGCATTACCTTCAGCGAAAACGTGTTCTATACCTTTGCTGACGGCAAGATCATCGGCGTCTGGTCGGTCATTGATAAAGCGGCAGTGGAGCGCGAGCTTCGTGGCGAAGCGGCGGGCGCCTCGAGTGACAGAAGCACCTGAATGAATTCGTTACGTTCATCGAAGTAAAATCATTTCACGGCACTCCCGGGTGGTAGCGCAGTCTTTTTTAGACACTCTCACCCGGCGGAGCCTCACATGATCACTGTCCATCACCTGAACAACTCACGTTCGCAGCGTATTCTGTGGCTGCTCGAAGAGCTCGACCTGCCCTACGAGATCAAACGTTATCAGCGCGACCCGAAAACCAACCTTGCGCCACCCGAGCTCAAGGCCGTGCATCCGCTGGGCAAATCACCTGTCATCGAAGATGGCCCGCATGTCGTCATCGAGTCCGGTGCCATTGTCGACTACCTGATTCGCCGTCATGGCGACGGTCGTCTGCAGCCGGACCCGGCCAGCGCTACCTACGACGAATACGTGCAATGGCTGCACTTCGCTGAAGGCTCGGCGATTCTGCCGCTGATGCTCAACCTGTACGTCGGGCGCCTGGGTGACGCAGGTGCGCCGCTGCATCCGCGTATCCAGTCGGAACTGGCCAACTACCTGGGCTATCTGAACGAGGCTCTGGGGCTGACGCCGTATCTGCTTGGCGACGAGCTGAGTGGTGCTGACATTCAGATGAGCTTCATCGGCGAGTTCGCCAAGGCTCAGGGAATGCTGCAGCCGTACCCGAACGTGACCGCGTGGGTTGAAAGGCTGCAGGGCAGACCTGCGTACCGCAAGGCTTTGGAGCAGGGCGGGGAATATTCCTTTGCCAAGTAACCGCCGTGCCTGAAGCGCTTGCGCGGCATGATACTCGGGCTGATCGTTCCTCACGCTTCAGCGTGTAGATGCAGTTCTCGACGCTCTGCGTCGCAAGAGGACGCGGAGCGTCCAGAAAGGCATACGACGCAGAGCGTCGTACGATAGTTGCGATGATCGTTCCTCACGCTTCAGCGTGTAGATGCAGTTCTAGATGCTCTGCGTCGCAAGAGGACGCGGAGCGTCCAGAAAGGCATACGACGCAGAGCGTCGTACGATAGTTGCGATGATCGTTCCGCACGCTCCAGCGTG
>NZ_LKGW01000103.1:0-110272 GCF_001467335.1 Pseudomonas sp. ICMP 10191
CATCAATGATACTGAACCCCGCGGATCTAGGGGGGCAATGTGTCAAACTATATTTCGGGCAGCCAGTTTCGGTAACTTAGAGCAGACTCAGATTTATCCAAAATAATCCTAACGTCGTCACTCCTTCGTACGGAGTAGCTGCGTTGGGACGTCAAGCCTCCACGGAAGGAGACCACCCCAGTATGCGCTTGGCTTTTTCGTTGCTGACGGTCGGGCTGTCCTGAGTGATATTGAAAATACCACTTTGCTCTGTTTGCAACGCCAGCAGTGCGGCGCGTGCAGCGGCTTCTACATGCACAGGGCTGGTGCCTGTCGGCTCGTCAGTGCCAGTGCCGGGCCCGTATAACTGGCCATAGCGCAAGACGGTTCCGTTCAATGCAGGCTCGCTGAGCACTTGCTGTTCCAAGGCCGCCACACCCCCCACACTGATGCCACGGCTGCCGTGTGCCTCCACGTCCAGAGGACATGTTTCCAGATAAGGGGTGTCGCCTGGACGGTAGGCCCAGGCGATGCTTTGAGCGATCAGACGGGTAGCGCCAGCAGCTCGAGCGGCGGCTACCAGATTACGCGTTCCTTCTGTACGGATACGTGCGTTGTTCTCGACCGCTTTTGCCATCAATTCGGGACTTAGGCCACGAGGCAGATCTGTCAGTTGATGAATAACGGCCCATGGCTGGATGCGGACCAACTCTTCGTTTAAACGCTCGGCGTCATAGACATCGACCACTACTGCCGTAGCACCTGTGGCCTCAATGTCCTTCACTTTTCGGCGCGACGGGTAGCGCCATATACGCTGTAGTCCGCACCCACCAAGAGCTTGAGCAGGGCTCTGCCGATTACACCGGATGCGCCGGCTACAAAAACTTTACGCGACATTGCACTCATCTCCTTGAGGTTTCATTGCAGAAGCAAGGCAGTCACTCGCCTGATACTGTGTCGATACCCTCTAATAAAAGCTGTGGATTCTATCGGGTCGGTTATCGACTAGGCCTAGGAATAGGCTCGACCTGACAGCGCGCTTGAGGATGCTAGATTATTTACTGTGATTAACTTTGAATCGAGTGACAATCAGGAGCATTTCATCATGGCAACTATCGCGAAACCCGATCTGTCACGGCTCACGTCCTGAGCAACTGGCATATTTTTCCGAATTCCATTAGCTCTCCCGAAAAAGACCCTACCCCCACTCCCCGAAAGTCATCCTCAAGACCAGGTTTCTTCACTACCTATTCCGGCACTTTCGAAAACTTGTAAAACAGATTCGGCTCACTCACGACGTACAGGTTGCCTGCGCGATCCATGGTCAGGCCTTCGGGTTGGGGGGCGCTGTGCTTGAGGTCGGAGAAGGTAGCCAGCAGGGATCGAATGCTGACGAATCGTCCCTTGCTGTCCAGTTCCGTGATCGAGTGCGACTGGTCGCTGAGCAGCAGTAAATGGCCGGTTCGCGGGTCGTAGTAGCCGTCTGAAAGGTCGCGTGCAGCGACACTTTTCGTGATCCAGTCCAGCCGGTCGGCAACTTTGATCTGCAAGCGGCCCTGATCGATGGAGTGCAGGACGCCGGAAACTTCGAACATCTGCCGTGGATCGCGTTCCTTGATCGCGAACAGGCGGTCGTTGGCGGGATCATAGGTCACGCCTTCGAATCCCTTGTTATGAATACTGGGGTTGATCAGTAGTGCAATGAACTGAGCTTCCTCGACGTGGATGGGGCGTGCCTGCGTCGGCAACGTGATGATGTCCAGTTGCTGGAGATCTTCATCGCACAGCACGATGCGTCCGTTACCCAGATAAGCCACACCTTCGGTGTCGTCGAAACCGATCAATGGGTAGCGGGCGATTATGTCGCCGTTCACGTCCAGTGCCAGCAGCTGCATGGGGCCTTTATTGGTCACTGCCAGCAGTCGGTCATTGTCGTAGTCGTAGGTGATCCCGGAGATATTGGCGACGTCCGGGGCAAGTGGTTTGGCGTCGATAACCACATGGAAATCCGGCAGCCAGATATTCTTGTCGGCTGCCGTATTGCCCTTTAACCAGGTGCGACCGTACTGGTACAGCTGTTGGTGGACCTGAAAGTGTGTCGACACGGCATAGGCCAGGATCAGCAGCCCGAGAGCACCTGCACTCAGCACGAGTTGTGCGAGTGATACCTGCCTTCGTGCGACGTTCGACCACGTCAGGCGCTTTGCCTTTATCGTTTCCAGCTGCATGGCGTCAGGCACTCCCGCGTGTTGGGCGGCTGGGCGGGCGATTAATCAACATTTTGCTGCCACGCGAAGCGATAGGCCTGCATAGGACTTTCCGGTTTACACCGGCCGTTGTCTGCATCGGCATCGACGATGAACCAGTCAGCTCTGGAGGTCTGGCCCAGCGGCCGGGCTTTTTCCGGCAAGAAGCAATTGGCCAGTTGCTCTCCTGGCACCAGCGCAAAGGTGTCGGGGTGTTCTCTTAGCCAACGGGCAGCCTGTTCGGTTGCCGACGGCTTGGCAAAACCGAAATGCACAATGGGTTGGCGTGCATAGAGCCAGTGCCCCTCGCGCCAGTTGACCAGCACCAGATCGGCACCTTGCGTGACATAAGCGGCCTGTTCCATCAGTTCCTTGTGTGGGTTTTGGCCCTCTATGACGGGTTCGACGAACCCTCTGGCGAACCACAGACCAAGCCAGATAACCACCACCGCCGGGACAATTCGCCGAGCCCTGACGCGGTCGTGGAACCAGCGTTTCAACAACCAGGGCAGCAAGGGGGCAGCCACCAGTACCAGGCCGGGCAGCGCTGGAAAGATGTAGATCTTGCGTTTGCCACTGGAGAGGCTGAAGAACAGCAGCACCAGCAACACCCAGCCGAGCAGTACCAGAACCCGGCCATCGCGCTTGCTCAACTGTCGGCGCCAGGGCGGGATCAGCCAGGGCAGCACCAACACCAGCGGCAGCCAATACTGCGGGATGACTTTGACGAAGAAATACCAGAAGGGCTCGCGATGATCCCAGGCGCTGGCGTATCGATTGGCTGTCTGGTGCAAGAGTATTTCCTGCACATAGGCGAACCCTTCCGGGCCGCCGTCACGCACGACCGAGATAATCATCGGCACCAGCCACAGGCAGCAGGCCAGCAATAACGCCAGCAGCCCCAGCGCCCAGCGCGCGGCCTGTCCTGGCATCGCCACCACACCGTGCCAACCTTTACGCGCGGCATAGGCGTAAGGGATCAACATCAAGGCGGGAACAAAACCGACGCCCTTGGTGATAATGCCCAGGCCCATCGCCGCACAGCTGAAATAGAACCAGCCCCAGGCCGGTCCGAGTAACACGTGGCGAACCAGGCCGTAGAAGCCCAGCGCAATCCACAGGCACAGAAAACTGTCGATCTGTCCGGTGCGCAGGATGCTGTAGGTTTGATAGGTCGCCAGGAATAACAAGGCGGCGTACCGACCGATGCGCCGGTTCCACAGGCGGCTGCCCAGATCGTAGAGGACTGCGGTGGTCGCGCCTGCAGAGAGCAGCCCAGGCAGGTACAGCGCGATGTTCGGGCTGCCCGTCAGCCAAATGAAGAATGCCGTCGCCCACATGAACAGCGGCGGTTTGTCGGCATAGATCTCCGCGGCCCGGTGCGGGACGAACCATGAGCCGTTCTGCAGCATTTCCAGGGCAACGCCGAGAAAACGCTCTTCATCCACGTTCTGCGGCAGACGCACGCCCAAGCCGCCCCCGACCAGTAAAACGGCCAGCGCGACCAGTAGCCATCCCTCAAGGCGAGGCGAAAGGTGAGTTCGCACCGTCATTGCTCCTCAGGTGTCTTGGCCTGTCGGCTGATCAGCTGCAGGTTGCGCATGTACACCAGCAGACCAAAGGCCTGGCCGGCGATGAAGACCGGGTCCTGTCGGTAAATGGCATAGGCCAGCAGGATCGTGCTGCCCAGCATGCTCAGATACCAGAAGCCCACCGGGATGATGCTGCGCTTCTTGAATTCGCTGTACAGCCATTGCAGGACAAAGCGGCCGGTAAATACGGCCTGCCCGACAAAGCCGAGGATCAGCCAGAAGGTCTCGTTGTCCGGCTTCATGGCCGCAGTTCCTGTGCCTGAACATCCAGCCGAGTCCGGCGGATCAGCCACCAGACGCCGACCAGATCAAGAATGCCCACCAGCGCGCGGTCCAGGTTGCCGTACTTGGACACGCCGGCCTGGCGATGGCGGTGGTTGACGGGATGCGTGACCATACGGCCGTTATGTCGCTGAATCAGTGCTGGAATGAACCGGTGCATATGGTCGAAGTACGGCAGGCGCAGAAACGCGGCCCGCTCGATCAGTTTCAGGCCGCACCCGGTGTCTGGAGTCGAGTCTTTGAGAAGCCGGCTGCGCAGGCCGTTTGCGAAGCGCGAGGCCCAGCGTTTGCTGGCGGTATCGCGCCGATTCACTCGGTGGCCGGCCACCAGCTGTATCGCCCCGGAGCCGTTTGCGTGAGCGCGTACCAGCGCCAACATCCCGGGAATATCCGCCGGGTCGTTCTGACCGTCACCGTCCAGGGTCGCCAGCCAGGTGCCGTTGGCCGCCAGTGCCGCGTGATAGACCGAGGTACTCTGCCCAAGTGATCGCTCGTGGCGCAGGATCCGCAACACGGTCAGCCCGCTGTCCTTGAGGTGCGTCAGCACTTTCAAGGTGTCGTCTGTGCTGCCGTCGTCAACGACCAGTATCTCGTAGCGTTCTCCGTCCAGCGCTGTGCAAATCTCTTTGATCAGGCTGGGCAGGTTATCGGCTTCGTTTTTGGCCGGGATCACGACGGATAGAAAAGTGGGCGTGGTCATGGAAGTCCTTGTTATTGAAGTGGCACACGGAGCCGGGCCTGGTAGTGCTCCCGATACCAGTCGACGAAGGCCCTGACGCCGGTGTCGACCGAGACCTGTGGTTGAAAGTCGATCCATTGGCTCAGCGCACTGACGTCAGCCCAGGTTTGCAGCACGTCGCCCGCTTGCAAGGGCAGGTAGCGTCGTTCGGCACGCAGGCCTAGCGCGGCCTCCAGGCAGTCGACGAACTCCAGCAGCTTGACGGGTTGGCCCCGGCCGATATTGAAGAGTTGATGGGGCGGCTCGCTGCCAACCGTGTCGGGCGGCAGCAGGCGCAGGCGCAGGATGCTTTCGACAATGTCGTCGATGTAGGTGAAGTCGCGCGCCATTTCGCCGTGGTTGTAGATATCCACAGGCTGCCCGGCCAGCATGGCTTTTGTGAACTTGAACAGCGCCATGTCCGGCCGGCCCCAGGGTCCGTAGACGGTGAAAAAGCGTAGCCCTGTGGCGCGCAGGCCGTACAAGTGGCAATAGCTGTAGGCAGTGAGTTCGTTGGCGCGCTTGGTGGCGGCATACAGGGACAGCGGCCGGTTGACGGCATCCTCAATCTGAAACGGCATGCGCGTATTGGCGCCGTAGACTGAGCTGCTCGACGCGTAGATCAGGTGCGCCGGTTGATGCTGCCGACAGGCCTCGAGCACGTTGATAAAGCCGACCAGATTGGATTGGGCGTAAACATTTGGCTGTTCAAGCGAGTAACGCACACCGGCCTGAGCCGCCAGATGAATGACCTGTTCGAAGGCGTTTTGCGCGAAGAGCGCGGACAGACCTTCGGCATCGGTGATGTCCAGCCTGTGGAACGTGAACCCTGGCAGGCGCTGGAGGATGGCCAGGCGCGATTGCTTGAGCTCGACGCTGTAGTAATCGTTGAGGTTGTCGATGCCGACGACCTCTACGCCGAGCTCGCACAGACGCTTGGCGACATGAAACCCGATGAATCCGGCAGCACCTGTCACCAGTACCGTCATGGTTGAGCCGCCCGGCCACGACCAATGCCGTAGTAGGTAAAGCCCGCCTCATGCAGTTGCGACGGATCGAACAGGTTGCGGCCATCGAACACCACGCGATCACCGAGCTTTTCGCCGAGCCGGTCCAGATCCAGCACCCGGTAGTCCTGCCATTCGGTCACCACCACCAAAGCGTCTGCGCCTTCCAGGGCATCTTGCTTGCAGTGCACCAGTTGCAGGTCGTTTCGCTCGCCGTAATGATGCCTGACCGCTTCTATCGCCTGAGGGTCGTGTGCTTGAACCCTGGCACCGGCTGCCCAGAGTGCTTTGAGCAGGGTATGGCTGGAGGCCTCGCGAATGTCATCGGTATTGGGCTTGAAAGCCAGTCCCCAGACGGCGAACACCTTGCCCCTGAGATCACCGCGATAATGCGTGTGGATATTTTCAAACAGACGGTGCTTCTGGCGGCGATTGACCTGTTCCACGGCGTTGAGCAACGCCGTTTCCACGCCGTGCTCGCTGGCTGTGCCGATCAGCGCCTGCAAGTCCTTGGGAAAGCATGAGCCACCGAAACCGCAGCCCGGGTAGATGAAGTCATAGCCAATGCGCGGGTCGGAGCCGATGCCTAGCCGCACCTGTTCTATGTCGGCACCTACTTGTTCAGCCAGGTTGGCCATCTCGTTGATGAACGAAATCTTGGTCGCCAGCAGGCAGTTGGCAGCGTATTTGGACAGCTCTGCGCTGCGCGCATCCATGACCACAAACTTTTCGCGGTTGCGACTGAAGGGCTGATACAACTCGCGCATCTGCTCCAGTGCCCGCGGGCTGGCGCCGCCGACGATAATGCGATCCGGACGCAGGCAATCACTGACCGCGCAGCCTTCCTTGAAAAACTCGGGGTTGCTGATCACTTCAAAGCCGTCATCACGTCGCGGACTGGCAGCGATCTCAGCGAGCAGGCGGTCAACGGTGCCCACTGGCGAGGTCGACTTGTTGACAATGATCCGGGCACTTTCGGCGTGTCTGATTACCGAACCCAGTACGGCAAACACTTGGCTCAGGTCCGCCTTGCCATCGGCTTGCGCTGGCGTACCGACTGCGATGAATACCAACTCTGCAAAGCGACTGGCGTGTACTTCATCGGTTGTGAAACTGAGTCTCTTGCAGTCCAGGCCGTTGCGCAGAAGTTCGCCAAGACCGGGCTCGAATATCGGACATATACCATCGCGCAGCGCGTCGATGCGTTTGCTGTCGACATCCATGCAACAAACGGTATGACCTACCTCAGCCAGACAGGCGGCAAGGGTAAGCCCCACATAACCGGTTCCGAACACTGTCACTTTCAAGTGTCGCTCCTTCCGCCTCATGACATGAATGGATGAGCCAGTTTGTCTTCAGGTGCCTCGGCAGCCTGAAATGACCAGCGCAAAATAAATGTCATAAAGGTGTTAAGAAACGATGACACGAGTTTGTCATGTAGCAGGAAGGGCGGCGGGCAGTCCTGTTTGCCCGCCGNATCACTGACCGCGCTTCATCATGAAAATGAAAAAAATCCCTCCTAACAAGGCGGTGGTTATGCCTATCGGCAGGTCTTCGGGGGCGATCAGCGTGCGGGAGATGACGTCCACCCAGACCATCAACAATGCGCCCAGAAGGGTGGCGACAGGCAACAATCGTCGATGCTCCGAGCCCACCAGACGTCTGGCCATGTGCGGCACCATCAGGCCGACAAAACCGATGGAGCCGCACAGGGCAACCAGTACGCCGGTCATCAGTGAGGCGATCAGAAAAACCAGCAGGCGCACGTTGCGCACTTGCAGGCCAAGGCTCACGGCGGTCTGGTCGCCGCCCATCAGCGCGTTCAGTGAGCGACCCAGCCCTTGCAGCAGGACCCAACCGCACAGCACCGTGATAAACGGCACAGCAAGCAACTCCCAGCGGGCCAGACCCAGCCCGCCGAGCATCCAGAACAGCACGGAGGAACTGGCGCGGTGGTCGCCCAGAAACAATGACAAGTTGGCGATTGCCATCATCACGAAGGACACGGCCACGCCGCCGAGCAGCAGGCGCTGGCTGTCCAGCCTGCCTTGGTGAATGGCAAGCCACAGCACCAGGCACAGGCTGACCAGCGAGCCGACAAAGGCGGCCAGTGGCAATGTCAGCGTGCCAAACACTTCGCCCGCGTGCATGACCACGATCACTGCGCCAAGCGTGGCGCCCGAGGTCGCTCCCAGCAAATGCGGATCGGCCAGCGGATTGCGGGTCGCGGCTTGCAGAACGCAGCCAATCAGCGCCAGTCCAGCGCCTGCCAGCGCACCCAGCAATACGCGGGGCGTACGTATCAGCCAGACGATGGTTTCCTGACCCGCGGTCCAGAGCGGTGGATGTTCGGCAGAACCTGAGACTTTGAACATCAGGATAGCCATCACCCGGCTCAAGGGCACAGGGGCCGCGCCGAAGGTGATGCACACCAGGCACGACGCCAACAGCAAAAGCGTCAGAGCGATCAACAGGCCCAGATAACGACGCGGCCGTTCAGTCAGCCACTGCGCCAGCGTCATCGCTTCACGTCATGAAATGCCGCTGCAAGCGTCTCGATGGCCGTGACATTGTCGATGCCGGGCGTCACCGCCACATAGGGCAGCACGACATAACGTCGGTTGCGGATCGCGTCCACGGATTGCAGTGCCGGATTGCTTTCAAGGAAATGCTGTTTCTGCGCAGCGCTGACTTCGCCATAGTCAACGATCACGATCACCTCGGGATTGCTTTGCACGACCGACTCCCAGTTGACGTGGGTCCAGCTGGCTGCGACGTCGCCCATGACATTGCGGCCGCCTGCAGCGCTGATCAACGCCTGAGGAATCGCCAGGCGCCCGGCGGTCATCGGCCGGTCTTCGCCGCTGTCATAAAGAAATACCCTGGGCGGCGATTTGCCTGCCACGCTTTTCTCGACGTCGGTCACGCTGCGGCGCATCTGCGCGACCAGTGTTTCGGCCCGGGTCTGCACGTCGAATATCCGGCCCAGATTGAGCAGGTCGTTGTAGACGTCCTCCAGCGTCGCTTCGGTGCGGGGCATTATCTGGGCGCAGGATTCGGTCAGTTCATAGGCCTTGATGCCCAGCGGGGCGAGACTTTGCGGCGTGACATCGCCACCCACGCGCATGCCATAGTTCCAGCCGGCAAAATAGAAGTCGGCGTTGGCATTGAGCAGCGTTTCCAGAGACGGATATTTACTGGACAGCTCGGGCAGTTTGCCCAGGTCGCGTAAGAGCGCCTGATCGGGCTTGTTCCAGCCGGTGATGCCGGTGTAGCCGACCATGTGCGATTGCAAACCCAGGGCAACCATCATTTTGGTGAGGTTCACATCGTTGCTGACGGCACGCTGCGGCGCAGCCGTGAACGTCACTGAGCGGTCGCAGCTTTGCACGGTGACGGGGTAGGCGGCATGCACCATCGGGCTGCATAGCAGCGTTGCCAATGCCAGGCGGGCGGACAGGCAGTTCATGTCAGGGTATCCAGGTGATGCGTGGGTAGTCACGCAGAGGGTGGCTGTCGACCAGCGCCTTGGCGCCGAACACACTGAGCAGCATTTCCGGGGTCAGCACCTCCCGCGGCGTGCCTTGCGCAATGAGCCGGCCGTGATGAATGACACACAGGCGATCACAGAATGCCGCCGCCAGGTTCAGGTCATGGATACTGGCCAGCGTGGCCATGCCGAGCTGTTTGACCAGCCCGAGCAATTCCAGTTGATGGCGCGGGTCGAGGTGGTTGGTGGGCTCGTCCAGCACCATCAATCGGGGTTCTTGCACCAGCGCCCTTGCCAGCAGACAACGCTGCTTTTCGCCACCGGAGAGCGTGTCGAACCGATGCTGCTCATAGCCCGCCAGCCCGACGGCGTTCAGCGCGTTTTGCACAATCGCGCGGTCGTGGTCACTGTCTGCGGCAAAGAATCCCTGATGGGGAGCGCGACCCATGTTTGCCACATCCAGCAGCGTCAGGCCGAATGAATCGGGAAACTCCTGGGCAACCACCGCCACATGCCGGGCGCACCAGCGCGGGCTGCAGGACCAGATATCGCGAGCATTGATTGCGACCTTGCCGCTGTGCGGGCGGCTGTAGCGGAATGCGCAACGCAGCAGGCTGGTTTTGCCGCTGCCGTTGGGCCCGATCAGGCCGACGAACTCGCCTGCGGCGATCTGCAGGTCGATATCCTTCAAGGCAAAGTGTTCGTGCGTGCAGACTGACGTCTGTTCCGGTGCCCACGCGAGGCGTTCCAGCGCCAGCATCAAACACGCGGGCCTATAATGACGTGCAGCGAGGGCGGCTCAACCTGTATCCATTGCCGAATGTGCTGACCGGCCTGCATGGCGTGTCTGGTAGTTACGGGGAGGAATTGGAAAACAGGGTTGATCATGGCGTGGGAAGATCGCTGGAAGAGGCTGAGTTAAAAATGCTCAATTGTTATAACATAACATTTTAGGCGCAGCACACCCGCGTATCAACATTCGATTGCCCCGCTTTATCGACCCACCTTTGCAGCGCAACGTGTGACCTTGACGATTCAATAAATCGCCCAGCAGCCGGGCGTGAGGAGTTCGACGAGATTTTCGTCAGGGTCGCGGAAATAGATGCTCGATCCGCCCTTGGGCCATTCTGTGCGGCCCTCTATGGCGACGCTGGCTCTGGCAAGGCGATCAGCCCAGAGTTTCATCTCGTCGGCATTGATGGCGAAGCACACGTGAATCCGGCCCTGGGCATCGTGGGGCGGTATCTCTCCGCCGCTCAGGTACTGCGTCTGCAGTGAAGCGCCGCGCTTGAACAGCAGCAGGGTGCTCACACCTCCGACGTTGAACGCCACCAATGTCGCGCTTTCGAACATCACTTCCAGTTCAAGGGTGTCGGAATAGAATTCCCTGGCGTTCGCCAGATCTTCTACGTAGAGGGCTGTTTCGATAATCCTGTTCAGGCGTGGCATGTGTCGTCGTCCTTTTCGGTGTGCGACGAGCCTGCATCGATCAACAGTGAGGTGTTGATCGACGGCTCGTGACAAGTTTCACCGGGATGCCGAGAGGCTGACCAATGCTCGGTTCTTATGCGCGCTATAAGCATGAACTATCGAAGCTATTTCGGTGGGTCATGCAGAGCGTCGGGTGACCACCAACTCGACCGCTGCAATACGGTCCACGTCCTCATAGCCCTCTTCAAGCAGCTCTTCGCCGAAGACATCCGGGTCCAGTTCACGGTAGGTCCATGCCAGTGCCGCATGGTCGATATCGGCCTGCACCGCCTCGAAGAACGGATCGTGCTCGCCCACCATGGCCACGCCGGTGTAAAGCACCAGCGAACCGCCCGGAGTGAGGCGGTCCAGTGATTCGCGCAGGATGCGCACGGACAGGTCCGCGCCCAATGCATCACCACCGTGGCGGTAGGCCCGCTGCCTAGTGTCTTTCATGTAAGGCGGGTTGGCGACGATGAGGTCGAAGTTTCCGCTCAGACCCGAGAGAATATCGCTGTGGCAGCACTCCATATTCTTCAGCCCGGCGACCGCGGCATTGGTCTGCGCGAAATGCAGTGCCTTAGGGTTGATGTCGACGGCATGCACCTGAGCCTGCGGACGGGCGACCGCAATCAACATGGCGCCGGCACCCGTACCGCAGCCGATGTCGACGGCGCGGTTGATCGGGTGCGACGTGCCTTGCAGGTGACGATTGATGGACTGCGCGAAGCGATAGGTATCCGGACCGAAAAATACCGAGTCTTCATCTGCGGTAGGAAACGCCGAATGCACCAGCAGCAGATCATCCAGGCTGGAAAATCTCACCCGGCTTTTCAAGCCGTCTTCCTTGCGCTCCAGAATACCGGCAGCCAGCAGGCCTTGAGCCTCTTCGACCGGCAGCATGGATTCCGGTATCAGCCGGCTCCAACCGAACACATCGCGTAGCGACGCGGCAAGACGATTTCCCGAGCGTTGATTGACGTATTGATGGGTCAAAGGGGTGGGCGTGATAAAGCGATAGCCGCTGGTCTCAAGGCGCTGCGCCAGGGCAATGAGCGCGGCGCTGTCGGGGAGGGCATGACTCATGCGTGCGCTCCCGTCATTCGCTCGGCCATGCTGCTCACAAACAGACGCGTCGCGTGTAGACCGGCAGCCGTTGCGTGTCTTGCTGGCGACATGCTTTCGATCAACGTAGTCATCTTCTCGGAGGCGGCCGCAGACTCCAGCCTCATGTGCAGTTCGCGCACGTCCGGGTCAGCATCTGCTGAAGCAGGCACCGCAAGCGCGGGGGAGGGCTGAGCACCGTCTTGCAGGTTGCGGAAACGCGAGCGAAAGGCTTCCGGAAGCCGTTTGCCGACCGTGGGTTGAGCACTGCCATCGGACAGTGAGTCGCCGGCGATCCAGTCGTGCACGAGTTGCTTTTCATAACCGTTGAAGACGCCGAACATTGGCGCACCGGCGCCTTCGAACAGCTTCCAGAAACGGCTGTGCAGAGGGTCTTCATGACGCTTGATCCAGCCTCTGTTCTGCAGCACAGCAAGAAATTCCGGGATCTGGTCGGGCTCGGCGAGCCACTCGTTGACGGTCTTGCCGTCGAGACGGCAGTAATCGGAATGCATGTGCTGCCCGAACGTGCGCTTGCGCTCGAGCATGGCGATCACTTCCTGCTCCAGGTCGAACGACTGGATCACTTGAGTTGAACCCATGCCCAGCTCATTGAGGCGATAACCACTGGCGACACGACGATAAAACTCGTCGCGCTCCTGGCCAACAGGCATCAGCTCAAGGACACTCTGCGCAGCCTTGCGCGCATGGCCGGTGCTGGCATTATCGATCGTCACATGCAGGGTGAAGTAGTAAGGGTCAATGCCCAGTTCATTCAGCTCGAATGATGTGATGAGCAAGTGCAGCGGCAACTGTTCATAGCCCAGGTTGTAACCAATGACTTCGGGAAGGTATTGCTCGCTCAATTGCCCCAGTGACAGCTGAATCGCACCTTGCAGGTAGGCATCGTCTGCCAGTGGCGCGCTCGTATCGCAGTCCAGATCCGCCAGCAGTTTCCGGTACAGCGAGACATGATTCTGTGCTTGTTCGCCGTCACCAAGCTCTTCAAGGTAGGTCCGAATCAGGCCGTGAAAGCGGTAGTCTGCCCAGCGCGGCAGCAATCCGTATAGCCAGGCGCCGTCGACCATTTTGGTCGGTGCGACCTGCTGAATGAAATACATCGCGTGCGCTTTGTTCTTGAAAAACCGTCTCGGTTTTCCAGCGCGGCGTTGCTCAAGATAGAGTGCATATTGATCAGCCACGACCCCTACGTTCTGCTCCATCCACTGTTCAAGCGCTTCGGGCTGGTTCGGAAGGTCGCAGTGTTCCCGCTCGGCCAGGGCCAGGCAGTGATTCAGAAACAGGACCGCATCGTGTTGATGTTCGGGAGCACGTTCATTCATCCATGATTGATAGACGGTTTTTGAACGGGCTTCTTCAACGACGGTTTTGACGACGGCGTTGCCGGTCATCACTTGAAGAGACGTCATGAAAATCGTACCTCGGCAGTTGAACATCACGTTGACGCGGTCATTCGGGACTTTCTGTTTTTTTGTGCAACGTAGATAAGTGAGTGCCTCGATACAGGGAAATTCAGCGTAATTTCCCCGGCACCGATAGGTGGTGATCGCGTTTATTCCAAGGGGCGATGGTCGCGCGGAAAAAATGCATTGCCGGTCCGGGTTTACATCCGCAACAGGTGACCGTGGTATCGGCGTATGCCGTGTCCGATCAAAAAGGCTGAACGCAGGTATTTGAAGCAGGTCGTAACGTTCATGTCATCGATAACGATGATGTATTCAGCCCATAAAAGGATGACCGAAAATGAACAATTATTTTCGCATGAGCGCCATTGCCCTGGCACTTTCGCTAGGTTCGCAAATGGCTGTTGCTGCTCAGGACGCTGATGATTTTGTGGAAGATGCCTCTGCTAAAGGCATCGCCGAAGTTCAGGTTGGCAAGCTCGCACAGGATGAGAAAGGCGTCTCTGCAGATGTGAAGGAATTTGCAAAGCAGATGGTCACGGACCACACCGCTGCCAATGAGAAGCTGGCTGCCATCGCAAAAAGCAAGAACCTTGAAGTGTCCGAAGACCCTATGCTGATGGACAAGGCCAAGGCGATGATTCTGGAGATGCGCGAGAAGTCGTTCGATCAGGCATATGCCAACAATCAGGTCTCCGCACATGAGCAGGCGATCAAGCTATACAAGGAAGAGGCCGAGAACGGCAAGGATCCAGAGCTGAAGGCCTTTGCAAAGGCGACGTTGCCTACGCTGGAGAAGCATTTGGAGCACGCGAAAAAACTCGCTGCTGCGCATGGCGGTGATGCTGCCAAAAAGTAAATCCACTACACGGCATGACGGGATCTACACCCTGTAGACCGTCATGTGGGTACCGCTGGAAATCATCATTACTTTTTCGAAGTGGCCGCCTGGGTTCCGCCCTGTTCAGCGATCGCCGTCAGCTTTTCGTCCGCGCCTTTTTCTTCTGCCAATGTGGCACTCAGCAGAGCGGCGGCTTCTTTCATATTCAGATGTTTGGCCATGGCGATGAGTGTGCCGTAACTGGCGATCTCATAATGCTCGACCTTCTGGCATGCCCCGATCAGGGCCGCATCGAGTACTGCGCCTTTTTCGATCTCTTCCAGCAATTCCTTGCTTTCTTCGATCAGACCTTCCATGGCTGCGCATTTCATGCGTTTCAGCTTCAGACCAGCACCTTCCACCAATTCATCGATACGATCGATCTGACCTTGGGTTTCTTCAAGATGCGCCTTGAAGGCTTCTGCCAGAAGCGGATTGGTCGAAGCGCGTGCGAGACGCGGGAGTGCTTTGGTAATTTGCTTTTCAGCGCTGTAAACGTCTGAAAGTTCGTGAATGAACAAATCTTCTATGGTCGTGCGAGTCATGTTCTTACCCTTTTCAGCGAAGAGAGACTTGTCCACACGCGGGCCGATTGTCTGCCGACCTGTGGACAAGTTTGATAGAGCGCGTAGCGTTGATGATCGGTGTGATCAGCGCCGTGGCAGGCTGCTTTCAAGCAGGGTTCCAACGCCGAAACCCTTGGTTGCCATCACCACCTGAAAGCCTCTGCGCGCAAGCAGCGCCTGCGCCTCGAAGGCACGAAGCCCTTTTACAAATACCCTGTCGGTCAACGCGCTATCCAACTCGTCGCGAGGCGTGAGAGGTTGACGGGAGCTGAGCTTTTTCATGATTCATTCTCCTGAACAAAACAAGGGTTGCCGTTTCAGGCATCTTTGCCCTGGACAAAGCCAGAACCCAGATCCGCACCGGTAATCGGATTGGCGGCCGGATCGGACTGGGTCCGCTCCTTCAACATTTCCAGCACCTCTGTATCCTTTTCATCCAGCGTGACCGAGGCCGTGCCTTCGCCGCCATCGACGGCCGCTTGTGGCGACTCCACATATTCCCAGTCACCACCCTGATTCCACGCACCGCGTACATTGGGTTCGCCGGACATGTTGAAGTACTTGTTGGTGAATTCCGGCATGCCCGGCAGTTTGCCCTGTGGGAAGTTGGGCTGGATGGCGTGGAGGGCTTTTTCAAAAGACAACTGGTGCGCGATTTCCCGAGTCATGAGAAACCCCAGCGCTTCTTTAACGCCCGGATCATCGGTCACGTTCATCAAGCGTTCGTAAACAATTTTGGCTCTGGATTCTGCGGCGATATTGGAACGGAAGTCTGCTGTCGGTTCACCGATAGTATCAATATAAGCCGCTGTAAAAGGCACGCCGGCAGAGTTGGTCAACGGCGCACCGGACCCGTACAGCAGGCTGGTGATATGTGAGTCATTGCCGTTACCGTTGATAGAGCGATACAACTCGCCTTCTTCTTCAATACCTTCAGCCAATTGGCCTTTGGCACCCTTATTGAGCATGACAATAATGGAGCCCACAATTTCAAGGTGGCTTAGTTCTTCAGTGGCAATATCCATCAGCAGGTCTTTACGGCCTGGATCATCTTCACTCAGCCCTTGAGTGAAATACCGTCCGGCCGCGGCCAGTTCACCCTGAGCCCCGCCGAACTGCTCAAGCAGAAGGTTGGCCAGTCCAGGATTGGGTCTTGCTACACGGACGGTGTATTGAAGTCGCTTGTTATACATGAACATGTCGTATCCTCAGGCTTTGATCTCTCGGGAAGCGTCAACCCATGTGCATGGGCTTGATTCAACGCAGTCACAGGTTATGAGAGACTAAGGAGCGCGATCGTTACTGCTAACTTTTTTAAAGAGGACCGGCGGTGTTAAAACCACCGTTCAATAGAATTTGATTATTCCCCTTACGTGGCTGAATGTTCGTTCATAGTGGCGAAGAAGCCTGTTTGAATGGGTCTGGAGGCCGTTGCTGTTTTACGCAGGAAAAGAGGGTAAAAAGTGCAGTTATAAACAAACTCTATCGCTAACTAAACCGTTCGGTTCAGGTATAAACATACATCATAAGATGGCAGCATGACATCATTTAGATTATGGCATTAATATTTTGAATTTTTTGAAACTGCTGCGATCTGTTTTGCAAGTCGACAAAGCAGGAGCAACACAATGGCTGATGAAAAACACTACCGTATCGATTACCTGCTGCATGGCAGTTACAAGACGTTCTACATACGAGCAGGTGCCATGGATAACAAAGAGGCCTGGCACTGGGCTTCAGTGGATGCCGGGTTCGGTGCGATCCCCAAGTACCGTTCCGACCCGGTACCCAAGCTGAGCAAGCCTCAGGCTGAAAAGCTCGGTCTGTCGAACGTGGAGTGGGCGAGGGCTTGAAAGCCCTCGAATCACCTCGATACGACGCCTGCCGTCGTGCGTCATGATGCCGCACGACGGTATTACCTTTGAAAAGTCTACGGTCGCCAGATCCGTCAGATGAGCCTTTGTTTCCCGCCTGAATACCCTCATTCGGATATTCCTGCCGCAAGCCTCGTACCCGCAAGTCTCTCCCTTTCTTCATTTGCCCGATGCCCATGACCTCATGTTAAACGTGCTCTGGCCGATAGCCGGACTATCAGGCTATGGCACCCATTGAACTTCCTGAAAAGCCATTGCTCTGAAGTGATGGCAATATGCCTCCATCTGAACGGATGACCTCGTTCAGCGCGGCATAGCTGCCCGTATTACCCGTGATGCAAAGAAAGGAGCTTTTCCGCCCGGATCGGACACCCTAATTAAAAAGAGAATGCTATGAACATCCTTTCGCCTGGTATCTACCTCACCAACCGCCTGCGTTTCCCTGCCAAGTTTGCCGTTTTAGCCATCATTATCGTCATCCCGTTGATCGTTCTCGGTCTTCGGGTTTTCAACAGTCTGAATGCAAGCATCGACACGGTCGCGCAAGAGCGCGTTGGCCGTGAGTTCCTGCAAATGACCACGCCCGTTCTGCGACTTTCCATGCTGCAGCGCGCGGCCAGCAACCGTCTGCTGGCCGGCGATGCCTCCGCCGCTCAGGATGTGATCAGCAACCGCGCTCAGCTTGAAACCGCGCTTGCCAACCTTGCCGATATTGATGCACGACAGGGGCAGCAACTGGAAACCGAGAACCGCGTACAGCGCCTGCGTGAAAGCGCCCGTTCCCTGATGGACAGTATCAAGCCAGGCCTCTCTCAGGATGACGTGTTCGCCCAGTGGAATGAGCAACTGGCCCAGACACTCAACTTTATCTACTACGTCTCGGCTACCTCGGGCATGGTGTTGGACGAAGATTACGCCTCGCTGTTTCTGATTGATCTGAGCACCATTCGTATGCCCCGGGAAATCAACGTTGCCGGTCAGATCCGCGGCATCACGGCAGGTTTGATGACCGGCCAGGGGCTGAGTGTATCGATGCGCGGCTCGCTCGAGAGCCTGCTGAAGATCGAACTGCAATTTCGGGCCGAGCTGGAGCAAAGTATTCGACTGCTCAAGCGCCGTTCGCCAGAGCTCGCAACGCGCATCAGTGACCCGATCACTGCCGCTACTGCAGCGATGGACAGCTTTCGCAGCGACCTGCACGCGTACATAAAGGGCACAGAGTTTTCGGTGCAGCAGGGGCAGTCGCTGAGCGCGCGCGGCAACGGGGTTGTCTCGGGACTCTACAAGGCTCAGGACGAAATTCAGACTGCGCTTCAGGATGAATTGAATGCGCGCTACGACGCCTTGGTGCTGCAGCGCGAAATAGTCATTGCCATGTGTGTGATCATGGGTTTGTTGCTGCTCTACGCGTTCTGCAGCATTTACCGTGCCTTGCGCCTGACCATCGACAGCCTGCTTGGCGTCACCCGCCGTCTGGGCGAGGGCGATCTGAGTGCACGCGTAACGGTCGTCAGCAAGGACGAAGTGGCTGATATCGCCAATGGCCTGAACCTGATGGCCGAGGCCTTCGCCAGTTCTATCTCGCACATGGACCGCACCTCTTACGAACTGTCTGATGTAGCGTCCCGTCTGGGCTCATCCATCGGCCTGGCCAAGCAGTCGATGAACGCGCAGCAGGCTGAAACGGAGCAAGTGGCGACCGCGATCAACGAGATGACCGCCAGCGTCGCCGACGTGGCGCAGAACACCGAAGGTGCCGCACTGGCCGCCGATGAAGCGAACACCGCGTCACGTAACGGTCTGCGCATCATGCACCAGGCACACTCGACCATTCAGGCTCTGGCCGAAGAAGTGGAAGTCAGTGCTCAGAAGGTGCAGGCGCTGGCCCTGCACAGTCAGTCGATTGGTGGCGTTATCCAGGTCATCAGCACCATTGCCGATCAGACCAACCTGTTGGCCCTCAATGCCGCCATCGAAGCAGCGCGGGCAGGCGAGCAGGGTCGCGGGTTTGCCGTGGTGGCTGACGAAGTCCGCACGCTGGCTTCGCGCACTCAGGCGTCGACCGAAGAAATTCGCGGCATCATCCAGCAACTGCAAGGTGCGACCGATGCTGCCGTGCAACAGATGCAGGCCGGCCAGCAGAAGGCTCATGCGTGCATCAGTGCCGCCAGTGATGCTTCGGGCAGCCTGTCGAGCATCAGTCAGGGCGTGGAGCGCATCGTCGAGATGAACACGCAGATCGCCAGTGCTGCGGTGCAGCAGCATGCGGTCTCCGAAGACATCAACCGCAATGTCATGGAGATTCGTAACAGCTCCGGGACGTTGATGCTGGGGATCGACAATAACGCGGCTACCGCCGATGAACTGGCGCGCGTCGCCAGCGACATGCGCAATGTTGTGGCACGTTTCAAACTGACTGCCTGATTGAATCGGGGGCCGTTCAGCCCCCGATTTCCCTCCCGAATCGGCGCTTTCGCGCGGATTGCCTTTTTCCGATCAAGTTTTGCTCTTCTGCGGCCGATAGCTCTGGCGCGCGGGTTTGCTGTCTATAAAAACAAATCTCAGCTCTTTCGTTGCGCACAAAAAAGCATTTTCAGGAGATTTTATGAACAGCAGATTTGCGAATATCAGCGTCAACATGAAGTTGGCATTGGGCTTTGGGACCGTTCTTTTCTTCACGGCAGTGCTCGCCCTCGTTGGCTGGACCAGCCTCGACAAGCTCATCAATCGCACCGACAGAATCGGCGATATCACCGAGCTGAGTGACAACCTGACCAACCTGCGAATCGCGCGTCTGCAATACATGCTGACTGACGGCGATGAAACCGCAGCACAGAACATGCAAGGCAAGCTGGATGTGTTCAAGGCGCAGCAGCAATCACTGCTCGTCAGCTTCAACAATCCGGTCAACCTCAAGCCGCTGCGCGAACTGGCCGATGTCACTCGCGACTATGAAGCATCCCTGAACAGCATGCGCGCCGTGTACCAGGCCGGGGCCAAAGTGCGCAACGAGATGACCGCCAATGGGACAGCGGCCATGCAGGCTGTCGAGTCGTTGAATAAGGCGGTCATGCAGATCGATCCTTCTGATCCGGCACGCTTCGATCTGGCCCAGTTGGCGAACAGCGCTCGGCAAGACCTGATCCTCGTGCGTTATGAAGTGCGCGGCTATACCGGCAACCCGAATGACAAGACCGAGGCAGCAGCCTTCCAGCAACTGGATAGCGCGATCAGTCGTCTGGACAGGCTCAAGGCTGCTTTTGGTGCCGCCAATCGCGAACAGATCGCACAGTTTGAAAGCGCTCTGCGCAATTACCGCAGCTCGGTCGATGCCTTCAAGGCAACCACTCAGACAGCTGCGAGCGTGCGCAAGGATCTGACCACTCAAGGTGCGACCATCGTCAAACTGGGCGAAGAGCTGTATGGCCTGCAGATGCAGATGGGCAAGGAAGACACTGCTCAGGCGCGCAGCCTGCAGATAGGGTGTGTGGTGTTGGTCATGTTGCTGGGCATTCTTGCCGCTGTGGTCATTACGCGTCAGATCACTCGCCCATTGCGCGATACGCTGGCCATCGTCGAACGTATTGCATCCGGCGACCTGACACACACCGAAGCGGTCACCCGACGCGATGAACTGGGTGTGTTGCAGCAAGGCATCCAGCGCATGGGGACAACCCTGCGCGAACTGATCTCCGGTATTCGCGACGGCGTTACCCAGATTGCCAGCGCGGCTGAAGAACTGTCGGCAGTTACCGAGCAGACCAGTGCAGGGGTCAACAGCCAGAAAGTCGAGACCGACCAGGTGGCCACGGCCATGCATGAAATGTCGGCGACGGTGCACGAAGTGGCACGCAATGCCGAACAGGCGTCCGTGGCGGCTTCCGATGCCGACAAGCAGGCGCGTGATGGCGACAAGGTCGTGGGCGAGGCCATCCAGCAGATCGAGCGACTGGCCGCTGAAGTGGTTCGCTCATCCGACGCAATGAACGTGCTGGAGCAGGAAAGTGACAAGATCGGCAAGGTCATGGATGTGATCAAGGCGGTCGCCGAACAGACCAACCTGCTGGCCCTCAATGCCGCCATCGAAGCAGCACGTGCCGGGGAAGCCGGCCGGGGGTTTGCCGTGGTGGCCGACGAAGTTCGTGGCCTGGCGCAGCGTACCCAACAGTCCACCGAAGAAATCGAAGGGCTGGTGGCGGCGCTGCAAAACGGCACGCGCCAAGTGTCGGGCATCATGCTCGGCAGCCGCACGCTGACAGACAGCAGTGTCGAACTGACGCGCAGGGCCGGTACGTCGCTGGAAAGCATCACCCGTACGGTGTCGAGCATCCAGGCGATGAACCAGCAGATCGCTGCCGCCGCCGAACAGCAAAGCTCGGTGGCCGACGAAATCAGCCGCAGCATCGTCAACGTTCGCGATGTATCCGAACAGACCGCCGAAGCCAGCGAAGAAACCGCAGCCTCCAGCGTCGAACTGGCACGCCTCGGTGGCCAGCTGCAGATGATGGTCAGCCACTTCCGGGTGTGATCCACCTGACGGTCATGCCCACGCGGAGCATGGGCACGATAATGTTCTTTTGCGCGACGCTTAACTGGCCTGAATAACGGGGTGATAGTTATATAACTATACGTTGGTATACCTCACTCATACTTCCAGATAAACATGAGCTACTTTTGCAGGTTTCTACTGTTGATCGAAACGCTATAAGCTTTACCTCACTGTCCGGCAACTATTAACTCACGGCCTTTATCTGTTATCGCTGACTGCCTGTTTGTTTATAAAGCAGGTGGGTCTGCGCCTGCGCGGCCGGCTCGAGGTGAGCAATGCATTCGATATCTGAATTCGGTAAAAGCCTGCGGACGCCCCGTTTCGTAAAACCCGGTGCACGCACGCCTTATTGGGCCGATGGTATTTGCCTGGCCATCCTGACCCTGTTCATTGGTCTGTTCATCTACGGCCTTGGCCAGATGATGCAGCCGCTCGCGGTGCTGAATTCGAGTCCCATGAGCCTCGACCCGGCGCGCCTGCCCGAATACGCATTGCGCACCACACTGCGTATGTTCATCGCGCTGGCCGCTTCGTTGATCTTCACTTTTGTCGTCGCCACGCTGGCCGCCAAAAGCCGCAAGGCCGAGCAAGTGATCATCCCGGCGCTGGATATTCTTCAGTCGGTGCCGGTGCTGGGTTTTCTGACGTTCACCGTGACCTTCTTCATGGGCCTGTTTCCCGGTCGGCAGATGGGCGTCGAATGCGCAGCGATCTTTGCCATCTTCACCAGCCAGGCCTGGAATCTCGCGTTCAGTTTCTATCAGTCACTGCGCACCGTACCGAGTGACCTTAACGAGGTCAGCCGTCAGTTCGGGCTGTCTGCGGTACTGCGCTTCACTCGCCTGGAACTGCCGTTCGCCATACCGGGGCTGGTGTGGAACATGATGATGTCGATGTCCGGCGGCTGGTTTTTCGTGGTCGCCTGCGAGGCCATTTCGGTCGGCGACACCACGGTCAATCTGCCGGGCATCGGTTCCTGGCTGGCGCTGGCCATCGAGCAGAAAAACCTGGCGGCGATTGCCTGGGCAGTGGGCGCAATGGCGCTGGTGATTCTGGCCTATGACCAATTGCTGTTCAGGCCGATCGTCGCCTGGGCGGACAAATTCCGCTTCGAGCAAACCGCATCGTCGAAGCGTCCGCGCTCGTGGATGTACAGCGTGCTGGGCCGCTCCCGTGTGGCACCGATGCTGGGTTCGATCCTGGCTGCGCCTTGGAAATGCCTGATGCTGATCGACTGGCGCGTGTTCTCCCGGCTGTGGAAAGTGAAGCTCACCCCAGGCGTCGTCCGCGTGCTCGACTACGCGTGGCTGGGGCTGGTCATGGCCGCCTGCCTGGCTGGCAGCGTGTACCTGTTCAGGTTCATCGAAGCCTCTCTGGGCGTCAGCGACATGGTCACTGCCTTTGGTCTGGGCCTGGCGACGATGGTGCGTGTGATCGTACTGATCGTCATTGCGAGCCTGATCTGGGTGCCCGTCGGTATCTGGATCGGCTTGCGTCCGGTCTGGGCCGAACGCTTGCAGCCAATCGCGCAGTTCATGGCGGCGTTCCCGGCCAACGTTCTGTTTCCTTTTGCGGTGATCGCGATTGTCGGCCTGCACCTGAACCCGGACATCTGGCTGTCGCCGCTGATGGTGCTCGGCACCCAGTGGTACATCCTGTTCAACGTGATCGCCGGGGCCAGCGCCTTGCCGACTGACCTGCGCGAAGCGGCGACCATGTTCAACATGCGCGGCTGGCAGTGGTGGCGGCGTGTCGCGCTGCCTGGCGTGTTTCCCTACTACATCACCGGTGCGCTGACCGCGTCGGGTGGTTCGTGGAACGCCAGTATCGTTGCCGAAGCGGTTTCCTGGGGCGATCAGCATCTGGAAGCGGCAGGCCTGGGGTCATACATCGCCAATGCGACCCAGGCAGGTGACTTTCCGCGCGTTGCGCTGGGCATCGTGGTCATGTCGGTCTTCGTGATTGCGTTCAACCGGTTGCTGTGGCGCCCGCTGTACGGGTTCGCCGAGCGACGTCTGAGTCTTGTCTGATCTTGTGTAAGGGGAGGGCGCCATCATGATGGCTGTCGAAACGCGTTGCCTGGTAGATGTTCAGAAAGTCCGACATGTGTACGGCAAAGGCAGCAAAGAGCGCCTGGTGCTGGATGACGTGACCCTGACGCTCAACGAGAACGAAATAGTGGGCCTGCTGGGCCGGTCCGGCTCGGGCAAGTCGACCCTGTTGCGCTCCATCGCCGGGCTGGTGGTGCCTACCGAAGGTGAGGTGAATTTCCCTCGTCGTGTGCAAGGACGGGCAATGTCGGTGGGCATGGTGTTCCAGAGCTTTGCGCTGTTTCCCTGGCTGACGGTGCTGGAAAACGTCGAAGTCGGCCTCGAAGCGCAACGTGTGCCTGCCGCCGTACGCCGCAAGCGCGCACTGGCGGCCATCGATCTGATCGGCCTGGACGGTTTCGAGAGCGCCTACCCCAAAGAGCTGTCCGGAGGCATGCGTCAGCGGGTCGGCATGGCGCGCGCGCTGGTCATCGATCCTGACGTGCTGTTGATGGACGAACCGTTTTCCGCGCTCGACGTGCTCACCGCCGAAACCCTGCGTACTGACTTGCTGGACATGTGGAGCGAGGGGCGCATGCCCATCAAGTCGATCCTGATGGTGACGCATAACATCGCCGAAGCCGTGCTGATGTGCGATCGCATCCTGCTGTTCTCCTCCAATCCTGGCCGGGTGATCAGCGAGATCAAGGTCGATCTGCCCCAGCCGCGCAACCGCCAGGACCCGATCTTTCGGGCGCTGGTGGAAGAGATCTACGTGCTGATGACCCAGGACAACGACGCCGGCGAGATTCGTCAGGGCGTGTTTCCGGGCACCGGGCTGGGAATGGTGTTGCCACAGGTTTCCACCAACGCACTGGCAGGGTTGATCGAGGCGATTCACGCGCCGCCCTACAGCCTCAAAGCCGACCTGCCGGAGCTGGCCGCTGCGCTGCACTACAACGCCGACGAGCTGTTCCCGATTGCCGAGGTGCTGCAACTATTGCGCTTCGCTGAACTGAAGGGCGGCGACATACGCCTGCTGCCTGCCGCCAATCGTTATGCGCTGGCGGATGTCGACGAGCGCAAGCAACTGTTCGCCCAGCACCTGCTGAGCTTTGTGCCGCTGGTGGCGCATATCCGTCGGGTGCTGGATGACCGTCCCACGCACACGGCACCGGCACGGCGCTTTCGTGATCAACTCGAAGACTTCATGTCTGAAAGCGATGCCATGCAGACCCTCAACGCAGTGATTCAATGGGGGCGCTACGCGGAGTTGTTCGCCTATGACGAACTGGCCGATCAGTTCAGCCTGGACAACCCGTCCTGAGGTTTGTAGGACATACTCAACAGGCCTTTTGCAACCAGCGGGATGATGCGCATGCGTGAACCGGAATCCTACGGCAAGGCTGCTATGGCGGTGCGGCTGATCGCGTTGCTCATGCTGGCGCTGGTCATTGCAGTTGCCGACACCTTGACCGACCTGGAAATCGCCGTGGGCGTATTCCAGATTGTTGTGGTGCTGCTGGCGGTCAGGTTCCTGCCGTCCACAGGCGTTATCGCGATGGCGTTGCTGTGCATGGTGCTGACCGTGATCAGTTATGAGATGACGACCTCCAGAGGCAGTGAGGCGTCCGGGCTGATCAATTGCATCATCAGCCTGGCGGCCATCGCCATGACCACCTGGCTGGCGCTGCGCATGGCGCTGGCCATCCGCTCGGTACATGAAGCGCGCTCACAGCTGGCGCGGATCGCACGGGTCAATCAACTGGGTGAACTGACGGCGTCCATTGCTCACGAGGTCAATCAGCCGCTGTCGGCTATTGTCACCAGCGGCAATGCCTGCCAGCGCTGGCTGGCCACCGAGCCGGTCAATCTGGAGAAGGCCCGGCAGGCCGTCGACCGCATGATCAGTGACGCGAACCGCGCCGGTGACATCATCGTCCGGGTGCGCGCGCTGGCGAAGCGTTCGTCCACTCACAAGGAGTGGATCAGCGTGGCCGATACCGTCGCCGAGATCGTGGCGCTGGCACACAGCGAGATAGAGGGGCAGGGCGTCGCACTGCTGGTCGACGTTCCGGAGGGCCTGCCGCCGCTGCTGGCTGATCGGGTGCAGATCCAGCAAGTGTTGCTGAACCTGATGCTCAATGGTGTCGATGCGATGAAAAAGCTCGAGGCGGATCAGGCGCAACTGGAGATTCTGGTGGGCTGGCATGACGGCGGTGATATCGAATTTGCGGTCAGCGACAACGGTATCGGCGTGCCACCGGAAAACATCCATCGGTTGTTCGATGCTTTCTACACCACCAAGGAGGAAGGGATGGGGATTGGTCTGGCGATCAGTCGTTCGATCATCGAAGCTCATGGCGGGCGCATCTGGGTCACCCCCAACCCTGCAATCGGTGCTACGTTTCACTTCACCCTGCCCACCGGAAAGATGGAAACCTGATGAGCACAGTTGCCGCCGCATCACAGGCCGAAGAGCCGATCATCTACGTCCTTGATGACGACCTGTCGGTGCGCTCCTCGCTGGAGGATCTGCTGGCCTCGGTCGGGTTGCGCAGCATGCTGTTCGGCTCGACCCGCGAGTTCCTGGACACGCCGCGTCCTGACGCGCCGGGCTGCCTGATTCTGGACATTCGCATGCCTGGAATGAGTGGTCTGGACTTCCAGGAGCATATGGCCAGGTCGGGGATTTCCCTGCCGGTCATTTTCATCACCGGGCATGGCGACATTCCCATGTCCGTGCGGGCCATGAAGGCCGGTGCGGTGGAGTTTCTGACCAAGCCTTTTCGCGATCAGGACTTGCTCGACGCCATTCAGCAGGGGTTGGCGCAGGATCGCAGTCGACGCAAAAGTGCCGCGGTCGAAGCCGAACTGCAGCGCCGCCACGCCAGCCTCAATTCCGGTGAGCAGCAGGTGATGGAGCTGGTGGTCAGCGGCCTGCTCAACAAACAGATTGCAGCCCGGCTGAACGTGAGCGAAATCACCGTCAAGGTCCGCCGTGGCTCGGTGATGCGCAAGATGGAAGCCGATTCCCTGGCTGACCTCGTCAAGTTTGCCGAGCGCCTCAAAGAGCTGCACTGATCACCGGCCCACGCCGAGCCCTCATCGTTATACACAAGTCCGCTTTTGATTCTGGCCGGCGGCGGTAGGAGTAGGCGCGAAGAGGCCGCTACAGCCTCCAGAAACAGGACATTTGTACTCAGCGGCTGACTAATTCACCAACTGCGGCAGTACGTAGTTGCGCACGACGTACAGCGAACCTTCTGCGCTCAAGTGCCCCGAGTCGATCTGCAGCAGAGAGCGGTTGTCTTCCAGGCGTACCCGGCAGGCATCGGCGATGCACAGTTTGTCGATCAGCGACACGAACTGGATGCCTGCCGATGCGGCCAGTGCGCGGGTGGCCTGATCCACCAGCATGACACTTTGATCCAGAGCCGGATCGCGGATGTACGATTCGCTCAGCCCCCAATGACGGTTGGCGATGACGCTGGGCAACGACGGGTTCCACTGCGGAACCGGGCCGATCAGCACGATGTGCTTCACACCAAGGCCCTTGAGCCGAACCGCGATCTGCGTCCAGTCGGTCTTGTCGTGCCCATCCTTTTGCGCGATGACCACGATGTCCGGACGCAGCCTTTCGATGCCCTGCAGGGCCGTTCTGTTGGAGTAGTCACAGGCCCTGCTGGTTGCAGAGGTACGTCCTTGCTGGTCCCTCAGAGCGGGACGGCAACTGGCCGAGGCGACCTGATAGAAGGGCGTGCTGTGTGTCAGCAAGGTACGCAGGCCGAGCGACAGCGCTTGTGCATGAGAATCGCCCCACAGGAACACGCCACCCACCCCTTGTTTGCGGGTGCAGGCTTCATCGATGCCTGATTGGCCGCGCTGGGTCAGGGCGGAGAAGGCGTCACATTTCAGCCAGTAGGGCTCGTACAGGTTGTGCTGGCGATCAGCGTACTCCTGAATGAAACGCGCCTTGTCCGAAACACTCACCGGGCGCAGGGGAGAAATCACGCCGCCGGTTGCACTCACCAGCGTTCCGCCGACGAACAGCAGAGCGATCAGCGTGCCGAACGTGGCACGTCTGCTGCGCTGATCAGACGACGGCCTGCTGACGGGCTGCTCGATCAGCCGCCATGAGACCAGACCCAGCATCACGGCCACGCCGATGCCCACCAGCACTGCGCGGATCTCGCCCAGTAACCCGGCGTCATTCATCCACACCACCACCGGCCAGTGCCACAGGTACAACGAGTACGAGCGTGTGCCGGCCCATTGGGCGAGCGGGTTACAGATCAGCAGCGAGTCGTTGCGTGCGGCGACGATCACCGCGAACGCCCCCAGCACCGGCATCAACACCAGATAACCCGGCCACGTGTCCTGCACGGACAGCAGAAAGAAGCCGGCCACGATCAGCGTCAGTCCTAAGTGTTCCAGAACGCGCTGCTGCAGGGCCTTCAATTGCAGCGGGAACAGGCAGGCCACGCCACCTGCGAGCAACTCCCAAGCGCGGGTCGGCAGCAGGTAAAACGCTGCCTCCGGCCATTGCGAGGAGGCAGATACGCACACCACAAAGCCTGTCAGGCTTGCGCCCAGTACCCACCAGCGCAGGTTGTGCAGCGCGACGAAGCGACTGAGCATCAGCAGCGCAATCGGGTACAGCAGGTAGAACTGCCATTCCACCGACAGCGACCAGGTATGCAGCAGCCACTTCTCATGGGCGCTGGCGGTGAAATACCCGGCCTCACGCCAATAGACGAAGTTGGAAACGAACCCCAGGCTGCTCGCCACATGTGTGCCCAGCGCGCTGTAGTCCAGCGGCAGCAGAGCGAACCAGCCGAGCAACAGCAAGGCAAAACACAGCACAGCAAGGGCCGGGACGATGCGCCTGGCCCGTGAAGTGTAGAACGCCGCCAGCCTGAATTTACCGCTCCTTAAGCCGCGCAGGATGATGCCGGTGATCAGATACCCCGAGATCACGAAAAACACGTCGACACCGGCAAAGCCGCCAGGCAGCCAGTCGGGGTGGAAGTGGAAGAGCAGCACTGCGATCACTGCGATGGCGCGCAGGCCATTGATGTCTTTTCTGAAGTCCATTTGAGAAAGCCATCCGTTGGCTGATCGTGAGGGGGAGGGGCCGGGGATCAGCCGAAGCTTATCGGCAGCCAGCGTTGTGGTGATTGTGCTGGTTGATCAGCGTGCAGCCGACGTCAGCCCGGGCGCATGGCCCGCAGAAGATTCTTTGCCGGCCATCACATGACCAATGGCCAGGCCGATGAACAGGTTGGCGACAGCGACCTCGAACATGTCGGTGGTCCAGCTGATCAGGCACCAGCAAAAGCTGATCGCCAGGAGCATATGGCCAACACGGGTCTGATCATCGATCAGGCGGAACAACAGCGGAATCTGCAGCGCATACAGCAGCAGGCCGAGCACGCCCAGCATTGCCCAGAGGTACAGGGCGGAGCTGTCCATGCCGAGAAATACCCCGGCACCGTCCACCGGAAACAACCCCATCGTGCTGCCGACCATGCCGAAGCCTGCGCCGCTGATCATCCAGCCTTCGCGACTCATCGCATTGATCAGGCCGGGCCAGGTGTTGATCAGCCGGTCATACAGCGAGGCCAGAGAGCCGCCGCTGCTGACCGCGTAAGCGTCAGGGCTCACAATCAGGCCCAGTGCCGGCAACAGCAGGCCGATGCCTACCACCACGGTGCACACCGTCCTGCAGGTCCAGCTCATCCGCCGCAATAACAGCAGCACGATGGTCAGCGCGAAGGCCGCGGCTGGCGCTTTGCTGGTGGTCAGCACGATGGCGTAAAGCGCCACCGCACTCAGCAACATCATCATCAGGCGCGAGCGCAGGAACATGATCAGGTACAGCGTGTAGAAGGCGATCATGATCGACAGCACGTTGGACACTCTGGCGAAACCGGCAATGCGGTCCACCTCGTCCGCGCTCCATGAGGTATTGGCGCTCAACTGGGTTTCACCGACGCTGTAGCTGTAGCCCTTCCATGGCACGGAGGTGAGCTTGTCCAGGGCAATCCCCAACAGCGAGGCCAGCAGGCAGAAAGCAATGGCGCGGTACAACAGCTTGCGGCGATACAGCAGGTGCCGGCCACATACCAGGCCGAACACCAGCGGGCTCAGCGCGAACAGACTGAACGCCAGGTTGTGCACGCTGGCGCGATGCAGCATGGCCAGCAGCGCGGAAATCAGCCACAGGATCGTGAACGTCCAGAACAACCGCCCGGCTCTGAATGTGCGCAGTTCGAGCGTAAATAGCAGGATGCAGGCGGCCTTGGGCAGATAGAGCAGGGGGCTTATGCCTGCCTGGTCGAAGTAGAAGCGCAAGGCTCCGGAAAAGGTCTCGACCAGAATCAGGCTGATGGCGACCCACACCACCACCGTGGACTTGTCAAAGGACATCAACGACGACCTGGCGTCGACGCCGTTCGCAGTATTCAACGCCATGCTGGCTGCCTTGTGAAATACGTCAGGGGAATTGCGCGGACAAAGCTACCGCCCGACGATCACGGGGACGTGTCGACACAGGGAAGCTTTGGGAGATGGGGGTCTGGAGCGGACGCTCGCAACGGCATGACAACAGGTATATCAGTCGCAGTTGGGGCAACTGTCAATTAATTAGTCAGGATTAATGGTTATGCGCTGCACTTAGTACCCAGGACAGGACGCGGAGCGTCCAGAACGGCGTGCCCACGCTGGAGCATGGGCACGATGGTGTTCTTGCGGACGCGATCCTGCAGACACCTATCGTTCCTCACGCTCCAGCCCAGACATTTATCGTTCCTCACGCTCCAGCGTGGGAATGCCTTTCGTGACGCTCTGCGTCACCCATCTGCGGATTACGGGTATTTACGTCTGTCCGGTGCAGGCGGGAAGTACTGATAGAGCCAGGTCTCGCTCAGCGTACGGTCGCCAGTGCGGATGAACATGCGCATTTCAACCGGCTCGACCGAGTCGCTGTCCGGTACCCAGTCGAAGGTGACGCGGTAGCCCTTGATGTCCGGCAACACGAGGATGTTGAAGTCCTGCACCTTGCCATGAGTGACCGTGACGATGGGCTCGATTCCAGTGCCTTCCGGCAAGCGATCCAGACCGCCGCCGTTGAAGTCCACCGCGAAGCGGCGTGCCCAGGTTTTCGGGTAATGCTCGCCCGGTGCCCAGCCTTCGAGGAAGCCGCCCATGCCTGAACGTGTCGCGTGGACCTGTGCCAGCGGCGTGCTTACCGGCGGCAGCGGGCTCCAGAACAGCTTGTAGCCGTAGTTCATCGAATCCCCGGCCTTGACCGGCGTCTTCGGTGTCCAGAACACCACGATGTTGTCCATCGTTTCGCCCGTGGTCGGCAGTTCCAGCAGGCTGACCTCGCCTTCGCCCCACGCCGTGATCGGCTCGACCCACAGGCTCGGACGACGGCTGTACCAGACAACGGTGTCCTGATAGCTGGAGAATTCGTGATCGCTCTGTACCAGCCCGAAGCCTTTCGGATCGGTGTCGGAGAACGCGCTGAACTGCGGTTTGGCCGGGTTGTTCAGCGGACGGCAGATCCACTCACCGTTGCCACGCCACATCGACAGGCGATCCGAGTCGTGGATTTGCGGGTGGATGGTGTCGCACATGCGGCGTTCGTGAGTGCCGCAGCTGAACATGCTGGTCATAGGCGAAATGCCCAGCTGCTGGATGTCGGTACGCGCATTGACGTGCGCGTCGATTTCCATGACCACCTGGCCGGCCTGACAGTCGATGTCGAAGCGATAGGCGCCGGTCGCGCTCGGCGAGTCGAGCAGTGCGTAAACCACGAAGCGTGTCGCGTTCTTGTCCGGCGTTTCAAACCAGAACTTGGTGAAGTCCGGGAATTCTTCCTGACGTTTGGCGTAACTGTCGATGGCCAGGCCGCGGGCCGAGAGGCCGTATTGCTTGTTGCTGTCCACGGCGCGGAAGTAGCTGGCGCCGAGGAACGAAACGACGTCATTGATGGCGATTTCAGGCGCCTTGAACAGTTTGAAACCGGCAAAGCCCAAGTCGCCCTTGACCAGGTTCTTGTCGATGCCACTGTTCTCGTAGTTGAACAGGTCGTGGCGGAAATGCACTTCGCGCGCCTGCTTGCTCTGCGGATCGACGCTGTACATGCGCACGGGCGTCTTGAAGCCCATGCCGACGTGGAAGAAATGCACGTCGAGCTGGCCGTGGACGTCTTTCCACAGCGAGTGATTCGGGTCGTAGCGGATGGCATTGAATTGCTGCGGCGTCATGTTCGCAAGTACCGGTGGCAGCACCTGCTTGTTGCTCACATACCCTTTGCTCGCAAGCTTCTTGGCATGCGCCTGCAACTCAGCAAAATCGAAGTGTTCGATCTCGCCATCGGCTGCGGCGGCCAGTGCCCGCGCAGCAAAAAGCCCTGAGGCCGATACGCTGCCGTAGGCGGCTAACGCCATGGACGCTTTCAGGAGATTTCTGCGATTCATAAAGGTGAAGCCTCTGAGTAATTCTGTGCGTCCTGCACAAAAAATGGCGCGCCAACGACTCCTTGCCGAACGCAAACTACCCACAACAGATAACAAAGACGAGATACGGTTCGGAAATCGGCCAAAAAAAAACGCCGATCATGGCTAATGAATCCGGCGTGTTGACGGCTATAACGCTGATTTTTGTGTCGCTGCAGACTAATCGATTAAGCGCATCGCCGCTTGGCGCAAGGCTTCCAGACGATCGGGGCAAGAAACGCTGATCAACTCGACGTCTTCGACCCGCACGAAAACTTTTTTCGCCAGGCAATATTCAGCAATCATTTTGCTGGCGCGCGGGCTCGCTCTCTGCCTGACTTCAGGTCGATTCGCCCGCTGGGCAGCACCGCTATCTCACATCCGTTCAGCTAATAGTCCTGACGAAAGTTTCATTCCGCGTGTTATATCGTAACGCTATGATTCACTGGCATTCAGATGCCAATGCAGGGCTCTCCAAAGGGCGATAAATCAGCGGGTGCCGGGGTAGTGATGCGGGTTGATTTGGATGAGCACGAAGGCCTTGAAGGCCTGCCACGTTTTCAAATGGCGGTGCAACAGGTTAGGCGTCTGGGACGATTGATGTATGTGACCGGTGGAGCAGGGGCGTTCGGGCTGCTGCTGGCGTTGTCCATCGATCTGTTTTCCCCCGGCTCTTTGTGGATGGCCGTGTTGTGCAACGCCTCGGCGGCGTTGTTTCTGCTCACGGCGGGCTTGCAGTCGGCGCGGCATGTCGCGCTGTGGCGGGCTCGCGCGCTGCGTTCGCCGGACGCAGACACCCTCGACGAAAACCTGTCTGCTGACGACGAGAGCGGCTGGTACGAGCGCCTGCTTGAACGGCTGAGTGACTCCGGCAAATCGCTGGTCAGGCACGTGGGCAGCTCGACCCTGTGGCTTGCCGGTTGGGCGGTGCTGGCGTTGATCGTCGTTCGTGCCTTCTGGAACCTGGCGCTGTCCGGCGTCGACCTCTCCACGGCCGGTAGCCTGGCCGGCAGCGTCATGCTGTTGTTGGCATTCGGGCTGCTGGTCATCGAGCGACAACTGAGCAGCGAGTCCGACAGTCAGTCGCCGGAGGCCGGTGCGCTGGCGCAACTGGTGCGCATGACGCTGATCGTCCTGCTGGTCGGCGCGCTGTGCCTGTTTTTCTCCAGTGCAGAACGTGTCTGGCCTGCGCGGCTGGCGGTATTGATCGGCCTGCTGCCGTTTGGCGTGGCGCTGGAGTTTCTGCTGCGCGCTGTGCTGTCGGTGTTCAGCCCGCGCAACCCACGCAGCGAACCGCGCCTGCTGGCCGCCAGTTTCATCGCCGACCTGTTGCGCTGGCCGCCGCGTCCGCTGCTCGCCTTGCAGCACGAACTGCACAACCGCTTTGGCATCGATCTGCGCCAGATCTGGGCCTTTACCTACATGCGTCGCGCCTTTTTGCCGGTACTGACGGTGGTCGCAGCGCTGGGCTGGGTGCTGAGCGGCGTGCATGAAATTCCCATGCAGGGGCGGGGCATTTATGAACGCTTCGGCAAGCCGGTCGACGTGTTCGGGCCCGGTCTGCACGTGGGTTTGCCCTGGCCGTTCGGGCGTGTGCTGGCCGTTGAAAACGGCGTGGTTCATGAACTGGCGACCAGCGTTTCTGCTGCCGACACGGCCGAGCAAACGCTGGACCCGGCCGAAGGCCCGCCACCGGGTAGCGCCAACCGTCTGTGGGATGCCAGCCATATCAACGAAAAATCCCAGGTCATTGCCAGCAGTGCAGGCGACAAGCAGAGCTTTCAGATCGTCAATATGGACGTGCGGTTCGTCTACCGTATCGGCCTGACAGATGCCGCAGCCATGGCGTCGACCTATAACAGCGCTGACATCCCAGCCCTGATTCGCAGCACGGCCAGCCGGGTGCTGGTGCATGACTTTGCTTCGCGCACGCTGGATGAACTGCTCGGCGAACAGCGCAGCGAGCTGGCCGATGACATCGGCAAGGCCGTGCAGGCCGACTTGCAGCGGCTGGACAGCGGCGTCGAATTGCTCGCTACGGTGGTTGAAGCCATCCACCCGCCTGCCGGTGCGGCCAACGCCTATCATGCTGTGCAGGCTGCGCAGATTGGTGCACAGGCGCTGATCTCTCGCGAACGCGGCGCGGCCAGCGACAGGGCCAATCAGGCGCAGCTCAATGCCAGCGTGGCGCGTGATCAGGCCAATGCCGTCGCCCGCGAGATTCTGGCCGGCGCACAGGGTGCAGACCTGCGCTTCAGTGCCGAACGTCAGGCCTATGCCAAGGCAGGTCAGGCATTTTTGCTGGAGCAATACCTGGCCCAACTGACCGAGGGCCTGGGCAATGCGAAGTTGCTGATACTCGACCACCGTCTGGGCGGCGACAGTGCGCCGACCATCGACCTGCGTACCTTCACCCCACCGGCAGACCCAACGGCGCCGCGTAAAGCCGTTCAGTAAGGAGTCGTCCCTTGAGTCTGTTCCATCATCATCACGATCACGCCGACCACGATAGCCATGACAGTCACGGCCATGGCGGCCATGGTCATCACCACCATCATCATGGCGCGAGCGGCCCGGCAGCGTTTCCCTGGCGGCGGGCAAGCCTGGCTGCGGTGCTGATCGCGTTTGCGATTGCAGCAGCGAGCCTGGTGCAGGTGCGTTCGGGCGAGGCGACCGTCGTCACACGCTTCGGCAACCCGTCCCGCGTCCTGCTGGAGCCGGGCCTCAACTGGCGCTGGCCGGCACCGTTCGAGGCGACCATCCCGGTGGATCTGCGCCTGCGAACCACTTCCAGCGGTCTGCAGGACGTCGGTACCCGCGATGGCTTGCGCATCATCGTTCAGGCCTACGTGGCGTGGCAGGTGCAGGGCGACGCCGACAACGTGCAGCGCTTCATGCGCGCGGTACAGAACCAGCCCGACGAGGCGGCGCGGCAGATCCGTACCTTTGTTGGCTCGGCGCTGGAAACCACCGCGAGCAGTTTCGACCTTTCCAGCCTGGTGAATACCGACGCCAGCAAGGTGAATATCACTGCCTTCGAAAATCAGCTACGCCAGCAGATTGATCAGCAACTGCTGGCGACTTACGGGGTGCGTGTCCTGCAGGTCGGCGTGGAACGACTGACCCTGCCTTCGGTAACGCTCAACGCTACCGTGGACCGCATGCGCGCCGAGCGCGAGACCATCGCCACCGAGCGAACCGCCGTGGGCAAGCGTGAGGCGGCGCAGATTCGTTCGGCCGCCGAGCGCGATGCACGGATTGTCGAAGCCGACGCCACGGTCAAGGCGGCTGATATCGAAGCACAGTCGCGGGTTGAAGCCGCGCAGATCTATGGCCGTGCCTATGCGGGCTCGCCGCAGCTCTACAACCTGCTGCGCTCGCTGGATACGCTGGGCACTATCGTGACGCCCGGCACCCGCCTGATACTGCGCACCGACGCGGCGCCGTTCCGCGTGCTGGTGGACGGCCCGCCGACGCTGGATGGCAAGAGCGGAACGCAGCCATGAGCCAGCCGGTCGACGAAGCCGTGGCGCAGCGCCCGCCGGTAAACAGCCCTTGGTTGCAGGCGAGCCGTCTGGCGTTTCTGGGGCTGTATGGCGTGACATTGCTCGCCGCGCTTGCCTGGGCGACGTCCAACATACGCCAGATCGATCCACAGAACCGCGCGGTGGTCATGCACTTCGGCGCGATCGAGCGGGTTCAGAACGCAGGGCTGCTGATAGCCTGGCCGCAGCCGTTCGAACAGGTGGTGCTGCTGCCTTCGGCTGATCGGGTGATAGAGCGGCGCGTGGAAACCCTGCTGCGTTCGCCTGCCGCGTTGAAAGCCGATGAAGTCGCGACCCTGTCGGCACCCATGAGCGATGCACTGGCAGGCTCCGGTTTTCTGCTGACTGGCGATGCCGGTGTGGTGCAACTGGACGTCACGGTGTTTTACAAAGTGACTGACCCCACTGCCTTCGTGTTGCAGGGCGAGCATGTATTGCCCGCGCTGGACCGGCTGGTCAATCGCAGCGCTGTGGTGCTGACGGCGGCGCGGGATCTGGACACCATTCTGGTTGCCCGTCCCGAGCTGATCGGTGCTGACAGCCAGGCCGCCGAGCGCCGTGAGCGGCTGCGTGGCGATCTGGTGCGCGGCATCAATCAGCGTCTGGCCGAGCTCAAGGCGACCGGCATGGGCATCGGTGTCGAGGTCGCTCGGGTGGATGTGCAGTCGAGCTTGCCGACCTCTGCAGTCAACGCGTTCAATGCTGTGCTGACGGCCAGTCAGCAGGCCGATCAGGCCGTGGCCAACGCGCGCACGGAGGCCGAAAAGCTGACCCAGACCGCCAATCAACAGGCCGACCGAACCCTGCAAGTGGCGCATGCACAGGCGTCCGAGCGTCTGGCCAAGGCGCAGTCGGCTACCGCAACGGTTGTCAGCCTCACCCAATCAGCCGAAACCCGCAGCGACCCCGGCCTGATGCAACGTCTCTACCGTGAACGCGTACCGGTCATTCTGCATCAGGCGGGTTCGGTGACCACGGTCGATCCCAAAGACGATTCCCGCCTGATCATTCAGGGAGCACCACAATGAGTGGCGAAGCCGTTCACACCCACGACGCTGGTCAACCGCAAGCGCCTGGCAGTCTGCTGAGCAGCGCAGAACAGCGCAGTGCCGCCCGGCAACTGACCCTCGCGATGCTGGCCTTGGGCTTGCTGGGATTGGGACTGGTCTGGCGGTTTTTCGCCCCGGAGCAGGCAGGTGTCAGCCAATTGCTGTTGGGCGCTGCGTCACTGCTGGTGGCGATACCGGTGATCAGCGCCGGCTGGCACAGCCTGCGGCATCCGAGCCTGCACGGCATCACCGATCAGTTGATCGCACTGGCGATGCTCGGTGCCTGGGCCACCGGTGACCTGATGACCGCCGCGTTGCTGCCGATCATCATGATCTTCGGTCATGTGTTGGAAGAGCGCAGTGTGATCGGCTCGCAGGAGGCCATTGAGGCGCTGGGGCGCCTGACCCGCAGCCAGGCGCGTTTGCTGGGCGCCGACGGCAGCGTGCGCGAGGTAGACAACGCGACGCTGAAAGCCGGCGATCAGGTGGAAGTGCGGGCGGGCGACCGCGTTCCGGCGGACGGTCGGGTGCTGTCCGGGCAAGCCAGTCTGGATACGTCGTCGATCACTGGCGAATCGGTCCCGCTGGAAGCCAGTGTCGGGGTCGAGGTGTTCGGTGGCGCCATCAACCTCGACGGCCTGCTGCGCATCGAAGTGACCCGCATCGGCGATCAGTCGACTCTGGGCAAGGTCATCGCGCTGATGCAGAGCGCAGAGCGTTCCAAGCCGCCTATCACGCGTCTGCTGGAGCGCTACGCAGGCAGTTACATGGTGCTGGTCTTGCTGATCGCGGCGCTCACCTGGTTTATCACTCAGGATGCCCAGGCGATGCTGGCAGTGCTGGTCGCAGCCTGTCCCTGTGCGCTGGTGCTTTCGGCCCCGGCCACCGCCATCGCAGGTATTGCGGTCGCGGCGCGGCACGGGATTCTGATCCGCAGTTCGGCGTTTCTTGAAGAACTGGCTGACCTCAACTCACTGGTTGTGGACAAGACCGGCACCCTGACCTACGGCCGTCTGCGTCTGCAGTCCGTGCAGGCTGACGGTTCGCAGCATCCACAATTGCTGGAGCTGGCTGCGAGCCTCGGGTCTGCCAGCAGTCACCCGGTGAGTCGGGCCTTGGCCGGGCTGGTGGATAATGCCCGACTGCTGCCGCTGACCGACACCCGTGAGCGCCAGGGCCTGGGTGTGGTGGCCTCGACCGGGCAGGGCGATGCAGCACTGGGCCGCCCGGAGTTGTTCGCACAGATGGGCATCGTCACGCCTGCTGTCCCTGCACATGATGGCCCGCTGGCCGGTCTGTCGCTGGACGGAGTTTTTCTGGCCTGGCTGCTGCTGGCCGACAGTGTCAAACCCGAAGCTCAGGCGGCGCTGCTTGAATTACGCGGCCTGGGCCTGGGCCGACAATTGCTGTTGACCGGTGACCGGCAGAGCGTGGCCGACAATCTGGCGCACGATATCGGCATCACTGACGTTCAGGCGCAGGCGCTGCCTGAAGACAAACTCAACCGCGTCATGGGCGAGATCTCCAGTGGTTTCCGGCCAATGGTGGTCGGCGACGGGGTCAACGATTCGCTGGCCCTGAAGGCGGGCGTGGTCGGCGTGGCGATGGGCGCGGGTGGGGCGGATATCGCGCTGGCATCCGCCGACATCGTGCTGATCGGCAGCGATCTGCGCCGCCTGGGCACCTGTGTGCGACTCAGTCGCCAGTGCCGTCACACCTTGCAGGTCAACGTCATCATTGGGCTGGGCTGGACGCTGGCCATCGTGGCTCTGGCCGCCTTTGGTCTGCTTGGCGCTGCGGGCGCGATGGTCGCAGCTATCCTGCACAATCTAAGCACCCTGTTGGTATTGGGCAACGCCGGACGTTTGCTGCGCTTTCAGGAGCCATTGCTCAAGCTCGAAGACGTGAGTGTGCAACATCAGGTCTCACGTCTGCACTGATGATCAGTGCGTCAAACGGCTTGAGCTTTGACTAATTCTGTTACAGATTAAGCGCTGTGTTTCATTGTGTGATCCAAATTCAGGCTGACTCTCGGCTCGAATCAGAGGGCACAGGGCTGTTCCCCCGCAGTTGATTCATAGCAGTTTTGCCGTCGCCAATGCCTTTTCGGGCCCTTTTGCGGGGCCTTTGCTGGATTACTCTTTTTTGAGTTTCTGGATAAGGGGGTGATTTTGAAATGCTTACACAACTTCCAACGACCTTGCAGAACCTTCATCTGCCGTTGCGGCTCCGGCTCTGGGACGGTCATCAGATGGACCTCGGGCCTGCGCCCAGCGTCACGATAGTCGTCAAGGACCCGCAGCTGGTCTCCGACTTCAGTCATCCCAGTCTGGGCCTGCTCGGCAGCGCGTTTGTGGAGGGGCGGCTGGAACTGGAGGGCTCCATCAGCGAAGTGGTCCGGGTCTGCGATGAACTGACCCACGCGCTGGTGGACGATGACGACAGCGCTGGCAATCCGATCCGGGTCGAGCATGACAAGGACACTGACGCGGCCTCGATTGCCTATCACTACGATGTCTCCAACGACTTCTACCAGCTCTGGCTCGACAGGGAGATGGTCTACTCCTGCGCGTATTTCAAGACCGGGGACGAATCGCTGGAGCAGGCGCAGCAGGATAAATTCCACCACCTGTGCCGCAAGTTGAGGCTAAAGCGCGGTGAATACCTGTTGGACGTCGGCTGCGGCTGGGGCGGGCTGGCGCGTTTTGCGGCTCGCGAATACGGCGTGAAGGTCTTTGGCATCACGTTGAGCCAGCAACAATTGGCACTGGCCCGCGAACGCGTGCAAGCCGAAGGTCTGCAGGACAAGGTCGACCTGCAATTGCTCGACTACCGCGACCTGCCGCAGGATGCGCGCTTCGACAAAGTGGTCAGTGTCGGCATGTTCGAGCACGTCGGGCACGCCAACCTGCCGTTGTACGCGCAACGCCTGTTCGGCGCGGTGAAGGAGGGCGGCTTGGTGATGAATCACGGCATCACCGCGCGGCACACCGACGGTCGTCCTGTGGGGCGTGGTGCCGGGGAGTTCATTGACCGCTATGTTTTCCCCAATGGCGAGCTGCCGCACATGGCCATGATCAGCGCCCATATCAGTGAAGCCGGGCTTGAAGTGGTCGACGTGGAAAGCCTGCGCCCGCACTACGCGAAAACCCTGGAGCACTGGAGCGCACGACTGGAATCCCGGCTCGACGAAGCCGCGCGAATCGTACCCGAACAGACCCTGCGGATCTGGCGGCTATACCTCGCAGGCTGCGCCTATGGATTCACCAAGGGCTGGATCAACCTGCACCAGATACTCGCCGTGAAACCCTTCGCCGACGGCAACACCGGATTGCCACTGACGCGCGAGGATATTTATGGGTGAAGTCCCGCTCGTCTCTTCAAGACAGGCAGCGTAGTGCACAGAGGTCTCACAGAATCGGTGAAATCAGCCGCGCCACGCGCATACCCAGTTGATGCAGACGCCGCGTTTCGTGGCTTTCCTGCACGGAGATTTCACGGGCGAGGTTGAAGTCGGCGGTGAGCATGGATTCCACTTGGCTGGAGAAGTCGCTGTCGACCGTGAGCAGCATCAATTCGAAGTTGAGGCGGAACGAGCGGTTGTCGAGGTTCGCGCTGCCGATGGCGGTGATCTCGTTGTCGACCAGGACGACCTTCTGATGCAGGAAGCCCGGCTCGTAGCGGAACACTCGGACCCCGGCACGTACGGCGTCGAAGGCGTACAGACTTGAAGCGGCGTAGACCACGTAATGGTCGGGGCGCGACGGCAGCAGCAGGCGCACGTCCACGCCGCGCAACACTGCCAGGGTCAGCGCAGCGGTCACGGCTTCGTCAGGGATGAAGTAGGGGCTGGTGATCCACACGCGCTCTTCGGCTGCGTGGATGGCTTCAACGAAGAACAGCGAGCAGGTTTCCTGCGCGTCAGCCGGGCCGCTGGTCAACAGTTGGCAAAGCACACCGTCTTCGGGAAACTCATCAGGCAGGCTTAACGGAGGCAGTTCGCGGGTGGCCCAGAACCAGTCTTCGGCGAACGACTCCTGCAAGCAGGCGACCACCGGGCCGATGACTTGCACATGGGTGTCGCGCCATGGAGCCAGCGGCGGCTTCAGGCCCATGTACTCATCACCCACATTGTGACCGCCCATATAACCTTTCAGGCCATCGACAACGACGATCTTGCGGTGGTTGCGGAAGTTGATCTGAAAGCGATTGAGCCAGCCGCCACGTGTGGCGAAGGCTTTTATCTGCACGCCACCGTCGCGTAGCTTATCGATATAACTGCCTGGCAAGGCGTGGCTGCCGATGCGGTCGTACAGTACAAAGATCGCCACACCTTCGGCCGCTTTCTCCAGCAGCAGCGCTTGCAGCTCGCGCCCGAGTTTGTCGTCATGAATGATGAAGAACTGAATCAGGATGGTCTTCTTCGCTTCTCGGATAGCCTGAAAAATGGCTCCGAAGGTTTCCTCGCCATTGATCAGCAACTTGACCTTGTTGTTGGCCAGCGCCGGCATGTTGCCCAGCTTGGGCATTGCACGCAGCGCCGCATAGGCATCTGACCGACGCGCAGCCACGGCTTCTTCCATCCACGGCCGCCAGTTGAGGCTGCCGATCGCGATCCGCATTTCCTGGTTGGCCTGGCGACGCGCCTTGATGTACGCGTCGAATGAGCTTCGGCCGAACACCAGGTAAGGCAGCAGGGTGAAATAGGGAATGAACAGCAGCGGCATCGCCCAGGCAATCGCGCCTTGGGAGGTGCGCACAGTCAGCAACGCATGGATGGCGGCGCCTGTACCGAGTAAATGAATGAAACCCAGGACATAACCGAAAAAGTACGGGTCGTGATAATCCATGTGGAACAATGCTCCTCGCCTTTGCTGCCTAACAGACCACAGCTGAACAGGAATGTCGCTATTTAATTCCGGGTGCAACTGGGCGACATGTGTGCCGTCTAAGGTTTATCTTTTGGCTGGATTATTCCAGTCTCGTTTTCATCCGCAGTGCCCGATCAGGAATCTTGAAATGAACAAACGCATGTTGGCTTGGATGTTTTGTCTGGCGGCTCCTATGGCTCAGGCGCAGATGCTGCAACCGGGTTTGTGGGAGCTGACGTCCAGCAATATGAAAGTGGACGGACAACAGCTGCCGGACATGCAGTTGATGCTGGGACAGTTGCAGAATCTGCCGCCCGAGCAGCGTGCGATGATGGAACAGATGATGAAGAAGCAGGGCGTCACCCTTGGCGGCAAAGGCGTGAGGGCCTGCCTGACTCAGGCGCAGGTGCAGTCGGACGACATTCCGCTGACTGACCCGGCATCCGGATGCACGCAAAAGATTACTGCGCGCAACGGCAAGACCTGGAACTTCCAGTTCAGCTGCCCGAAAGCCAAGGGCACCGGACAGGCGCAGTTCCTGAGTGATCGCGAGTTCACCACCAACGTGGTGGGCACGTTCAATGCCACCGGGCAGCAACAGAACGGCAGCATGGACACTCGCGCGGTTTGGCTCGGGCCGCAATGTGGCAACGTCGCCCCGCGTACCTGATCAAATTCATAGAGTTATGTTCCACGTGGAACACGCTGCGCAGAGGTGATGATTTTTTGTCACCTCTGATGGTGTGGCAGGTAACTTAATCTTCATGAAGGACCTCATCTTTCGTCCGTAACTGCATGTTATATTGTTACTAATGATGTGGATGAACCCTTCGTGAGCCGGGATGCTCAATTTGCTCTTTGAGACGTTCCATGCACCGACGCCAAGTGTTGCTCAACATGCTGCTTGCCAGCGCGGCCCTGACGTTGCCGTTGGGTGCCTATGCCACGCAAATTCGTAACGCCCGCCTTTGGCGTACCAACGACAAGCTGCGGCTGGTCCTCGACCTGAGCGGCCCGGTGCAATACAAGACTTTCACCCTGACAGCCCCCGACCGCCTGATCATCGACGTCAGCGGTTCGCGGCTGACCGGCGACTTCAGTCAGTTGGCGCTGGACCGTACCGTTATAAAATCGATTCGCTCCGGGCATTACGGCCAGGGTGACGACACACGTATCGTGCTGGACCTCACCGCACCGGTACAGCTCAACAGTTTCCTGCTCGGCCCGGAAGGCGGGCAGGGGCATCGGCTGGTCCTAGACATGAGTTCCACGGTCCATGCGCCGGTGCAGATGGCTGAGCTGCCGCCGCCGGTGCCTGTGCCAATCCCGACCAGCAAGGCGCACACCGGACGCGACATCATGGTGGTGGTCGATGCCGGTCATGGCGGCAAGGATCCTGGCGCTGTTGGTTCGCGGGGTGAACGCGAAAAAGATGTGGTGCTGTCCATCGCTCAGTTGCTGGCCAGACGTTTGAAGCGCGAGAAAGGCTTCGACGTACGTCTGGTGCGCAACGATGACTTTTTCGTACCGCTGCGCAAGCGCGTCGAGTTCGCGCACAAGTCCAACGCCGACATGTTCATCTCCGTGCACGCCGATGCTGCGCCTCGTCTGACGGCATCGGGTGCGTCGGTGTTTGCCCTTTCCGAAGGCGGAGCAACGTCGGCAACGGCGCGCTTCATGGCTCAGCGGGAAAACGGCGCGGACCTGCTGGGTGCCACGTCGCTGCTCAATCTGAAGGACAAGGACCCGATGCTCGCCGGGGTGATTCTCGACATGTCGATGAACGCCACTATTGCAGCCAGTCTGCAATTGGGCCACACCGTTCTGGGCAGTCTCGAAGGTATCACCACGCTGCATCAGAAGCGCGTTGAACAAGCCGGTTTCGCCGTTCTCAAATCACCCGATGTGCCGTCGATTCTGGTCGAGACCGGCTTTATCTCCAACAGCCGCGACAGCCAGCGCCTGGTCACTGCGCGTCATCAACAGGCCGTTGCCGATGGCCTGTTCGATGGCCTGCAGCGCTATTTTCAGCGTAACCCGCCAGTGGACTCGCACATGGCCTGGCTGCAGACGCAGAAGCAGGAACTGCCGGTCTGATCGGCTCACCTGCAGCCATTCAAGCGGCTGCAGGTGATCTTGCTGCGCGTGCCGCTTGAGCTGGATACCCGAGTGATGGTCGTCCAGCCCACACGCTGCACAGTGCCTGCCCAAGCCTCGCCATCAGAAGCCAACCCGGTAAAAAACGTCAATTGACCATAGCGGCTGTTGGTCTGCGCCCAGCGGCGCTTGTCGAGCACTTCGTATCCCTTCAACCAAGTCGTCGATCCGGCAGTGGCCACGCTGTAGCTATTGCCCTGCGCATCACTGCACGCCAATACCGTCGCGCTACGCGTACAGGTGGCGAGGTCGGCGGAAGGGTTTGGAGGTGCAGCCATCACATGCGCGCTGATCAGCATCGCCATCAAACCTGTTGAAACCCGTCTCATGAAGATCCCTTCACCAAGGCCATAGCTATTTTTGGTTGTTATACTATAACATCCGGATGTGATTAGAGTTGGCTGCCTGAGGGATTCGTCGCAGCCGATATGAACAAGGTTCAAGCCTTGCAGCTGCCTGGAGAGTCCTGATGGCAAATCTTCTACCCGTTACCGTTTTGTCCGGTTTTCTCGGGGCCGGTAAAAGCACTTTACTCAATTATGTACTGCGCAACCGTGAAAACCTGCGGGTTGCGGTGATCGTCAATGACATGAGCGAGATCAACATCGACGGCAGCGAAGTTCAGCGTGATGTCAGCTTGAACCGTGCCGAAGAAAAGCTGATCGAGATGAGCAATGGCTGCATCTGCTGCACCCTGCGCGAGGACCTGCTCGAAGAGGTCAGCCGTCTGGCTCAGGACGGTCGTTTTGATTACTTATTGATCGAATCCACAGGAATCTCCGAGCCGTTGCCCGTGGCTGAAACCTTCACCTTCCGCGACGAGGCCGGCAAAAGCCTGATGGACCTGGCGCGCCTGGACACCATGGTCACCGTAGTCGACGGCGTAAACTTCCTGCTCGATTACGAGGCGGCAGACGGCCTGTCCACACGCGGTGAAACCTTGGGTGAAGACGATGATCGCTCGATCACCGACCTGCTGATCGAGCAGATCGAGTTTGCCGACGTCATCCTGCTCAGCAAGATCGACCTGATCAGCTCCAGTGAGCGTGAAGAGCTGATGGCGATCCTCAAGCGCCTCAACCCGGAGGCCGAGATTGTACCGATGGTGATGGGCCAGGTGCCGTTGGCGACGATTCTCAACACCGGGCGTTTTGACTTCCAGCGCGCTTCCCAGGCTCCGGGCTGGCTCAAGGAAATGCGTGGCGAACACACGCCGGAAACCGAAGAGTACGGCATAGCATCAACGGCCTATCGCGCCCGCCGACCGTTCCATCCGGAGCGCTTTTTCGATTTCATCAATCGTCCCTGGGGCAACGGCAAGCTGCTGCGCTCCAAAGGCTTCTTCTGGCTGGCCAGCAAATACAAGGACGCAGGCAGTTGGTCGCAGGCAGGCGGCTTGATGCGCCATGGCTTTGCCGGACGCTGGTGGCGTTTCGTGAACCGAGACAGCTGGCCCGAGGACAAGGAAAGCGTCAAATCCATTCTGGAGAACTGGTCGACTGAAACCGGCGACTGTCGGCAGGAACTGGTGTTCATCGGCCAGAACATCGATTTTGTGCGGCTGACCGCCGAGCTGGATAACTGCCTGCTCACTGATGCAGAGATGGAGGCGGGTGTCGAGCGTTGGCGTGCGCTGGCCGATCCGTTTGGTGATTGGTACGAAGAGGTGGCTGCCTGATGCTGGCTTATCGTTTTAAACCTGAAACCGCAGTCCGCCAGGCGCACGGTGATACGCCCGACGTTCTGAGCGAGATTCTGCAGGACGGCGTCAACCTTGCGCTCTGGCAGCGTCAATTGCCTGCACACATAGAGGACTTCGGCGCCTTGTTACTGTCGATGAACGAGCCTCTGGCCGAGTCCATGACCCTGGAAGTGCGGGGCGGCGAGGTCGAGCCTGACTTGAGCGCGCTGGCATCGGGCTACTCCGACCTGCTGGGCTATCAGGGGTTCGTTGCCGACGTTTCCTGGCTGGTCAGCGCCTATGCCTGTCTGCTGGGTGCCGAGTGCGTTGGCCTGCGTTTGCGGGTGCTCGACAAGGCCATGTGCCCGCGCTTCCATGTCGATCATGTGCCGGTACGTCTTATCACCACTTATGGCGGGGTTGGCAGTCAATGGCTGCATGAAGGGGTGATGGACCGTAAACAACTGGGGTGTCTGGACGCCGAGCCGACGGATGCTGCCCGTATCCAGCAGATCAACAGCGGTGAAGTGGCGCTGCTCAAGGGCGAACGCTGGCACGGCAATGAAGGTTTTGGCCTGATCCATCGCTCGCCGCAACTGCTGCGCAACGAGCGCAGGTTGATTCTGACGCTGGACTGGCTGGCCTGAAGATCAGTCAGGAGTTATCCACTGCCCCTTGCTCTGGCCTTCGCAGAAAGGCTTGAGGTACAGCGCGTCACCGGCGACGCCGTAATAGTGGATATGCTCGCGATACGGCATATTGGCAACCTGCGCATTGCGGCAGACACCGAAGGCGCCTGCCGGGCACTGTTGCGAGTAAGTGGTCTCGGTCTTCTGCCCGGCCAGTTGCGGCTGGCAGAAGCTGTCGTGAAACAGGTTTGCCGGGATGTTGATATTTTCCTGGCAGACCTTCACGTCGAGCCTTTCGGCCTGGCTGTGGACCAGACACGCTTCGGCCCACGCCGAACCGGAAGACACTGTCAGCAACATCAACACCAGGCGGGCAGGCAGCCGCATTACTTGCATCGTTATCCTTCCTTGCTCTTCAATGAACCACGCATTCGCCAAAAGTGATCTCATGCTGCAAAACATACCGACGCATGTCATCGGTGGCCCGCTGGGCGCCGGCAAGACCAGCCTGATCAAGCGCCTGCTGGCGCAGAAGCCTGCCCATGAGCGCTGGGCCATATTGATCAACGAATTCGGGCAGATCGGCCTGGACGCCGCCCTGCTGACCACGGATGCCGATGGTATCGCACTTGGCGAAGTGGCTGGCGGCTGCCTGTGTTGCGTCAATGGCGTGCCGTTCCAGATCGGCTTGGGGCGTTTATTGCGCAAGGCGCGGCCTGATCGTTTATTGATCGAGCCTTCAGGGCTGGGCCATCCCGCGCAACTGATGACGCAATTGCGCGAAGCGCCGTGGCGCGGCGTCCTGGATGTGCAGCCCGGCGTGGTGGTGCTGGACGCCCAGGCAATGCTCGCCGGACAGCCGTTGCCGAGTACTCAGCAGGAAGCGCTGGCACATGCCGGACTGGTGGTCATGAACAAGTCCGAGCAACTGGATGATGTCTCACGCCAGGCATTGGCCGAACAGTTGCTGCCACACGCCTTGATCTGGACCCGACATGGGGAGCTGCTCCTGAACCGTGTGCCGGGGTTTGCCAGCGGTACTGTTGTGGATAAACAGGCTGTGGATAAGCTGATGCTGCCCAACGGCGTCGGCCACTTGCCCGCGCTATGGACCGACCCGAAGGTGCCGATCTGTCTGAGTCAGGTCAGTGCCGACGGCTGGAGCATCGGCTGGCGCTGGCATCCCTCGCAGCGCTTCGATCTGCAGCGCATCCTGCACTGGCTGGAAAGCCTTGATTGGCGGCGGGCGAAGATGGTTATCCACAGCGAGGGCGGCTGGTATTCCGGCAACGTGGTTGATGGGGCTCCGCTGGCCTGGCAAGTCAGCGAATGGCGTCAGGACTCACGCCTTGAGTTGATCTTTGCCACCGCTCAGGATGTGGCTACGTTGCAGGCGCAGATGGCGGGATGCCTGGCGTGACAGCTGCCAGTTAATAGCTGAAGGCAGGACGAAGAGCGTCCGGAACGGCGTGCCAACGCAGAGCATTGGCACGATAGTCAAAGCGCACTTGTGTAAGGATGAGCGCTGAATCGCGGCAGCGAGCGTCGTGCTCGGCTACTGCTTCCATTTCTGATGCGATTGACGCCATTCGCTCATCTGAATAACTTCAGCGCTGGGCGGTGGTGTTTTGATTTCAAACGGGTAGGGTGCCAGTTCGATTTGCGCAGTGTGCGCGCCGAACAGGGTGATCGTGCCAGGGTGACGTTGCTCGCCGGTCACCGTGAACTCGAAGCCATACACGCGGGCCAGGCGTTTGCGGCCTTGAGCGTCGCGCGCGAAGGTCAGGCGGCGCAGGGCAACCGCGTCGTCCAGCAGTTGCAGCTCAAGGCGTTCGCAGTGCTGCCTGACGCGTGCCAGCGCTTTTTCGCGCAGACCATGGGCGTGCCACCACCAGGCCGCGGCGCTCGCGAACAGCATCAGCACGAAGATGTTTCCCAGGGTCAGCATGACGGAGTGCTCCAGCGTAGGAGTCGTCAGCTTAACTGTCCTGAGTGATTTACAGCCATACTGCGCGACTTATATTTCTCATTATTGCATTTGCATCGTGTTCAGGATTCCGCTCCCCATGAAACGTACGCCTCATTTGCTCGCTATCCAGTCCCATGTGGTATTCGGCCACGCCGGCAACAGCGCAGCGGTGTTCCCGATGCAGCGTATCGGGGTTAACGTCTGGCCGCTCAACACGGTCCAGTTCTCCAACCACACGCAATACAAGCAGTGGACCGGTGAAGTGCTGGCTCCGCAGCAGATTCCTGCGCTGATCGACGGGATTGCCGCCATCGGCGAGCTGGGCAACTGTGACGCGGTGCTGTCGGGGTATCTGGGCAGTGCGGCGCAGGGCAGGGCGATTCTGACCGGCGTGGCACGCATCAAGGCGGCCAATCCGAAGGCGCTGTACCTCTGCGACCCGGTGATGGGCCACCCTGAAAAAGGCTGCATCGTAGCGCCTGAAGTCAGTGACTTCCTGCTGCAGGAAGCGGCGGCCATGGCGGACTTCATGTGCCCCAATCAACTGGAGCTGGACAGCTTCTCGGGGCGCAAGCCCGAATCACTGCACGACTGCCTGGCGATGGCGCGGGCTTTGCTGGCGCGTGGCCCCAAAGCGGTGGTGGTGAAACACCTCGATTACCCCTGCAAGGCCGCCGATGGCTTTGAAATGCTGTTGGTCACCGCCGAGGCCAGCTGGCACCTGCGCCGCCCGTTACTGGCGTTTCCGCGTCAGCCGGTCGGCGTGGGTGATCTGACCTCCGGGTTGTTCCTGTCGCGTGTGCTGCTGGGCGACGATCTGGTTGCAGCATTCGAGTTCGCTGCGGCCGCCGTCCATGAGGTGCTGCTGGAAACCCAGGCCTGTGGCAGCTACGAGCTGGAACTGGTGCGCGCTCAGGATCGCATCGCGCACCCACGGGTAAAGTTCGAAGCCGTGCGTTTGTAAGCGCCATACCCTCAAAGGCTCGGGCATCGATGCCCGAGCCAGAAAATTACAACGCTTCTTCCTTGATCTCCTGATAACGCTTTTCCAGTTCCTGGCGGATCTGGCGGCGTTGCTGCGCCTGGATGAAACGCCGCTTGGCATCGGCCGATTCGGGCTCCAGGGGCGGCACGCTGGCGGGCTTGCGATTGTCGTCCACGGCAACCATGGTGAAGAAGCAGCTGTTGGAATGGCGTACCGACCGCTCGCGGATATTTTCGGTGACCACCTTGATGCCCACCTCCATGGACGTGTTGCCGGTGTAATTGACCGAGGCGAGAAAGGTCACCAGTTCGCCGACATGCACCGGCTCACGGAAAATCACCTGGTCTACCGACAGCGTCACCACGTAGCGTCCGGCGTAGCGGCTGGCACATGCATAGGCCACTTCGTCCAGGTACTTGAGCAGCGTGCCACCGTGTACGTTGCCAGAGAAGTTGGCCATGTCCGGGGTCATCAATACAGTCATCGACAGCTGGGCGTTTCCGGGTTCCATAGCGTACTCACACGGTCAAGGTGTTCAAGGGGCGCCTATGCTGGCGCTCAAGGGGCTTGTGACAGTTATCGGGACGCTGGCCAACAGGCGGCCGTCACGCGTCATAACTATCTGTTTCCATATATTGCACCGCCTTTATGTCGAAGGGGGCGGTGTTAACCTGCAAAAACCTGTGGATCGGGGTTTTTCCTGCGTCTTTATCGGATTTTAATGACGAAAAGGATGGCTGTCGCCCTGTAGGACACGGCGATATCGGTTTGCAACGTCATCATCACAAGGAGCTTCGCCACCATGCATGCCATCAATTTCATTCAGGATCTGGCAGTGATCATGCTGGTGGCCGGCGTGGTAACCATTCTGTTCCATCGCCTCAGGCAGCCGGTGGTATTGGGCTATATCGTTGCCGGGTTCATCATCGGTCCGCACACTCCGCCGTTCAGTCTGATCCATGACGAAGAAACCATCAAAATTCTGGCCGAACTGGGGGTGATCTTCCTGATGTTCTGCCTGGGGCTGGAATTCAGCCTGCGCAAGCTGTTCAAGGTGGGCGCTACGGCGTTCATCGCGGCCTTTCTGGAAATTGCCCTGATGATCTGGATCGGTTACGAGATCGGGCAGTTCTTTGGCTGGAAAACCATGGACTCGCTGTTTCTCGGCGCGATTCTGGCGATCTCCTCCACCACCATCATCGTCAAGGCGCTCAACGACCTGAAGATGAAGAACCAGCGCTTTGCCCAGTTGATCTTCGGAGTGTTGATCGTGGAAGACATTCTCGGCATCGGCATCATCGCGCTGTTGTCCGGCATCGCCGTCAGCGGCTCGGTCAGTTCCGGGGAAGTGTTCTCCACCGTCGGCAAGCTGTCGCTGTTCATGATCGTGGCGCTGGTGGTCGGCATCCTCGTGGTGCCTCGATTGCTGTCCTATGTCGCCAGGTTCGAAAGCAACGAGATGCTGTTGATCACCGTGCTGGGCCTGTGTTTCGGCTTCTGTCTGCTGGTGGTCAAGCTGGAATACAGCATGGTGCTGGGTGCCTTCCTGATCGGCGCAATCATGGCCGATTCGCGTGAGCTGCTGAAGATCGAGCGCCTGATCGAGCCGGTTCGCGACATGTTCAGTGCCATCTTTTTCGTGGCCATCGGTTTGATGATCGATCCGGGCATCCTGCTGCAATACGCCTGGCCGATCGCCGTCATTACCGTTGCCGTGGTGCTGGGCAAGATGCTGTCCTGCGGTCTGGGTGCCTTTATCGCAGGCAACGATGGCCGTACCTCGCTGCGCGTGGGCATGGGACTGTCACAGATTGGCGAGTTTTCCTTCATCATCGCGGCGCTGGGCATGACCCTGCAGGTCACCAGCGACTTTCTGTACCCGGTGGCAGTCGCCGTGTCCGCCATCACCACCCTGCTGACACCGTATCTGATTCGCGGCGCAGACCCGTTGTCGCTCAAGCTGGCGGCGATCATGCCTCGGCGCGTTGCCCGGGTGTTCGGCATGTACGGCGAGTGGTTGCGCAGCATTCAGCCGCAAGGCCAGAGCGCAGTCCTTGCCGGGATGATCAGGCGGATTCTCTTGCAGGTCGGCGTCAACCTGGCGCTGGTGATGGCGATCTTTTTCAGCGGTGGCTATTTTGCCGAGCGTCTTGGCGGCTACATGAGCGAGTGGGTAGCCGACATCAGCCATCAGAAAGCCTGGATCTGCGGCGCGGCGCTGCTGCTGTCACTGCCGTTTCTGATTGCCGCTTATCGCAAGCTCAAGGCGCTGTCGATGCTGCTGGCCGAGATGGGGGTGAAACCCGAGATGGCGGGCCGGCATACCGTGCGCGTGCGCAAGGTCGTGGCCGAGGTGATTCCGCTGTTATCGCTGGTGGTGATTTTCGTGATGCTGGCGGCATTGTCGGCAAGCATTCTGCCGGCCAACGAACTGCTGCTGGTGGTTGGACTGATAGCCGCTCTGGTCGCCGCGTTGCTGTGGCGCTGGCTGATCCGTGTGCATACGCGGATGCAGATTGCGTTACTGGAAACACTGGGTAACCATCAAGAGAACTCCGGGCACTGAGGCCCGGAGATTCTTGAATACTGCGCAGCAGGGGTGTCTCAGCTTTCCAGCCAGACATCCCGAGCCCAGTGCCAGACCGATTCCCAGCTGTCTTCGGTAACCAGTTCTTCCTCGGCGGACCACAGCAGCACCGTGCCGTCTTCCTCGACGCAGTAATAATCGTCACCGTCCTGGCAGATCGGAATCAGCTCGCGCGGCACGCCCAGATCCCAGGCCGTGGCGGCCACGTCTGGCAGGTAGGTGTGCGACTGCGGGTCGGTCACCGTGACGGGTTCAAGGCTGCCATACACCACATCGCTGACTGTCAGGAGAAATTCCTTGAAGACAAACGGAATGTTGATGAACAGCTGTTCCTCGATCTCGACCAGTTGGTCTTCGTCAGGCAGCTCAAGCGGAACCGGAACCGGTTCATTTGCTTCACGCAGTTGTTCAATGACTTCTTCCACGACACAGATCCTCTCACTTGATGGCGCGGGTTATACAGTAGCGTAAAGCCTTTCTCAAAATAACTATCCGAACGGATAAACAAAAACCCCGGACATATCCGGGGTTCTGAACGCGAGAACGGGTTCTGGTTCAACCGTTCTGGCGAATTCCTGCCACCAGCCAGGGCTGGTTATCGCCTTGCGGGCGTTCCATGTTCCAGCTTTCGCTGAACACTTCGCCCTGGTCGAAACGCGAGGTCTTGGACACGCCCGAGAACGTCAGCGTGGCGATGGTCTTGTCGGCCCGGTCATCCACACCGTCCAGCTGGACATTGAGGTTCTCGATGTAAGTCGACTGGAAGCCGTCGCCCAGGTCCGCACGTTCCTTTTTCAGGAACTGCAGCATTTGCGGAGTGACGAACTCGGCAATCTTGTCCATTTCGTTGGCGTCCCAGTGCTGCTGCAGCGACTGGAAGTGGCCGCGAGCAGCGTCCAGGAAGCGCTGTTCATTGAACCAGGCCGGTGCGTTGATCACTGGCGCAGCGGAGGCCGGGGAAGAACTGCCGAAGATCGGGTTCTGCGCAGGCTGGCTGGTTTCACGCTGGTACGGCGCACCGGCAGCGGCCATTTTCGGCTGTTGCTGCTGACGACGACGCGCAATGAAGCGGAAGATCAGGAAGGCGATGAGGCCCATGATCAGGATGTCGAACAGTTGCAGGCCGTTGAAGCCGTCACCCATGAACATCGACGCGAGCAGGCCGCCGGCAGCGATACCGGCCAATGGGCCCAGCCAGCGCGAAGCACCGCTTGCCGCAGGGGCAGGACGGCCCGCAGCGTTGGGCGCTGCCGCAGGCGTGGAGGGGGCGGCCTGACGTGTCTGGTGCGTAGGCGCCGAGCCCATGCTCTTGCCGCCACCGAAGCGCGCGGCGTTCACATCCAGGCTCATGGTGAGCCCGATGCACAGCGCCATCGCGATGCTTAGAAAACGTTGCATAAGGGTATTCCCGTTTTGTGATTGCACGCGCGCCATGTTGCACAGCGGATGGCGACATGACCAGCGCGTTAGTGTTTCGGACTTTTACATAAACAGCGTAGGACTTTTCTACGCGCTTCGTAAGATGTGTACGAGGATTATCGTTCCTCACGCTACGGCGTGGGAACGATAGTCATGGGCGCACGGACACTGATCAACCGGCCTACAACGGCACCAGCTTCGCGTAGCCCATCATCAGCCACTTGCTGCCCTCGGGGAAGTTGACCTGCACCCGGGCCTGGGCGCCAGCGCCTTCGAAGTTGAGGATCACGCCTTCGCCGAACACCGCATGCTGGACGCGCTGGCCCATGGTGAACTCGGTTTCCGGAATGCCGGTGCCGTTGAACAGGCTGCTGCTGTTGAATTTCGGCGTGCCACCGAACGGACGGTTGACGCTGTTGGACAGTCGGACTTCCTGAATCAGCGCAGGCGGAATCTCGCGTACGAAACGCGAGACCTTGTTGTAGGTTTCGCTGCCGTACAGGCGACGCGTTTCGGCGTAGGTCATCACCAGCTGTTTCATGGCCCGGGTGATACCGACGTAAGCCAGGCGCCGTTCCTCTTCAAGACGGCCCGGTTCCTCCAGACTCATCTTGTGCGGGAACAGCCCTTCCTCCATGCCCACCAGAAACACGTGCGGGAATTCCAGGCCCTTGGCGCTGTGCAGGGTCATCAGCTGAATACTGTCTTCATGCTCCTGCGCCTGGGTGTCGCCCGCTTCCAGCGAGGCATGCCCCAAAAACGCTGCCAGTGGCGTCAGGTCTTCTTCGCTTTCGTGATTCTCGAAAGCACGGGCCGCGCTGACCAGTTCCTCAAGGTTTTCTACTCGCGCCTGACCTTTCTCGCCTTTTTCCTGCTCGTGATAGGTAATCAGCCCGGACTGTTCGATCACCGTCTGGGTCATCAGGTGCAGCGGCATTTCCATGACCTTGGCCGCGAGGTTCTCGATCAGCTCGATGAACCCGCCCAAGGCAGTGGCGGCGCGTCCGGTCAGGCCCTTGTTGGCCACCAGCAGGCGCATGGCTTCCCACATTGAAACGTCGGCATGACGCGCATGTTCGCGAATCGCTTCGACGGTCTTTTCACCGATGCCGCGCGCCGGAACGTTGATCACCCGCTCCAGCGCCGCATCGTTGCCACGGCCTTCCAGCAAACGCATGTAGGCCATGGCGTTCTTGATTTCGGCGCGTTCGAAGAAGCGCTGTCCGCCATAGATGCGGTACGGAATACGCTCACGCAGCAGGGCCTCTTCGAGTACCCGCGACTGGGCGTTGGAGCGGTACAGAATGGCGATGTCGTTGCGCGAAATACCGGTTTTCAGCGCGCTCTCGATGGTCTCGACCACGTAACGCGCTTCATCGTGCTCGTTGAACGCGGCGTACAGATTGATCAGCTCGCCATCACCAACGTCGGTCCACAACTCCTTGCCCAGGCGACCACTGTTATTGATGATCAAGCCGTTGGCAGCCTTGAGAATGCTCGCCGTGGAGCGGTAGTTCTGCTCAAGGCGGATGACTTCGGTGTCCGGGAAGTCAGAGGAATACTGGTGGATGTTCTCGATCTTCGCGCCGCGCCAGCCGTAAATGGACTGATCGTCGTCGCCGACCACCATCAGGCTGTCGCCCCCCTGGGCGAGCAGGCGCAGCCACGCGTACTGCACGGCGTTGGTGTCCTGGAATTCGTCCACCAGGACGTGACGGAAGCGGCGCTGATAATGCGCCAGCAAGCCCGGGTTATCGCGCCATAGGTCGAGTGCGCGCAGCAGCAGTTCGGAGAAGTCGATGACGCCGGCCCGCTGGCAGGCGATCTCGTAGGCTTCGTAGACGCTTTTCATGGTGGTCAGGAACAGGTCGCCGCTGGCCTGAATATGTTTCGGGCGCAGGCCTTCGTCTTTCTGACCATTGATGAACCATTGGGCCTGGCGTGCAGGCCAGCGTTGTTCGTCCAGACCCAACTCGCGCATCACGCGCTTTACCAGACGCTGCTGGTCATCGCTGTCGAGAATCTGGAAGGTCTGTACCAGCCCGGCTTCCTGCCAGTGCGCACGCAGCAAGCGGTGGGCCAGCCCGTGGAAAGTGCCCACCCACATGCCAGCCGGGCTGATGCCCATCAGCTGCTCGATACGGTGGCGCATTTCGGCAGCCGCCTTGTTGGTGAACGTCACCGACAGGACCGAATGCGGGGAGGCTTGCTCGACCTGCATCAGCCATGCGATGCGATGCACCAGCACACGGGTTTTGCCGGAGCCAGCACCAGCCAGGACCAACTGACGACCCAGAGAGGCGGCTACGGCCTGACGTTGGGCATCGTTGAGGGAATTCAGAAGAAGAGAGAGATCATCGCGCATCAGCGCATTCTAGGGTGCCGCGCGATGACGGGCAAACCATGCTTTGCGTCAGGCAATAAAAATGGCGGGGCGCTGACGACCGGTCGTCGCCTGTTGCCGGGAGCGAATGCGTTGCGTCTACCTTTACCTGTGAGCAGGCAGTATCTGACGGGCGATTCGGCCTAATGTAGGATTATTCCCACAATTGCCGCTGATAACGCCCGCACGGCACGTTCCAGCTTCGTTTAACTGGGCGGCTGGCGGGTCATGTAGTATAACTACAAGAAAGCTACAACCCAGCCCACCTCTCTTTTGCCGAGTCTGCCCCTTGAATCTGCTGCAACACATCGCCCAGTCACGTAATTTGCTGCGCAAATCGGAGCTCAAGGTAGCCGACCATGTGCTGCTCGACCCTGCGGCCGTGATGCACAGTTCCATGGCAGACCTGGCGCACAGCGTCGGTATCAGCGAGCCGACCATCGTGCGTTTCTGCCGCGCCATCGGTTGCACCGGATTTCAGGACCTCAAGCTGAAGCTGGCACAAAGCCTCGCGGCGGGCGCAAGTTTTGGGCAGTTCGCGATTCACGAAGACGATTCGGTCGCCGACTACAGCCTGAAGATTTTCGACACCACGCTGCACACGCTCATGGAAGTGCGCGAAAACCTCGACCCCCATGCGTTGCAATTGGCGGTCACGGCCATGGCCGGAGCCAATCGGGTCGAGTTCTACGGGTTTGGCGCGTCCGGTGCAGTAGCCGCTGATGCGCAGCACAAGTTCTTTCGTTTGCTGCTGACCGCTGCGGCGTATTCCGATCCGCACATGCAGGCGATGTCAGCCGTCACGCTCAAGCCGACCGATGTCGCGGTGTGCATTTCGCAGTCAGGGCGTTCGAAGGATCTGCTGATCACCGCCAATCTGGTCCGCGAGAGCGGCGCGACGCTGATCACCCTGTGCCCCAGTCAGACGCCGCTGGCCGAGCTGTCGTCGGTCAATCTGGCCATCGACGTACATGAAGACACCGAAATCTACACGCCGCTGACTTCTCGCATTGCCCACCTGGTGGTCATTGATGTGCTGGCAATGGGCGTTGCAATGGCGCGCGGCCCCGGTCTGGTGAACCATCTCAAAAGCGTCAAACGCAGCCTGCGTGGTTTGCGCCTGTCGCCGAAGTCGATCAAGGCTCACGAAGATTGACGTCGTTTTCAATTTGAAAACGACGTCAAGAGTCCCGCCAATGACCTGCGGTTATTGGGAGGGGCCCGCGACTGGATTAATTGAGGTAATGAGTGAATTGCATCCTGCAGGGCCAGTTTCTATCGATTCGGCTTCCGAGATGCGGTAATTGTATATTTTTCGCGTTTTTTCCCGGCTATCACGTTACAAGAATTAACCAGACTGTCATGTGTTCGCTGCAGTCAGCTTGCGCAACGAAGAAAGCCCTCCCCGGAAACCCTGAGGCGTCTGGCGAGGGCTTTACTGAATCTGTTACTTGTTGATCACTGTATAACGGTCAGCTCATCGATGCTTACCAGCAACTCGTCGTCTTGATAGATACGGACGGAGGTGATGGATGCATCGCTGGGCTGGGCGTATACGGCGGGTGTCTCGCGCCCTGTCCACGGCCCCAGACCTGTCGCGTAGTAGTTGAGGTCCAGATTCAATTGGCCCGCTTCACTCGGTATGTTGCGCAGACTCAGCCATGGGAGAGAGTGACTGGCGGATGTAGGCACCAGGCCAGCCACGGTCAGCGTATTAACTTCCGGCGTTCTGTCATCACGCGCGATCCAGTTTTTGTCTTTGGTCGTCATTGGGTAGCTCCTTGCTAGTAATTGTTTAATGAGTGAGTTGCTTTCAGCAGGGCAAGTTTGTGTGTGGCGCGTCAGCGAGCGGCAATACATATATATTTTTTGAAATTTTTTTGATGAGCGCTGAACGAAAGTTCATCGATCTGTCACCTGCGTGCCGTCTGATTGTCACTGTCACGCTCCATTCTGGTGCTCCCACAAAACGTATTGGGAGACAGGATATGGCTCGGCATTACGATGATTTACCTACCAGCACCGTGAAAACCCGCCGTCAGCAGGAAGATCAGCGTCGCATGGAGTTTCGTCGGGCAATTGAAAGCTACAGTGAGGCACGTCAGCTCAATCAGGAGCTGTGTGACTACATGGATGGCATGGATAACGCCGTCTGGCAGACGATCAAGTTGCCCGCGGTCGACCGTCGAAACGCTCGACAAGCTGGCTGATCTGCGCACGTTCGGTGCGGATGAACGCAAGAAACGCATGTGCCACGGGTGAAAGGCGTTTGTCCCCGGCCTGAGCCACGCACCAGCTTCGATACAGTGGCAACTCCGCCACGGGCAGCTCCACCAGAGCGCCTGTGGCGAGTTCCTGGCAGACCGCGTGTCGGGTCAGCATCGCCAGGCCCAGCCCGGCAACCACGCATTCACGTTGTGCTTCGCTGGAAGAGACTTCCAGCGTCTGCGTGAAGTGCACGCGCTTCTCCTTGAAGAACTCCTCGCAGGCCCTTCGCGTGCCCGATCCTGTTTCCCGGGTCAGCAACGGCCATGGCTCCAGGTCTTTCAGGTTCAGCGCCGCGCGGCTGCTCAGCGGATGGTCAGGCGGTGCCACGGCGACAATCGGGTTATTCAGGAACGGCAAGAACTCCAGGCCCATGTCCAGGGGCACTGCCGACATCACCACAAGATCATCGCGGTTATCTGCCAGGCGCCTGATGACTTGCGCGCGATTGACCACCATCAGGCTCAGGCTGACTTCCGGGTGCTGACGCTTGAAGGCGGCGAACAGGTGGGGGATGAAGTACTTGCAGCTCGATTCGACTGCCAGCTTCAACTGGCCTTGCAGTGAGCCCTGCATGTCGGAAAGCTGCATGTCCAGGCTTTCCAGGCGCCCGAAAATATCCCGGCTGGCCTGTTGCAGGGCTTGCGCCGCTTCGGTCAGGTAGAGCTTTTTGCTGACGTATTCGAACAGTGGCTGGCCGATCAGCTCTTCGAGCTGTCGAATCTGCAGGCTGACAGCGGGCTGTGTGAGCGACATTTCTTCAGCCGCACGGCTGTAGGAGCGCAGATCGCACACCTCATTGAAAATGCGTAACTGACGCAATGTCATACGCATCAATGACTTACGCATTTACAAAAGCTCCACTATCCAACCGAAGCGCTAACTATAAGCTTTTACTTATGCACCTCCCAACTTTTACTCATTTTTGTTAATCCTCGATTCGGCATAGGGTGGCTCTGCGACATTCAGTCACATACACGGTTACAAGTGTGGGTCGAGGGAAACGCCAGTGATAACAAAAATTCTGATCGCCAACCGCGGGGAGATTGCCGTTCGTATCGTGCGTGCATGCGCCGAGATGGGCATTCGCTCGGTGGCGATCTTTTCCGACGCTGACCGGCATGCCTTGCATGTCAAACGTGCCGACGAAGCCTACAGCATTGGTGCCGAACCTCTGGCGGGTTACCTGAACCCGCGCAAGTTGGTGAATCTGGCAGTGGAAACCGGCTGCGATGCGCTGCATCCCGGTTACGGCTTTCTTTCCGAGAATGCCGAGCTGGCCGATATCTGTGCCGAACGAGGGATCAAATTCATCGGTCCCTCAGCCGAAGTGATTCGCCGCATGGGGGACAAGACCGAGGCCCGACGCAGCATGATCAAGGCCGGTGTGCCGGTCACGCCCGGTACCGAAGGCAACGTGGCAGATATCGACGAGGCGCTGGCCGAGGGCGAGCGTATCGGTTACCCGGTGATGCTCAAGGCCACTTCCGGGGGCGGTGGACGTGGCATCCGCCGCTGCAACAGCCGCGAAGAACTCGAGCAGGCCTTCCCGCGCGTGATTTCCGAAGCGACCAAGGCCTTCGGTTCGGCAGAAGTCTTTCTTGAGAAGTGCATCGTCAATCCCAAGCACATTGAAGCGCAGATTCTGGGCGACAGCTTTGGCAATGTGGTGCACCTGTTCGAGCGCGACTGTTCGATTCAGCGACGCAATCAGAAGCTCATCGAAATCGCCCCCAGCCCGCAGTTGACGCCCGAACAGCGCGCCTACATCGGCGATCTGTCGGTACGTGCGGCCAAGGCGGTTGGTTACGAGAACGCTGGCACCGTGGAGTTTCTGCTCGCCGAGGGCGAGGTGTACTTCATGGAAATGAACACCCGGGTGCAGGTCGAGCACACCATCACCGAAGAAATCACCGGCATTGATATCGTTCGCGAGCAGATCCGTATTGCCTCCGGTCTGCCGCTGTCGGTCAAGCAGGAAGACATCATCCATCGCGGTTTTGCCCTGCAGTTCCGGATCAATGCCGAGGACCCGAAGAACAACTTCCTGCCCAGCTTCGGCAAGATCACTCGTTATTACGCGCCCGGCGGACCTGGCGTGCGCACCGACACGGCGATTTATACCGGCTACACCATTCCGCCGTTCTATGACTCGATGTGCCTGAAGCTGATTGTCTGGGCGTTGACCTGGGAGGAGGCCATGGACCGCGGCCTGCGTGCGCTCGATGACATGCGCCTGCAAGGGGTCAAGACCACGGCTGCCTATTACCAGGAAATCCTCCGCAACCCGGAGTTCCGCAGCGGTGAGTTCAACACCAGCTTTGTCGAGAGCCACCCCGAGCTAACCAATTATTCGATCAAACGCAAACCCGAAGAGCTGGCCCTGGCCATCGCCGCCGCCATTGCCGCACACGCCGGTCTGTAAGGAACAGTGAAATGTCCAAGAAGATTTTCGTAACCGACACCATCCTGCGTGACGCTCATCAATCGTTGCTGGCGACGCGCATGCGTACCGAAGACATGCTGCCGATCTGCGACAAGCTCGACCAGGTCGGCTACTGGTCGCTGGAAGTCTGGGGCGGTGCCACCTTCGATGCCTGCGTGCGTTTTCTCAAGGAAGACCCTTGGGAACGTCTGCGCCAGCTGCGTGCGGCCTTGCCCAATACCCGGTTGCAGATGCTCCTGCGTGGCCAGAACCTGCTGGGTTATCGGCATTACAGCGATGACGTGGTCAAGGCGTTCGTCGCCAAGGCGGCGGTCAACGGTATTGATGTGTTCCGTATTTTCGATGCCATGAACGATGTGCGTAACCTGCGGGTTGCCATCGAGGCGGTGAAAGCGGCGGGCAAACATGCACAGGGCACCATCGCCTACACCACCAGCCCGGTGCATACCATCGAGGCCTTCGTGGCGCAGGCCCGGCAGATGGAAGCCATGGGCTGTGACTCGGTGGCGATCAAGGACATGGCCGGCCTGTTGACGCCTTATGCCACGGGTGAACTGGTCAAGGCGCTGAAGGCCGAGCAGTCGTTGCCGGTGTTCATCCACTCGCATGACACGGCCGGTTTGGCCGCGATGTGTCAGCTCAAGGCGATCGAAAGCGGCGCGGACCATATCGACACGGCGATTTCCAGCTTTGCCTGGGGCACCAGCCATCCGGGCACCGAATCGATGGTGGCCGCGCTCAAGGGCAGCGAGTTCGACACCGGGCTGGACCTGGAACTGCTGCAGGAAATCGGTCTGTATTTCTACGCGGTGCGTAAGAAATATCATCAGTTCGAGAGCGAATTTACTGCAGTCGACACTCGGGTGCAGGTTAACCAGGTACCGGGCGGGATGATTTCCAACCTGGCCAATCAGCTGAAGGAGCAGGGGGCGCTCAACCGCATGAGCGAAGTACTGGCTGAAATTCCGCGCGTGCGCAAAGACCTCGGTTATCCGCCATTGGTAACTCCGACTTCGCAGATCGTCGGTACTCAGGCGTTCTTCAACGTGTTGGCCGGGGAGCGTTACAAAACCATCACCAATGAAGTGAAGCTGTATCTGCAGGGCGGGTACGGCAAGGCGCCGGGGCAGGTGGATGAGAAGCTGCGTCGCCAGGCGATCGGCAATGAAGAACTGATCGATGTTCGTCCGGCCGACCTGCTCAAACCGGAGATGACCAAGCTAAGGGCCGATATCGGCGCATTGGCCAAGTCCGAAGAGGACGTGCTGACGTTTGCCATGTTCCCGGACATTGGCCGCAAGTTCCTGGAGGAACGCGCTGCCGGGACGCTGGCGCCGGAAGTGCTGCTGCCGATTCCCGAAGCCGGAAGCGTGGCGAAGGCAGGCGGTGAGGGCGTACCGACCGAGTTCGTCATTGATGTGCACGGCGAGACTTATCGGGTCGACATCACCGGTGTGGGCGTCAAGGCTGAGGGCAAGCGCCACTTCTACCTGACCATAGACGGCATGCCGGAAGAGGTGGTGTTCGAGCCGCTCAACGAATTCGTCGGCGGCGGGGCCAGTAAACGCAAGCAAGCCCATGCACCGGGCGACGTCAGCACGACCATGCCCGGCAACATCGTCGATGTGCTGGTCAAGGAGGGCGATGTGGTCAAGGCCGGTCAGGCAGTGCTGATCACTGAAGCGATGAAGATGGAGACCGAGGTTCAGGCGTCGGTCGCAGGCAAGGTCGTCGCCATCCACGTCGCCAAGGGCGACCGCGTCAATCCGGGCGAAGTGCTGATCGAGATCGAAGGTTGAGCTGACACCTGCGCATCATCCAAAGGTTTACCTCAGGGAAGCACTCGTGGCTTCCCTTTTTTTATTCTGGCAGGCGGGCCCAGTGGTCACGACTATCGTTCCGCACGCTCCAACGTGGAAATGCAGTTCTGGGCGCCTTGCGTCCTCAGGATCAGCGAAACGCCTCAAGCCCCTTGATCTGTTGCCCGTCAGTGAAGTTATCCACAGCCAGCCAGTTTTCAAATGCCTTTCGTAATTCAGGCCATTCGCTGTCGAGGATCGAGTACCACGCGGTATCCCTGCTTTGGCCTTTGACCACCATGTGCTGGCGGAAGGTGCCTTCGTAGCTGAAGCCGAATCGCTCGGCAGCGCGTTTGGAGCGGGCATTGTTGGCGTTGCACTTCCATTCCAGGCGGCGATAGCCCAGTGCGAAGGCCTCTCTGGCCAGCAGGTAAATGGCTTCTGTGCCTTTGGGCGTGCGTTGCATGGCGGCGCTGAAGGTGACATGACCTATTTCGATTCGCCCATGGGCAGCGACGATCGACATCAGGCTGATGACGCCGTCGGCCTTATCGGTCTGCTGATCGACCACGGTGTAAAACCACGGATCGGTGGCTGCCTGATGCCCGGCCAGCCACGCATCGAAGGCGTTACGGTCGATGAACGGCCCGTAAGGCAGATAATCCCACAGCTTCGGGTCCGCATTCGGGCCTTCAAATGCCGCCCACAAGTCATCGGCGTGACGCGCGACATCGAGTTTTTCCAGGCGAATGAAACGGCCTGTCAGTGTATGGGGCGTGGGCAATGCAGCGGCTTGCCAGTCCAGCAGGGTGTCGGACATCAGTCACTTCCTGTTTCAGAGTGCTTTGCGAAATTGTATGAGGCCGGGCCGTTCGGCGATTCGCTCGTACAACTGAATGGCCGTGGCGTTGGTTTCGTGGGTCAGCCAGTGCACCTTGTCGCAACCGTCTGCCTTGGCCGTGGCATAGACAAACTCGATCAGTCGCCTGCCGATGCCTGTTCCGCGTTTTTCGGGTGCGACGATCAGATCTTGCAGGTAACAGGCGTTATTGATGCTCCAGTTGGAGCGATGGTAGATGAAGTTCACCATGCCCACCGCCTCGTCACCCAGCCAGGCGAGCGCCGAGTGAGTCGGTTCGTTTGGGGCCACAAGGCGTTGCCAGGTGGTGTCGCTGACGCCTTCGGCCAGCTCGGTGTTGTAGAAGCGCAGATAGGCCTGCCACAGAGGCAGCCACGCGTGATGATCGTCGACGCTAACGGGGCGAATTCGCACATCGGTCATGAGCTGCTTCCTTCGCTCATCAAGCGAGCGATCAGTTGGTCATTTGCATCCTGGCTTGCGGCGAGGCCGTCGCGCACACCGGCCATGTCCGCAGCGTTGCGATTCTGACTGAGTTTACGTTTGCCCTGTAGCCGCTGCACCGGAATGGCGAATCCGACAATCGCTCCAAGCATTTTTGCGATGTAGTCCGCCGGCGCATCGTCAATGGACCAGGGTTGCGCCCGGCCTGATTCATGGCGATGGGTCAGGTCAGCCAGCAATTGATGCAAGTGCGCGGCGTCGGTAAAAACCTCGGCCTGCCCATAGGCATGCACGGCCACATAATTCCATGTGGGTACGACCTTGCCGTGCTCTGCCTTGCCTGGGTAGAACGACGGGCTGACGTAGGCATCGCCGCCAGGAAAAACCACCAGTGCTTCGGCGCCGGAGCTCAACTGCTGCCACTGTGGATTGGCTTTGGCCAGATGCCCGTAAAGTGTGCCTCGGGGGCCTTCGTCGCGGCGCAACAGCAGCGGCAGGTGGGTCGCCTGCAATCCCACTGCGCCGTCAGTGACCAGAATCGCCAGGCGCGTCTGCTCCATCTGCTGATGCAGGCTCGGTGTGTCGTTGTCCTTGAAAGCGGCGGGGATGTACATGGGGAATATCCTTGGCTGATGACCGGATCGTAGGCAAGGCATTGGTCTGATGTAAGATCCATTTTTGATAGTTTCAATAGGGCCAATGCATGCCTGATGTCCCCGTTGCGTTTCCGTCCACGCTCACCGGTATCGCGCTGGACCCGAATCAGGGCCTGAGCAAGCAGCTTTATAGCCTGTTGCGCCAGCAGGTCCTCGATGGGCGCCTGAGCAGCGGCACGCGACTGCCAGCCAGCCGCGATTTGGCATATTCACTGGGCATCTCCCGTAACAGCGTGATACGGGCCTACGACCAGCTGTATGCCGAGGGCTTCATTGAAGGGCGCGTTGGCGACGGCACGTATGTCGCGCAGCTCTCTGAAGCAAACGCATCGCCTCGACGGGCAAGTCGTAAAAAACTATCCACCAACTTACCCACAGGTGTATCCACAGGGTTACGCACAGGTTTGTCCACAGTCGCGGCTGAAATGCCGTCAGATTCCTCCTGTGAAGTTATCCACAACCCGACACGCGCGCTGCTCGAAAAGCATCGTTTGCATGAACCACCAACGGGTAGGCCGCGGGCCTTTCGGGTAGGCGTACCGGCGTTCGATCTTTTCCCCTTTGCCTTGTGGGGCAAGCTGTATGCCGCTTTTTGGCGCAAGCCGGACCTTGCTCAGCTCGGTTATGGGTCGGCGGCGGGAGACTCGCGGTTACGTGAACTGATTGCGGTCTACCTGCGCTCATCGCGTGGGCTGCATTGCAGTGCTGAGCAAATTGTGATCACCAGTGGCGCACAGCATGCGATCAGCCTTTGTGCACAGTTGCTTCTTGCCCCGGGCGAGGGCGTCGCCGTTGAGAATCCGGGGTATCGGGCGGCCGGTCATGCGTTTGCACTGGCAGGTGCCCGATTGCACGGGGTGGCTGTGGATAACGAAGGCATGCGTTGCGCCGACCTTGAGCAGGCAGACTGCAGCCTGGCCTACGTGACACCTTCACACCAATACCCGACCGGCGTGGTGATGAGCCTGGCAAGGCGCTTGGAGTTGCTGGCCTGGGCCGAGAAGCACCAAGGCTGGATTGTCGAGGATGATTACGACGGTGAGTATCGCTACAGCGGTTCACCATTGGCACCTCTGGCCGCACTCGACCGCAACGCGCGCGTGCTCTACGTCGGGACGTTCGGCAAAATCGCCTTCCCGGCGCTGCGCCTCGGGTATCTGGTTTTGCCAGAGCAACTGGTGCCGATGTTCAGCCAGCGCAAGGCCGTGGACATGCGCCATACCGAAATTGGCGTTCAGGCGGTCATGGCGCAGTTCATTGCGTCGGGTCATTTCCAGCGACACATACGTCGCATGCGGCGCGCGGCGCTCAGTCGGCGCAATGTGCTGCTGGATAACTGGCCTGCCGATATTCCGGGATGCGCGACAATGCCCAGAGGGGTTGCCGGGCTGCATGTCATGGTCAAGGTCGACAGCGTGGCGCGTGAGCAGGCGCTGATTGCCAAGGCCAATGGCGTCGGGGTCGAAATGAATGCCCTGAGTGATTACTGGCTGCCTGATTCCACTGAGCCTGTGGATAACCGGGCCGGGCTGGTGCTGGGGTTTGCCGCAGTGCCCGAGTACGAGATGGTCGAGGCATTGAACAGGCTGCGCGAGGTCTGGTCCGAGTAGTCCCGTTGGCAGGCGTATAATCTGTGCTTTCTGTTACCTGTCCTTGAGATACCCATGAACAACTCTCTTACTGCAACACCCGGACGCAAGTTCGGCGCGCCGCTGGCCGCGCTGTTCCTGCTGCTGATGGGCGCCCAGTTCCTTCTGCTCAGTGTCGGCACCCGTCAGGTGATGCTGTGGATCGTCGGCGCGGCGTTGGGCGTAACGCTGTATCACGCGGCATTTGGTTTCACCTCGGCCTGGCGGGTGTTCATCCGCGAGCGGCGGGGTGCAGGCCTGCGCGCGCAAATGGTCATGCTGGCGGTCGCCGTTGTGCTGTTTTTCCCGGCACTGGGCGCGGGCACGCTGTTTGGCCAGCCAGTCACTGGTCTGGTTGCTCCGGTCGGGATTTCGGTTGTCGTCGGCGCGTTCATTTTCGGCATCGGCATGCAGCTGGGCGGTGGCTGTGCGTCCGGCACACTGTTCACTGCCGGTGGTGGCAATGCGCGGATGCTGGTGACCTTGCTGTTTTTCATCCTCGGCTCACTGATTGCCACCCATCACGTCGACTGGTGGTTTGCCCTGCCTTCGTTCCCGGCGGTGTCGGTGGTCAAAACCTTCGGCGTGCTGCCTGCGCTGCTGGTCAATCTGGCGCTGTTCGGCTTGATCGCCCTGGTGACCGTCAAGCTCGAAAAGCGCCGTCATGGCCAGCTTGAAACGCCGCCAGCCACGGACCATCGCGGTCTGAGTCGTGTGCTGCGCGGGCCGTGGATTCTGGTCTGGGGCGCTGTCGCGCTGGCGCTTCTCAATTACGCAACGCTGGCGTTGGCCGGTCGTCCGTGGGGCATCACCTCGGCGTTCGCGCTGTGGGGTGCAAAAGCGGCCAGCGGGCTGGGGGTAGACGTCGGCAGCTGGGTGTTCTGGCAGAGCGCTGCAAACGCCAAGGCGCTGGCGGCTCCGGTGTGGGAAGACATCACCAGTGTGATGGACATCGGCATCATGCTCGGTGCCTTGCTGGCGGCAGGTCTGGCAGGTCGTTTTGCACCCAGCCTCGATATCCCCACGCGCTCGCTGGTGGCGGCGGTCATCGGCGGCTTGCTGCTGGGCTACGGTTCGCGACTGGCCTACGGCTGCAACATTGGTGCGTACTTCAGCGGTATCGCATCCGGCAGCCTGCACGGCTGGCTGTGGCTGGTAGCGGCCTACGCCGGTAACGTCGTTGGTGTCCGCCTGCGGCCGATTTTCTTCACCGGCGAGCGTCCACAGGTGGCTCTTAATGGCTGCTGAAAACGTCTGAAACCCCGAGACAAGCGGGCCGCTTGCGAACCAACTGCCGGTTTCGTATTCAAAGGCCATGCGGTAACTGTGCGTATGCGGTTCGCTTATTTTTCGATGGGGTGGTTCTTTTGCAGCAAACGATCATTTCGAAAATCCGTTTTCTCGGCAAGACCATCGGCTACGTAGGATGGTCGCTTTTCTGGCTTTTGATCTGGGACGTGATTGTCACGGTCGACTTCATGCTCTACCTGGAACGCAAGATCACCTTGCCGTCCATGCCGTTGACCCTGCTGGGCTCGGCGCTGGTGGTGCTGACCAGCTTCCGCAACTCAAGTGCCTATAACCGCTGGTGGGAAGCCAGGACGCTATGGGGTGCGCTGGTCAACAGTTCACGCAGCTTCGCTCGGCAAGTGCTGACGCTGGTCGAGGATGACGACGGGATCAACCCGGTCAAGGCCACACTGTTGCGTCGCCATGTCGCGTATGTGAAGTGCCTGTCTGCGCACCTGAAGGGCGCCAAATGTGGTGATGAGGTTCAGATGCTGATTCCTCGCGAGGAATTTGAACGTCGTCACGACACCAACAACTTTCCCAACGACCTGCTCAATACGTCGGCTGCGCTGTTGGCCAAGGAGTATCAGGCCGGGCGGCTGGACAGCATTCGTCTGGCACGTCTGGAGTCGACCATGGTGGACATCTCCAATTGCCAGGGCGGCATGGAGCGTATTGCCAATACACCGTTGCCTTATCCGTACGTAGCCTTTCCGCGCCTGTTCATCACGCTGTTCTGCCTTATCGTACCGATTGGTCTGGTGGAGACCCTTGGCTGGTTCACGCCGCTGGCGTCGACGGTGGTGGGTTTCATGCTGTTGGCGATCGAGAAGATCGGTACTGACCTGCAGAGCCCGTTCCGTGCCAGTGAACATGAGATTCAGATGACGGCGTTGTGCGAAAACATCGAGCGCAATCTGGATTCGATGCTCAGGGGCGCGCAGGAAGAATGCAAGGCTTCATGAAGGGGTAAGGCGTCGCGCGAGTGCGTGACGCCTCGGGTAAAGCAGAAGTAGCCGCTTAACGCAGCTCGCCACACAGGTCCAGTTCGACCAGGCGCCGTACTTCCTCGGTCGTCAGGCGTGCGCCCAGCAGCGCATGCAGCTTGCCGAGCGCGGCCTCACGGGTCATGCCACCACCGGAGAGCACGCCTGCACCACGCAGTCGGCTGCCCGCTTCGTAGACATCCAGTTCGACACCGCCCTCATGGCACTGGGTAATCGCGACCACACAGACACCCAGCGCTCGGGCGTTCTCCAGACTGGCCAGAAATTGCGGATCGTCACTTGGGCCTGTGCCGCTGCCGAAGCACTCGAGCACCAGACCGCGGATACCGCTATTGATCAAACCGTCCAGCTGAGCAGCACCGACACCCGGAAACAGTGGTAATACTGCGACCTCTGCCAGTGTCTTCGGCTGGCGATAGTTCAATGCGTCAGGGAGCGAAACCACCGCATGGCCGCCACGCGAGCGTTGCAGCGGTGCGAACGGTTGACGGCCGAAGCTGCGAATTTTCGCGCAGCGTACAGGTGTCATCAGTTGCCCGTGAAAATACAACTGAACGCCTGACACCAGACCCGACCCCAGCGCCAGCAGGGCGCCGTTGACGTTTTCCCAGGCATCGCTGTCCTGCACGCCGGCAGGCAGCATAGAGCCGGTGAACAGCACCGGTGCGCTGAACCCCAGCAACTGGAAGCTCATCGCCGCTGCGCTGTACGCCAGGGTGTCGGTGCCATGCAGAACCAGCACCGCATCGCAACCGTCGACCTCAACCGCCTCGATTACCGCCTCGCGCAGACGCAACCAGTAGGAAGGCGTCATGTTGGCGCTGTCGATCAGCGGCGACATCTCGCGAAAGTGCCACTGCGGCACCACCAGTTCCGGGTGCTCGGCCAGTTGCCCGGCCATTCGCGCTTCGAAACCGGAGGCCGGTGCCAGGCCGTTGGCGCTGGCCTGCATGCCGATGGTGCCGCCGGTGTAAAGAACCATTACGCGTTGGGCTGGTTGTTGTGCGTCATGAGGCATGGCTCTACTCCGGCGTAGTGTCGCGGTGGTTATCGTGCTTCGGGTACAGGCTTGGCTGCCGCTTCGGCGTCCTGTGTCGACTGACGCGTCGGATTGGCCGGCCATGCGTTGCGGTCCAGGTCCAGATCAGGGAACTGGCTGGAATCGAACACCGGCGTCTTGACCCCGGCCCGACGTTGCGCATCGTAGTCGTTCAAAATGCGCTTGACGACTTTGAACAGCATTGCGAGCGCGATCAGGTTGACGAACGCCAGCATGGTCATGGTGATGTCGGCGAACGCCAGTACATCTTTCAGGTCGACGACGGCACCCCACATGATCAATACCAGCACCGCGATACGGTAGATGATGATGGTCTGGATCTTCTCGCCAAACAGGAACCGCAGGCTGTTTTCGCCCAGGTAGTAGTTGTAGAGAATCGAGGTGAAGACGAACAGGGCCAACGCCACGCTGATGAAGATTCTGCCCCAGTCACCGACTACGGCTGCCAGCGAGTTCTGTGCCAGAACGATACCGTTGCCGTCGTAGCCGATGTCGTAGATACCGGACAGAAGAATCAGCAAGGCGGTGCAGGTGCAGATTACGAAGGTGTCGAGGAACACGCTGAACGCCTGAACCACGCCCTGCGCTACCGGGTGCTCGACGTGTGCCACGGCAGCCACGTTGGGCGCACTGCCCAGACCGGCTTCGTTGGCGAAGACGCCACGTTTGACGCCCATCACGATCGCGCTGCCGATCAGGCCGCCGAATACCGGATCAAGGCCGAAGGCGCTTCTGACGATGGTCATCAGCATGCCGGGAACGTGGTCGATCTGCAGGACGATGACGTAGATGGTGACCGCGATGTAGATCAGGGTCTTGACCGGAACCAGCAGGTCGGAAATAGCCGCGATACGCTTGATGCCACCAACGAAGGCCAGGCCCAGCAGTACGACCAGACAGATGCCGGTGGTTCGGGTGTCGACGTTGAACGCGCTTTTCAGCGAGTCGGTCACAGCGTGCGATTGCAGGCCGTTGAAGGCAAAACCGAAGGTCACCAGCAGCAGTACGGCCATGACCATGCCCAGCCAGCGTTTACCCAGACCGTGCTGGATGTAGAACGCCGGACCGCCACGGAACTGGCCTTCGGAATCCTTGCGCTTGTAGAGCTGAGCGAGGGAGCACTCGATGAAGCTGCTGGCCATGCCGACCAGTGCGGTCACCCACATCCAGAACACGGCACCCGGACCGCCGAGCGTCACGGCAATGCCGACGCCTGCGATGTTACCGGCACCGACGCGGCCCGCAAGGCTGAGCATCAGGGCCTGAAACGAACTCAACTGGCCCGCGCTGCTGCGCAGACTGTCGCGAAAAACCGAGAACATGTGGAAAAAGTGTCGAAACTGAACGAAACGCGAGCGGATCGTGAAGTAACTACCCAAGCCTACGATAAGTACGATCAGTACTTTACCGGAGAGAAAGTCGTTAATCATTTCCAGCATTTTTGTTATTCCTCGCTACTTTTGAGGGGGCGCACTATACCGGTGCAAAGTTTTTACGTCTGTAGTCGCTTTCTTGTACGGCTGATTCTTCATTCGCGACGATGAATGAATACTTCCACGGATGGCTCCGCAAAAGTGGTGTGCCGAAGGCTCTGGGTCCAGTGTCGGAGCCCTTTGCTGCGGGCAAAAAAAAGGGTCTGGAGAATCACTCCCAGACCCTCAAAAAATTGAGGGGTGTCTAGGCCCTCAATCTGGTGAGCAGGTTGCGCAGGTCATTCCCTGTCAGGCCTTCAAGGGGGCCAGACGCGGAGCGATCATGTTTTCCGGGCGCAGGATGTCGTCGAGCATGGCGTCGTCTAGCAGACCTTCTTCACGCACCAGTTCCAGCACGCCGCGGCCGGTTTCCAGCGCGATGCGGGCGATACGGGTGGAGTTTTCGTAACCGATGTAGGGGTTCAGGGCGGTGACCAGACCGATCGAATGCTCGACCAGCTCGCGGCAGCGCTGTTCGTTGGCGGTGATGCCGACGATGCAGTGCTCGCGCAGCATGTCCATGGCGCGCTGCAGCAGACGGATCGAGTCGAAGATCTTGTAGGCGATCAGCGGCTCCATCACGTTGAGCTGCAGTTGTCCGCCTTCGGCAGCCATGGTCAGCGACAGGTCGTTGCCGATGATTTCGAAAGCAACCTGATTGACCGCTTCCGGGATCACCGGGTTGACCTTGCCGGGCATGATCGAGCTGCCTGGCTGGCGTGCCGGCAGGTTGATTTCGTTGATGCCGGTGCGCGGGCCGCTGGACAGCAGGCGCAGGTCGTTGCAGATTTTCGACAGCTTGACCGCGGTACGCTTGAGCATGCCCGAGAACAGCACGAAGGCGCCCATGTCGGAGGTCGCTTCGATCAGATCGGCAGCAGGCACCAGAGGCTGACCGCTAATGAGCGCCAGACGATCGACCGCCAGCTTCTGATAGCCGGGGTCGGCGTTGATGCCGGTACCGATGGCGGTTCCGCCCAGGTTCACTTCGGTCAACAGCTCGGGTGCCAGGCTGCGCAGGCGGTTGAGGTCTTCGGTCAGGGTGGTGGCAAAGGCGCGGAACTCCTGACCCAGGGTCATTGGAACGGCGTCCTGCAACTGGGTGCGGCCCATCTTCAGCACATGGTTGAATTCTTCGCCCTTGGCGGCGAAGGCCTGAATCAGGCTGGACAGGCTGGCGAGCAGGGCGTCGTGACCCAGCAGCAGACCCAGACGGATCGCGGTGGGGTAGGCGTCGTTGGTCGACTGCGCCATGTTGACATCGTTGTTGGGGTGCAGGTGTTTGTATTCGCCTTTCTCGAAACCCATGGTTTCCAGAGCGATGTTGGCGATGACTTCGTTGGCATTCATGTTGGTGGACGTGCCGGCGCCGCCCTGAATCATGTCGACCACGAACTGATCATGGAAGTCGCCGCGGATCAGGCGGGCGCAGGCCTCGCTGATCGCCGCATGCTTGGCGTCATTGAGGTGTCCGAGCTGATGGTTTGCATCTGCTGCCGCCTGCTTGACCATGGCCAGCGCGACTACCAGTTTCGGGTAGTGCGAAAGCGGCACGCCGGAGAGGTGAAAGTTGTTCACCGCTCGCAGGGTCTGGATGCCGTAATAAGCGTTGGCAGGTACTTCGAGAACACCAAGCAGGTCTTTTTCGATGCGCGATGATGCAGGCGAGGACATGATAAAAAAAGTCTCAAAAAGGCACGGACAATGCCGGAACGCCACGAATAGTGGGCTTGCCGTCTTCGATTGACCAATGCTGTTAAACGCTGGCCTATGCAATAACGGCATAATCAGCGCGTGACCTGGATTCCGTTCAGTGCGTAAAGGGGGCAAAATGTCGCACCGGTGCGCTTCTTCGGTCACATTTGCTGCGCCGTCAGGGTATGTATCCGCCTCGCTTCGCCGGGCGTCCCACCAGGACGCTGCAAACTGGTGCCGCAGGGCACGCGCAATTGCCTGTCGAAGCCGTCATCCATTGTCCGGGAGGACCTGATGAATCTGGAAAGCAAATGGCTGGAGGATTTCAGCGCCCTGGCGGCCACTCGCAGCTTTTCTCAGGCCGCCGAGCGTCGCTTCGTGACTCAGCCGGCATTCAGCCGGCGTATTCGCAGTCTTGAGTCGGCATTGGGGCTGACACTGGTCAATCGCTCGCGTACGCCCATCGAGTTGACCGCTGCCGGACAATTGTTTCTGGTCACGGCCCGTACCGTGGTCGAGCAACTGGGCGAAGTCGTGCGTCATCTGCATCACCTGGAAGGCGGGCAGGGCGAGGTCATGCAGGTGGCTGCGGCGCACTCTCTGGCACTGGGGTTCTTTCCGCGCTGGATCGCCCAATTGCGCAACGAAGGGCTGAACATTGCCACCCGGCTGGTGGCAACCAACGTCGGCGACGCGGTGCATGCGTTGCGCGAAGGTGGCTGTGATCTGATGCTGGCGTTCTACGATCCCGATGCCGCGCTGCAGATGGACGCCGAAATCTTTCCCTCGCTGCATTTGGGCCACACCGAGATGTTGCCGGTCTGTGCCGCCGATGCCGAGGGGCGGCCGTTATTCGATATGGAAGGCGAGGGCAGTGTGCCGCTGCTTGCCTATAGCGCCGGGGCCTTTCTCGGGCGGTCGGTGAACCTGTTGTTGCGTCAGCGCAATCTGCGCTTCACGACGGTTTACGAGACGGCCATGGCCGACAGCTTGAAAAGCATGGCGCTGGAAGGGTTGGGGATTGCCTGGGTGCCGCAACTGAGTGTGCGCGCCGAGCTGGCGCGCGGTGAACTGGTGGTGTGTGGCGGACCGCAGTGGCATGTGCCGCTGGAGATCCGCCTGTACCGCTGCGCACTGGTGCGCAAGGCCAACGTGCGCCTGCTGTGGCGCAAGCTTGAAGGTGCGGCGGCGCCAGATTCCCGGTGACAAGCGCCGCTCCTGGCGATGCCGGAGAGCGACCCTGGTCTGCTCAGGGAAATCTGTTCAGATGATCAGCAATGATTTGCTTGTTGGCGTCGCTGTAGACATAGCAATTGGAGCGTATTTTTTCGTGGCTTTCGATGATATTCGTCTGACACCACCATCCCCCCCTTATAGATAACCTCTGCGGCCTCATGAGTGCCGCCGAGCATATGGCCCAGCTCGTGCGCGGGGATTGCGAATGTTTCCAGTGAGGCTATGCCTGTGTAGCTTTTGTCGGTGCTGGCGCCCAGAGTCTTTGAGTTGATCCTGTTCTGAGTCAACAGCAGGTACTTGGTGGTCGCGTTGCGCTCCAGGCCGTGGTCGATGACATACCGATCCATCCTGTTTTTCCAGGCGTAATAGGTTTCGTCTACATCGTCGCTCTGATAAGCGAAGTCAGTAAGGCCCGGGACGTCGCGAATGAACGCCAATCGCACATAACGACCCGTGAAGCTTTCCAGATCTTTTATGAGCCAGGCGAAGTAGTCCTGGCGTAGTTCCTGGGCGCCGTGATGTGACGTGTCGTTGTGGAGAACCAGGTACAGGGTCAACGGTTGCCTGGAGAGGCTATTGTTGGCCCATGCCGCATGGCTCAGCGCCAGCGCACATAGCAGCAGACAGCTTGTATATTTCTTGATCATTGCACTCATCCTTGAGTAGGTGGATTGTGGCCGGCCGTGTGTAGCCCGGTGCCGGAGATCTAATAGCAACTGGCGTTGACAGGAAATCAGGATCGACATCTATCGCAGTAGCCCTTGTTTGATTGGTGTGCAGTACAAGTGCCGATTCTCTGCCGGATTTTTCCGTGCTGCCTTCCGCTATAAAAACCTGGACGGTTGAGCGTATGGGGGCTGTCATCCTGGCGCTTTGCGGTATACTGCGCGGCCTTTGGCCGGTTAAACCGGTCATTATTCGTACAACAAGCCACGCCGGTTCCCCCGCGTGGCTTGTTGTTTTCAGACGCGCCTGCGGGCGCCCGATGAGAGGCACGACGATGAGCGCACTGGTTGGCGTGATCATGGGCTCCAAGTCCGATTGGTCCACCCTTAGCCACACCGCCGATATGCTGGAAAAGCTCGGCATCCCTTTTGAAGTCAAGGTGGTGTCAGCGCACCGCACACCGGATCTGCTGTTCCAGTACGCCGACGAAGCGGAAGGCCGTGGCATTGAAGTGATCATCGCCGGTGCTGGTGGTGCCGCTCACTTGCCGGGCATGTGCGCTGCCAAGACCCACCTGCCTGTGTTGGGCGTTCCGGTGCAGTCTTCAATGCTCTCGGGTGTCGACTCGCTGTTGTCGATCGTGCAGATGCCGGCCGGTATCCCGGTCGCGACCCTGGCGATCGGCAAGGCGGGTGCAATCAACGCAGCGCTGCTTTCAGCGAGCATCCTCGGCGCAAAGCACCCGCAATTCCACGCAGCGCTGAAGAAATTTCGCACTGAACAGACAGACAGCGTCCTGGACAATCCAGACCCACGCCACGCCTGAGGTTTTTCCATGAAGATCGGTGTAATCGGTGGCGGCCAGCTGGGCCGCATGTTGGCATTGGCAGGTACGCCGCTGGGCATGAACTTCGCCTTTCTCGATCCTGCGCCGGACGCCTGTGCTGCGGCACTTGGCGAGCATCTGCGTGCCGATTACGGCGATCTGGATCATCTGCGTCAGTTGGCGGATGAAGTCGATCTGGTGACCTTCGAGTTTGAAAGCGTTCCGGCCGAGACCGTGGCGTTTCTGTCACAGTTCGTACCGGTCTATCCGAGCGCCGAAGCGTTGCGCATTGCGCGTGACCGCTGGTTCGAAAAGAGCATGTTCAAGGACCTGGGCATCCCGACGCCGGCATTCGCCGATATCCAGTCGCAGGCCGACCTGGATGCCGCAGTAGCCAGCATCGGTCTGCCTGCCGTGCTGAAAACCCGCACCCTGGGTTATGACGGCAAGGGCCAGAAGGTCCTGCGTTCGGCAGCCGATGTGGTCGACACATTCGCCGAGCTGGGCAGCGTGCCGTGCCTGCTGGAAGGCTTCGTACCGTTCAGCGGTGAAGTGTCGTTGATTGCCGTGCGCGCGCGTGATGGCGAGACCCGGTTCTACCCGCTGGTGCACAACACGCATGACAGCGGCATCCTGCGTCTGTCCATCGCCAGCACTGATCATCCTTTGCAGGCACTGGCCGAAGACTACGCCGGCCGCGTCCTGAAGCAGCTGGATTACGTGGGCGTGCTGGCATTCGAATTCTTTGAGGTCGACGGTGGCCTGAAAGCCAACGAGATTGCGCCGCGCGTCCACAACTCCGGTCACTGGACCACCGAAGGCGCCGAGTGCAGCCAGTTCGAAAACCACCTGCGGGCGGTTGCCGGTCTGCCGCTGGGCTCTACAGCCAAGGTCGGTGAAAGCGCCATGCTCAACTTCATCGGTGAAGTGCCCGCAGTGGACAAGGTCATCGCTGTCGAAGACTGCCACCTGCATCACTACGGCAAGGCGTTCAAGGCTGGCCGCAAGGTCGGACACGCCACGGTTCGCAGCGCTGACCGCGCAACGCTGGATCGTCAGGTGAAGTTGGTAGAAGCGCTGATCAAAGGCTGATCAGGCCCACGGCTAGCGTGCCGATGCTCCGCGTTGGCACGCAGTTTCAGGAGACGCCGCGTCCTTTTGCGACGCGGAGCGTCGAGAACTGCATTCCCACGCAGAGCGTGCGCAACGAGCGTTTCTAACTGTCGTGCCGATGCGTCGCGTTGAAGCACTGTTCGAGACGCCCGGCCTCCGTTCAGGTAGGTTCAGTCCCGTCATTCATGAAGAATTCTCCACCCCGAAGCAAACTGGCCATTGCGCCGGAACCATTCCCTCTCGTCGTTCTCAGATAGCAGTAGGTCGGGGCTGCTGTCAGCCCGGGCGTATTCACTTAATACAGAGGGAAATGGCATGGGTATCATTGGAACCATCTTTATCGGCCTGATCGTTGGTCTGTTGGCTCGTTTTCTGAAGCCGGGCGACGACAGCATGGGCTGGATCATGACCATCGTGCTGGGTATCGCCGGTTCGCTTGCAGCCACTTACGGTGGTCAGGCGCTGGGTATCTATCAGGCAGGCGAGGGTGCAGGTTTCCTCGGCGCGCTGGTAGGTGCAATCATCCTGCTGGTTATCTACGGAATGATCAAAAAGAAATAACGCTTAGGCGTCAGCCCTCTGTTTTACAGTGCGCAGAGGGCTAGAATGCTCGGCAACTTTCCACCCCTTTGCCGAGCTTTATCATGCGTCGCTTCCTGTTGATGACTCTTCTGCTGTTATCCGCGCTCTGCGGTCCCGCATACGCCCAGTTGCCGGAAACCGACTGGCTTGAGCTGATGCCCAAGTCCGATCAAAAAGCCCTCGAAGCCATGCCCGAGATTGACCACAATTCTCCGGAAGCCATGGGCACGTTCGACAGCAAGGGTGGACTGAAGCAGAGCAAGGGTTTGCCTGCAGTCATGTATTCGACCAAAACCGTCCCGGCAATGAACGGCAAGACGATTCGTCTTGGCGGCTACCCTGTGCCTCTCGAAACCGACGCCAAGGGCCGCAGCACGCTGTTCTTCATCGTGCCTTATCCAGGCGCCTGCATTCACGTTCCACCACCGCCGCCTAACCAGCTGGTGCTGGTGCGTTACCCCAAGGGTCTGAAACTGGATGATATCTACACACCACTGTGGGTAGAAGGCACCCTGAAAATCGAGAAGGTCAGTAACGACCTTGCCGATGCTGCGTATGCGATGGATGCGTCAAAGGTCCGCGTGGTGGTTGAGTCGGACCTTTGATGGGCTTGATCAATTACTGATCAGAGCGCCTCGCTCCAGATACTCACTCCCAGAACATGCATCTGGTCCGGTGCCAGGGTGACCACGTCGTCCAGCACGTTGGCGGTTTCGACGCAGACCATGCGCTGCCAGCCGTCTGCTGCCATGTCGGTGAACTTGCCGGTCTTCTCGATCCACGGGTTCCACAGGATGGCTGAGTTCGAGCCCGTGCTGCGGATGTGGATGCGTCGCTGCCACTGCGGGTCAACGATGCTGAGCACGCCTGGTGTGTCCTTGTAGATGCGGTCGGTTTCGCCTGTGAAGGTCAGGTCGCCGGTCTGCTCGCGTTCTTCCCAGTTTGCCAGGGTTTCGATGTAACGCAGGCCGTCGAGCCCCTCGACGCTGACCTGACGTACATCGCTGACTGCGAAATAGGTATGCAGCGCCTGGCTGATCACCACAGGCTCAGTGCCACAGTTGTAGCTGACCAGACTGACATTCAGTGCGTGGTCCAGACGAATGCTCAGTTTCAGGGCGACATTGTGCGGCCAGCCCGGCAAGTGGCCTTCGGCCTCGGGAAGGACGAACTCCACCAGCAGTGCATCGCCATCTGCGCCGATACCCAGCAACTGCCAGTCGAGCGCTCGCACTTCGCCATGTGCCTTGGCAGGTTCGCTGCTGTCGCGCATGGCCTGCACGCTTTGCGGGTTGCGCTCCAGATTGCCGAACCACGGCCAGCAGATCGGCATGCCTGCACGAATGGGTTTGCCGCGCTTGAAAACGGCCTCTTCGTTCAGCCACACCAGCGGCTGCTGCCCGGCCACTTGATAGCTGAGGATGTGTGCGCCTTGTTGCGCAACCAGCAGCTCTGCTTCGCCGTGGCAAATACGCCAGCAGTTCAGCTCATCGTAAAGGATGGATTCAACGGTGGGTTCAACCGGGGATGTTGGCATGCAAAGTTCTCACTCAATGACCGTGACGAAAATAGACCGCTTCATGCAGGGCGAGTTTAACCGGGCAGCCAACCTGTAGCCGAGCGACAATTTACCGTCGCGCGGGAACCGAGCGCGTCCGGCCGCTGGCATCTATGGCCACGAATACGAACGCGGCCTCGGTGACCTTGCGCCATTCGCTGGTGAGCGGGTCGTCGCTCCACACTTCGACCATCATCTTGATCGAGGTGCGTCCGACTTCCAGGGTGCGGGTATAGAAGGAAAGCTGTTCGCCGACCGCGACCGGGACCAGAAATGCCATGCGATCGATGGCCACGGTCGCCACGCGGCCACCCGCGACTTTGCTGGCCATAGCTGTGCCTGCCAGGTCCATCTGGGACACCAGCCAGCCACCAAAGATGTCGCCAAAGCCATTGGTTTCGCGGGGAAGGGCGGTGATTTGCAGTGCAAGGTCGCCTTGCGGGGTTGGATCTTCTTGTTCGAGCTCGATCATGCCTAGGGTGCCTCTGACCCATGACTCTCATTATTGTATGCCGCGGTTAACAGGTGCCATTCAAAACCATGAGCATGAACATTATGTGTTCAGCGCCGGTGTGGCCCAAAGGGAAACTCTGCGAAACCCGCTGATTCAGACGTTTTCGCACAACTTCCCAAGGCTGTTGACGACTTGCGAGTATATCGGGCGTTGCGTCATAGAACGACCGTGGGGTCTTCATTTTGTGTCAGTGGCAGTTCTGCCATGTGTTTTTTGTAGCAATTTGCTATCTTGCTGGACCTCTACAGGTGACAAGACTGCCTGTACACGCAATTTTGGTGCCTATCTGCGCCGTTGCTCCCGACAATCGCTTCTGCACGGCACCCCGCAGCAGCCAGCGTTGCTGTCGCTCGCCCCTTTTCAAAGAACACGTAAAGAGAAGCCTTGTCATGTCATCTGTTCCTCCAAGTTCCACGCAGCCTGCGCGGCCTTTGACTCGCAGCGATTACAAAACCCTTTCGCTGTCGGCCCTGGGTGGCGCGCTGGAGTTCTACGACTTCATCATTTTCGTGTTTTTCGCGGCGGTGGTCGGCAAACTGTTTTTCCCGGTGGACATGCCCGACTGGCTGCGCATGATGCAGACGTTCGGCATTTTCGCCGCCGGTTATCTGGCGAGACCCCTGGGCGGCATTATCATGGCGCACTTCGGCGATCTGCTGGGGCGCAAGAAAATGTTCACGCTGAGCATTTTCATGATGGCGGTGCCGACCCTGATCATGGGTCTGCTGCCGACCTACGCACAGATCGGCATGTGGGCGCCGATTCTGCTGTTGTTGATGCGCGTCATTCAAGGTGCCGCCATCGGCGGTGAAGTACCTGGCGCGTGGGTCTTCGTGTCCGAGCATGTGCCTGCACGGCGTGTCGGGTATGCCTGCGGCACCCTGACCGCGGGCCTGACAGCGGGCATCCTGCTGGGCTCGCTGGTCGCCACGGCGATCAACAGCATCTATACCCCCGTCGAGGTATCGGATTACGCATGGCGTATCCCTTTCCTGCTGGGTGGCGTGTTCGGCCTGATGTCGGTGTATCTGCGTCGCCTGCTGCATGAAACGCCGGTGTTTGCCGAGCTGCAACTGCGCAAGGCACTGGCCGAAGAGGTGCCGCTCAAGGCGGTACTGCGTGATCATCGTGGCGCCGTTGCGCTGTCGATGCTGATGACCTGGTTGCTGTCTGCCGGCATCATCGTCGTGATCCTGATGACACCGACCATCCTGCAAACCATCTATGGCTTTCCGGCCGCTACCGCGCTGAAAGCCAACAGCCTGGCGATTGTCTTCCTGAGCGTGGGTTGCATCGCTGCGGGCGCGCTGGCGGATCGTTTGGGCGCAGGCTGGGTGTTTCTGCTGGGCAGCGCAGGTTTGCTGGTCAGTTCCTGGACGTTCTATCACATCCTCGGCAGCCATCCGGAAGTGCTGTTCCCGCTGTATGCCGTGACCGGTCTGTTCGTCGGTACGATCGGCGCAGTTCCTTACGTCATGGTCAAGGCATTCCCGCCTGTGGTGCGCTTCTCGGGGCTGTCGTTCTCCTACAACCTGGCGTACGCGATCTTCGGCGGTCTGACGCCGATGGTCGTGACCTTCATGCTCAAGAGCAGTCCGATGGGGCCGGCGTGGTACGTCGCGATCCTCTGCGGTCTGGGCATGGCCATCGGTGTGTTTTTGCTGAGCCGAAAGCGCTGATCATCAGCCGCTGCTGAATCGCTCGGGCACCGCTACAGCCAAAGGCTATCTACCTGCACAGGTCGATAGCCTTTTCATCTTATTGTCATAATCAATTCATAGAGTAGTCATAAGACTGGCCCAAAAAGGCTCGTGGACACCTACACACCCTGCCAGGAGCGCAAGGATGACACTCAAGCGTTTGATGACTGCACTGACATTGGTTGCCGCCGGAGTGACGGCAGCCAATACGCTGGCTGCGGTCGACCCTGCCATCCAGGCCTATACCAGGACCTCCGGTGTGTCGGGCAATCTCTCCAGTGTCGGCTCCGATACCCTGGCAAATCTGATGACCCTGTGGGCCGAGGCCTACAAGAAAGAATACCCGAGCGTGAACATCCAGATTCAAGCGGCCGGCTCCTCCACGGCGCCACCCGCGCTGACCGAGGGCACGGCCAATCTGGGCCCGATGAGCCGCAGGATGAAGGACGGCGAGCTGTCGGCTTTCGAGCAGAAGCATGGCTACAAGCCCACTGCCATCCCGGTCGCGGTGGATGCTTTGGCGGTTTTTGTGCACAAGGACAACCCGATCAAGGGCCTGACCCTGCAGCAAGTGGACGCGATCTTCTCCGCGACCCGCCTGTGCGGTGCCAGGGCAGATGCGAAAACCTGGGGCGATGTCGGCGTGACCGGCGATCTGGCAGGGAAACCGATCCAGTTGTTCGGTCGTAACTCAGTGTCGGGTACCTACGGTTATTTCAAGGAAGAAGCGCTGTGCAAAGGCGACTTCAAGGCCAACGTCAACGAGCAGCCCGGCTCTGCTTCGGTGGTCAGCGCGATCAGCAATTCGCTTAACGGCATCGGTTATTCGGGCATCGGTTACAAGACATCCAACGTCAGAACTGTGCCGCTGGCGAAGAAGGAAGGGGGCGAGTTTGTCGAAGACAGCGAAGCCAATACCCTGAACGGCAGTTATCCACTGTCGCGCTTCCTTTATGTCTACGTGAACAAGGCGCCGAACCAGCCCTTGGCGCCGCTCGAGGCCGAGTTTGTAAAACTGGTGCTGTCGAGGCAGGGCCAGGAAGTGGTGATGAAGGACGGTTACATCCCGCTGCCCGCCCGTGTCGTCGAGAAGACGCTGGCCGATCTTGGCCTGCAGGGCGCGGGCGGCGTGGCGGTAAAGTAGTCACGTACGCGTTGGAGCGGGGCTCAATGGACTGGCCTGCATACAAATTGAACAGTCCGCCGCCGGTTTCGCAGGCAGCGGGCTTTCTTGCGTCACCTTGCTGTAATGTTTCTGTCATACAAGGCGTCTACGGTGTGTGCGCATGAATGAGCTGTTCAAATCGACGATGGACCAGAGCTCGCCTCCAGCGCGTATTGATTTCAATACGCCCGCGATGGTGCGCAAGCGTCGTGTCCGTGCGTTTACCGACCGGCTCACTCACTGGTACGTCGCCATTGGCGGCCTTGCCGTGCTGGCTGCCATTACGCTGATCTTTTTCTACCTGGCCTATGTCGTTGCGCCGCTCTTCAAAGGCGCCAGCCTGACCGCCGAACCTGCGCTGAATACCGCCTGGCTGCAGGATGCCGGCGCTCCGCTGATGATTACCATCGAAGAGCAGAACCAGATCGGCATGCGCATTTCCGACAAGGGCGAAGTGGTCTTTTTCAACAGCGAGGACGGCGCAGAGCTGCGGCGCATTGCCTTGCCGCTCCCTGCGGGCGTGTCCGTTGCGTCCATCGGCAAGGATCAGCCCGGCGCGCCCTTGATAGCCCTGGGTTTGTCCAACGGTCAGGTGCTGGTGTTCAGGCATTCTTACCTGACGACCTACCCGAACGATCAGAAAACCATCACCCCGAGCGTGGCCTGGCCTTACGGCGAAGCGCCCCTGGTACTGGATGAGGCCGGGCGTGCGGTCGAGCATGTCACCGTCAGTGCCGATGGCGACAGCCTGAAGCTGGCAGGGTCTACCGGCACTCAGTTGCATGTCATCTCGCTCGAACAGAAAGAAAACATGATGACCGGCGAGATGACCCGCGAGCAGACGCGTGTCGAGTTGCCGCAGATGTCCGCAGCGGTCAAGGCGATCTACATCGACCCGCGTCAGCAATGGTTGTATGTCATCAACGGGCGCGCGCAGGCGGATGTGTTCAGCCTGCGCGATCGCAGCCTCAATGGCCGCTATAAATTGCTGGAAGACGGCAACGCCGAGATCACGGCGAGCGCTCAACTGGTCGGCGGCATTTCGCTGATCATCGGCAACTCGAAAGGCAGTATGTCCCAGTGGTTCATGGCCCGGGACACTGACGGTGAGCAGCGCCTGATGCGCATCCGCGATTTCAGCCTGGGCAGCGCACCGATCGCGCAGATCAAGGCCGAGCAGCGCCGCAAGGGGTTCATCGCTCTGGATGCTTCCGGCAAGCTGGGCGTATTCCACAGCACAGCGCACCGCACCCTGCTGATCGACAAGGTCGCCGAGGGGCCCGGTATTCTGGCGTTATCGCCACGCGCCAACCGGATTCTGATTGAAAGCGCTGGCAAGCTGCTGCCGCTGACGCTGGACAACCCGCACCCGGAAGTCTCCTGGAGTTCGCTGTGGGGCAAGGTCTGGTACGAGAATTACGATGAACCCAAGTACATCTGGCAGTCCACGGCGTCCAACTCCGACTTCGAGCCCAAGCTGAGCCTGGCGCCGTTGACCTACGGCACGCTGAAAGCGGCGTTCTACGCCATGCTGCTGGCCGCGCCGCTGGCCGTGGCTGCCGCGATCTACACCGCCTACTTCATGGCCCCGGGCATGCGCCGCAAGGTCAAGCCGGTGATCGAATTGATGGAAGCGATGCCGACGGTGATTCTCGGCTTTTTTGCCGGATTGTTTCTGGCCCCGTATCTGGAAGGGCATCTGCCCGGCATCTTCAGCCTGTTGCTGCTTACGCCGATCGGCATTTTGCTGGTGGGCTTTTTCTGGACCCGCCTGCCTGATTCGTTTCGCTTGCGTATTCCCGATGGCTGGGAAGGCGCGATTCTGATTCCGGTCGTGCTATTGGTGGGCTGGTTTTCACTGAGCATGAGCCCGCATCTGGAGAACTGGTTCTTCGCGGGTGACATGAGCACCTGGATTCGTGACCACCTGGGTATCACCTACGATCAGCGCAATGCACTGGTAGTCGGCATCGCCATGGGATTCGCGGTGATCCCCAACATTTATTCGATTGCCGAAGACGCTGTGTTCAGCGTGCCGCGCAGCCTGACGCTGGGTTCGCTGGCACTGGGCGCGACGCCGTGGCAGACCCTGACGCGGGTGGTGATTCTGACCGCCAGCCCCGGCATCTTTTCCGCCTTGATGATCGGCATGGGCCGGGCCGTGGGGGAAACCATGATTGTGCTGATGGCGACCGGTAACACGCCGATCATGGACATGAACCTGTTTGAGGGCATGCGTACGCTGGCGGCCAATGTCGCGGTGGAGATGCCGGAGTCGGAAGTGGGCGGCAGCCATTATCGGGTGCTGTTTCTCGCGGCGTTGGTGCTGTTGATGTTCACCTTCGTGATGAACACCCTCGCAGAGCTGATTCGTCAGCGTCTGCGCAAGCAATACTCGTCGCTGTAAGGAAGGTAGGCGTTGGTGAAGCGGAACTCCCTCAGGAACTGGTTCAAAAGTGGCGCCCCCGGCGTCTGGATGAGTGCGGGTGCCGTATCCATCGCTGTGATCATGACCATCGGCCTGTTGGCGGTGATCGCCGTGCGTGGCCTTGGGCATTTCTGGCCCGCCGATCTGGTGAGCGCGCAGTACGCGGTGCCCAATCAGGAACCGAGCGTTCTGGTCGGCGAGCGGGTCGAGCAGGAGCAAGTACCTCGTGCGCGCCTGAAAAGCGCGGGCCTGCCGGTGCCTGATCAAGGGCCGGAATTCATGACCCGCGAGCTGTTCAAGGTCGGCAATCGCGATCTCAACCCCAGTGACTTCAACTGGGTGGTAGGCGAATGGCTGACCGGGCAGAGCCGGCCTGCAGACCTGATGACGCTGGAGCGTCGCGAGTGGGGCAATTTCTACGGCTATCTGGTCAACGTCAAGGAAGACGGGCGTGTCGTGGCCGAAGGCGAGGCAGCATGGCCGGTCCTGCAAGAGCGCATCAAACGCGTCGAAAAGCTGGCTGACGAGCTCTACAGCCTGGAAAAGAAAGACATTGGTGCCATCAATCACGGTATCGAGCGCCTGCGCCTGCAGGCCCGCAAGCTGGAACTCGATGGCCGACTGGATGCCGCCGCGCAAGCGGACATGGCTGCCGAGCGGGCCGAGCTGGATGCGCGTTACAAGGTGATCGAGGCGCGCCTTGACGGGCTGCACCAGGCCTTTGATCGCGACAGCCTGACCGCACGCGATGGCAACGGTAAAGAGATCGAGCTCAGCCTGGGCAAAGTGGTGCGTGCCTATCAGCCCAATGCGATGGGCACGGTGACCAAGCTTGGCTTCTACTTCGAGAAACTGTGGGAGTTTCTCAGCGCCGATCCACGCGAAGCCAACACCGAGGGCGGTATCTTCCCGGCGATCTTCGGCACGGTGATGATGACCCTGATCATGGCCGTGATCGTCACGCCGTTCGGTGTGCTGGCGGCGGTCTACCTGCGTGAGTATGCGCGCCAGGGGCCGGTTACCCGGTTGATTCGCATCGCTGTGAACAACCTTGCCGGTGTGCCTGCGATTGTCTACGGCGTGTTCGGTCTGGGATTCTTCGTCTATGTGCTGGGCGGCTCGGTGGATCGGCTGTTCTTTCCTGAAGCGCTGCCGGCCCCGACGTTCGGTACGCCGGGCCTGTTATGGGCCTCGCTGACCCTGGCACTGCTTGCCGTGCCGGTAGTGATCGTGGCGACGGAAGAAGGGCTGGCGCGCATTCCGCTGACCCTGCGTGAAGGTTCGCTGGCACTGGGTGCAACCAAGGCCGAGACGCTGTGGAAAATCGTACTGCCAATGGCTAGCCCCGCGATGATGACCGGGCTCATCCTCGCGGTAGCGCGTGCCGCCGGGGAAGTTGCGCCCTTGATGCTGGTGGGCGTCGTCAAGCTGGCGCCGTCGCTGCCGCTGGACGGCAACTATCCTTATCTGCACCTCGATCAGAAGATCATGCACCTGGGTTTCCACATTTACGACGTCGGCTTCCAGAGCCCCAACGTCGAGGCCGCACGCCCGCTGGTGTATGCCACCGCGCTGCTGCTGGTGCTGGTCATCGCCTTGCTCAATCTGTCGGCGGTGAGCATCCGTAACCATTTGCGGGAAAAGTACAAGGCGCTCGACAATTGATCCCGAATTCGCCCTTTGGCAAACGCGGCCGTGCGATGACGCGAACAGTTCGCACAGGAGCAATCCATGCAGCATGAAAGCCCGACGAGTGGCATGAACATGTCGGCCCTGAGGCGTCACAAGCAACGTCTGGATCTGGCCGACGAGAGCGTGGCCATCGAAGTGCCGGGCCTGAATCTGTTCTATGGCGACAAGCAGGCGCTGTTCGATATTGCCCTGAATATCCCGAAGCAGAAGGTGACCTCGTTCATCGGTCCGTCCGGGTGTGGCAAATCGACGTTGTTGCGCTGCTTCAACCGCATGAACGACCTGGTCGATGGTTGCCGGGTCGAGGGTGCGATCAACCTGTACGGGCACAACATCTACACCAAGGGCGAGGAAGTCGCCGAGTTGCGTCGCCGCGTCGGCATGGTGTTTCAGAAGCCCAATCCGTTCCCCAAGACGATTTATGAAAACGTGGTCTACGGGCTGCGTATTCAGGGGATCAACAAGAAGCGCGTGCTCGATGAAGCTGTCGAGTGGGCGCTGAAAGCCGCTGCGCTCTGGGATGAAGTCAAGGATCGACTGCATGAGTCGGCATTGGGTTTGTCCGGGGGGCAGCAGCAGCGTCTGGTCATTGCCCGAACGATCGCCGTGGAGCCGGAAGTCCTGCTGCTCGACGAACCCTGTTCGGCACTCGATCCGATTTCGACCCTTAAAGTCGAAGAACTGATCTACGAACTGAAATCGAAATACACCATTGTGATCGTTACCCACAACATGCAGCAGGCGGCTCGGGTGTCGGATTACACCGCGTTTATGTACATGGGCAAGCTTGTCGAGTTTGGTGATACGGATACCTTGTTCACCAACCCGGCAAAAAAACAGACAGAAGACTACATCACCGGTCGTTACGGGTAGTACGTGCTTCGTCAGCCCTGAACCACCGCTGCGTTTTCGCAATTAACCGGACGTTCCAAGGACACCCAGCATGATCCACAAAGACAGCCATACGCATCACATTTCCCAACAGTTCAACGCTGAACTCGAAGACGTTCGCAGCCATTTGCTCGAAATGGGTGGCCTGGTCGAGAAGCAGGTGAACGATTCGGTCACAGCGCTGATCGAGGCAGACTCCGGTCTAGCCCAACGTGTTCGCGAGGTCGACGACCGGATCAATCAGATGGAGCGCAGCATCGACGAGGAATGCCTGCGCATTCTGGCTCGTCGTCAGCCTGCGGCGTCCGACCTGCGCCTGATCATCAGTATTTCCAAGTCGGTGATCGACCTGGAGCGCATTGGTGATGAAGCGACCAAGATCGCGCGCCGTGCCATCAAGCTCTGCGAAGAGGGCGAGGCACCACGCGGCTACGTCGAGGTACGTCACATCGGCGATCAGGTGCGCAACATGGTGCGCGATGCGCTGGATTCGTTCGCCCGTTTCGACGCCGAGCTGGCCCTGTCGGTGGCGCAGTACGACAAGACCATCGACCGCGAGTACAAGACGGCCCTGCGCGAGCTGGCGACCTACATGATGGAAGATCCACGCTCGATCTCCCGGGTACTGGACGTCATCTGGGTGCTGCGCTCTCTGGAGCGAATCGGCGACCATGCGCGCAACATTTCCGAGCTGGTGATCTATCTCGTGCGTGGGACCGACGTGCGGCACATGGGTCTCAAGCGCATGAAAGAAGAAGTGCAGGGTATATCGAGCGAAACCGCTAATGTTCCGGGCGACGCTGACGATAAGTAAGATTGCCTGCGAGAAAAACGCCCAGCACGCGCTGGGCNGATCAGTATTTCCCGTCGCCTGCGGATTAAATGTCGCGGCGCAGTCAATCAATATGGCAGTTGGCTATCGGTCAACGCTATGCTTGCCGAAACAAAGGGCGTGTTGGCATACCGCAGTTCGCCTCCAGGTGAACACGCCCGCAGGAGCGTCGATGAGTAAGGTCAGTGTATTGGTGGTGGATGACGCGACTTTCATTCGCGACTTGGTCAAGAAAGGGCTGCGCAATTATTTTCCCGGGATTCATACCGAGGACGCGGTCAATGGTCGCAAGGCTCAGACGTTGCTGGGCAAAGAGGCGTTCGACCTGATTCTGTGCGACTGGGAAATGCCAGAAATGTCCGGCCTGGAGCTGTTGACATGGTGCCGTCAGCAAGACAATTACCTGAGAACCGTGCCGTTCATCATGGTGACCAGCCGTGGTGACAAGGAAAACGTCGTGCAGGCCATTCAGGCCGGTGTGACCGATTTTGTCGGCAAGCCGTTCACCAATGAACAGCTGCTGACCAAGGTCAAGAAAGCACTGGCAAAAGTCGGCAAGCTCGACGCCGTCATGTCCACAGCCCCGGCACGCATGAACTCGCCGCTCAATGACTCGCTGAGCGCATTGACCGGTGGCAAGGCCGAAGTGGTTCGTGCCGCGCCTGTTGCCGCCGCCGCTGCTCCCAAGCCAGCCCCTGCACCCGTCAGATCGGCAGAGCCGACCGGTCGCGGCCAGGGCCAGTTGCGCCTGCCCAACGGCACTCAGTCGTGTGTGATCAAGGCCCTCACCCTGAAAGACGCCACACTGGTGATTCGCGTCAGCGAAAACCTGCCACAGGTACTCGATAGCGCGGTGCTGGACCTGGAGCAGGGCGAGGAAAACGAGGTCGCACGCCTGAACGGCTATCTGCACTCTGTTGCCGCGTTCGAGCAGAAGCCCGACAGCGAATGGTTGCAAGTGACCTTCCGCTTTGTCGATCACGACGCGCAGAAGCTCGATTACCTGTCGCGTCTGATCGCTCGTGGCACGGCGCAGAAGCACTTCATCCCGGGCGCCTGATACCTGCCTCTGAGCTGAGTGGCATGCCCATGCGCGTCAGCCTTGCGCGGTGTTACACGACACCGCGTACCGAGCCTCTGGCGCGCCTTCCTTGACGCTTCATTCATGTCCGATTGATACCCTTGCGTCCTCTTCTGCCTGCAAGGCTGCTAGGCTTGGCACCCAGTGCCCTTGAACCCGAACATCTCCGATGCTTGAACGCCTGCTTATCCTGTTTGCCCTGACGTTGACTGTGCAGTCGGCCGGGGCTGTCACGATTTATAAATTCACCGATGCCAATGGCGTGGTGTCCTTTTCGGACCGGCCGACGCCCGGCGCATCGGTCATGGTGTTTCGGGACCGCATGGTCGAGCGTATCGACGGCCAGGTGCACTTGAGTGTCAGGCGTGAAAAGGGCGTACACAGCCTGTATGTGCGCAACGATCTGTACGCCCCGGTCGAAGTTGAACTCAGGCTTTCCAGTGTGACCAACGTGCTGGGGGTCTCTGGCTCGTCGGCAACGTTGCGTCGCACGATCCCTGCGCGCAGCAACCAGCGCGTGGTGGTCTTGAGCCCCAAGGTGGGGAGCAAGCCGATGAACTACGCCTCGGTGCTGACATCAACCCTGGGTGATCCCAAGGGCTCGGTGCAAGCCTACAAATACCCGCTGCCGTGGATTGGCGGGCCGTTCCGCCTGACGCAGGGCCCGAATGGCCGATACAGCCATTACGGCGTCAAAGGGCGCTATGCAATGGACATCGCCATGCCGGAAGGCACGCCGATCATCGCCGCGCGCGGCGGCACGGTGGTGAAGATCGAAAACAGCCAGTCAGGGCGCGGCTCGAATGCGTCAGGCAACTTTGTGCGCATTCTGCACGACGACGGCACCATGGGCGTCTACCTGCACCTGATGCGCGGCTCGGTGAGTGTCAGGGAAGGTCAACGGGTGAGTGTTGGAACAGCGCTGGCACGTTCGGGCAACACCGGCAACAGCACCGGCCCGCACCTGCACTTCGTCGTGCAGCGCAACTCGGGCAACGAACTGGTCTCGATCCCCTACGAATTCGCCACACCGGTACAGAGTCTGCCCAACTTCGCCGTCGGCGGGAATTGAGGGGGAGCTATTCATAGCTCCACGCCCTGCGTCCGCCCTTGGGCAGGCGGCGCTGATCGGGTCAGTCCAGCTTCAGTACCTTGGCCAGAACGATTTTCGGGCCTTTCATCTTTTTGATGATGATGCGCAGGCCTTCGACTTCCAGCTGTTCCTCTTCTTCCGGCACACGCTTGAGCGTGTCGTAGATCAGACCGGCCAGCGTCTCGGCTTCGATGTGATCCAGGTCGACGCCCAGCAGGCGCTCGATCTTGAACAATGGCGTATCGCCCCGTACCAGCAGTTTGCCGGGCTGATAGGCGAGAATGCCGCGTTCAACCTTGCGGTGTTCGTCCTGGATGTCGCCCACCAGTACTTCGAGCACGTCTTCCATGGTCAGGTAGCCCACGATCTTGCCGTCGGCTTCTTCTACTACGGCGAAGTGCGCGCCACCCTTGCGGAACTGCTCGAGCAACTGTGACAAAGGCATGTGCCGGGAAACACGTTCCAGCGGGCGGGTCAGCTCGGCGAGGTTGAACGACTCCGGAATATGGTCCAGCGCTGCCAGCTCCAGCAGCAGGTCCTTGATGTGCAACAGGCCGACGAACTCGCCACGTTCAGCGTCATACAGCGGATAACGGCTGAATTTGTGACGGCGGAACAAGGCGAGGATTTCCTTGAGCGGCGCATTGAAGTCCAGCGACACCATGTCTTCGCGGGAGTTGGCCCAGTCGACCACTTCCAGCTCGCCCATTTCCACTGCCGACGCCAGCACGCGCATGCCCTGATCGCTGGGGTCCTGGCCACGGCTGGAGTGCAGGATCAGTTTCAGTTCGTCGCGGCTGTAGCTGTGTTCATGGTGCGGGCCGGGCTCACCCTGGCCAGCGATGCGCAGAATGGCGTTGGCGCTGGCGTTGAGCAGGTAGATGGCCGGGTACATCAACCAGTAGAAGAAGTACAACGGCGCCGCTGTCCACAGCGACAGCAGCTCCGGCTTGCGGATCGCCCAGGATTTGGGGGCCAGCTCGCCGATCACGATGTGCAGATAGGAAATGATGAAGAAGGCGGTAAAGAACGACACGCCCTTGATCAATTCCGGCGTGTCCACGCCCATCGCCGCGAGCAACGGCTCCAGCAGGTGCGCGAAGGCCGGTTCACCGACCCAGCCCAGACCCAGAGAGGCGAGGGTGATACCCAGCTGGCAGGCCGAAAGGTAGGCGTCCAGCTGGCCATGGACCTTGCGCAGGATGTGCCCGCGCCAGCCGTTCTTGTCGGCAATGGCTTCAACCTTGGTCGAGCGCAGTTTGACCATGGCGAACTCTGCCGCAACGAAAAAGCCGTTGAGCAGGACCAGGAACAAAGCAAAAAGAATCATGCCGAAATCGGCGAAGAGTGAAGACAGGTTAAAACTAGGGGAAGGGTCCATGATGGGGTTTTGCAGGGTCCGTATTAATCAGGAAGAGGGTCGTGTCACGTCAGAGAAGACGCCATGAACCCGGCAATGTAGCGGCTCGAAGCAGGATTGCCTAGTAGTCTGAATCGTCGCTCGCGGGTTTGGACAACTGAGCGCTGGCAAAGTGACAGATAAAAACACTGCCCTTGCCGAGAACACTGTTGATCTCAAGGTTGCCGCGATGGCGCAGCAGCACATGTTTGACGATGGCCAGACCGAGCCCTGTACCGCCGGTATTGGACGCGCGGCTGGTATCGACCCGGTAGAAGCGCTCGGTCAGGCGCGGCAGGTGTTTGGTCTCGATGCCGATCCCTGAATCCTGCACGCTCAGGTGCGCGCCCCGTTCGTCGGCCCACCAGCGAATACGGATCACGCCCTCGGCCGGTGTGTATTTCACGGCATTGAAGATCAGGTTGGAAAACGCGCTGCGCAGCTCGCTTTCGCTGCCCTTGAGGCGCATGTCGCTTTCCAGGCTGAGGTGGATCTGCTGGTTCTTGCTGCCCGACAGCGCGTTGGCATCGGCGGTGATGGTCTTGAGCAGTGTATTGACGACCACCGGGTGATTGTCCGACGGATAATCGGTGGCCTCGAGCTTGGCCAGCAACAGCAGGTCATTGAGCAGCGTCTGCATGCGCCCGCCTTGCTGATGCATCTGTTGCAGCGCACGTACCCAGCGCGGATTGACCTCGTCGACGTTGTCGAGCAGCGTTTCCAGATAGCCGAAGATCACCGTGAGCGGTGTCCGCAACTCATGAGACACGTTGGCGACGAAGTCCTTGCGCATCTGCTCCAACTGATGGATGCGCGTCACATCGCGGACCAGCATCAGGTGTTCGTTGTTGCCGTAACGGGTGATCAGCAACTGAATGCGCAGGCGATCGTTGGTTGGCGACGGGATTTCCAGCGGTTCGCTGTAGTCGCCCAGCGCAAAGTATTCCTTGAAGCGTGGATGCCGCACCAGATTGGTCACGGGTTGACCGCTGTCCTGTGGCGTCTTCAGGCCCAGCAGGGTTTCAGCGGCACGGTTCCACCACTCCAGGTTGCCGTCGCTGTCGAGCATGATCACTGCATCACGCAGCGCGGCGGTGGACTCCTGCACGCGGTCAATAACGGCCTGAAGGCGGCCACGGACGCGCTGATCCCGACGTTGCAGGTGGTAGATGCTGTCGAAGACTTCGCCCCACAGACCATAACCGTCCGGAGGCGGCTCGTCAGCCTTGTGGCTGCTCAGCCAGTCGTGCAGGCGTAACAGTTGCTTGAGGGTCCAGGCCAGATACAGTCCCAGCCCGGCGGCCAGGCTCCAGGCATACTGCCCACTGATCAGACCGACCAACAGGCAGGCGGTGACCAGCAACAACATGTGGCGTATCAGAGTGCCGTGCCAATTTTGATTCAATTAGGGGTAAATCCTTGTCTGGTCTGCACTGGCCATTGCCTTGCATCGACGCAGCGGTTGTCAGCTCTTGGTCGAGAAACGATAGCCAGTGCCGCGCACGGTTTGTACCAGATTTTCATACGCATCCCCCAAGGCCTTGCGCAGGCGGCGGATGTGAACATCGACGGTGCGTTCTTCGACGTAGACGTTGCCGCCCCATACCTGATCCAGCAGCTGACCGCGGGTGTAGGCGCGCTCCTGGTGGGTCATGAAGAACTGCAGCAGACGGTATTCGGTCGGGCCCATTTCGGCGGGTTTGCCGTCGATGGTGACACGGTGGCTGATCGGGTCGAGCAGCAGGCCGCCGACTTCGATGGGCGCTTCGCCGTCAGTCGGGCCGGCACGACGCAGCACGGCTTTGAGGCGCGCCACCAGTTCGCGGGGCGAGAAAGGCTTGGTGATGTAATCGTCGGCGCCCACTTCCAGGCCCTGGATCTTGTTGTCCTCTTCACCCTTGGCGGTGAGCATGATGATCGGGATGTCCCCGGTCAGTTCATCACGCTTGAGGCGCCGGGCCAGTTCGATGCCGGATGTGCCAGGCAGCATCCAGTCGAGCAGAATCAGGTCAGGCTTGCGGTCCACGATGATCGCGTGGGCCTGCTGAGAGTTTTCGGCTTCAATACAGTCGTATCCAGCCATTTCCAACGCAACGGCGATCATTTCGCGAATTGGCGCTTCGTCGTCAACGATCAGGATGCTCCTGCCAGCCATGCTCGAACCTCTTGTCATTTAACTGTCTTGGGGCGCATTAGATAACGGAATTATTGCAGTCGTGTGACAGGTCTGAATGAGGCTAGCACGCTGACAGGCTGCGGGGGCCCGCAGGCCTCGCGATCATGAATTTATTTCCGTCGTGCGCAGGCTGGCAGTGGCCGTTATCCGCGCACCGCGTAGTCGGCGACGATGCCCAGGAATATCGCCAGCCCGGCCCAGTGGTTGTGCAGGAAGGCCTTGAAGCAGGCGTCTCGCCCGCGCTCACGGGTGCTCCAGAATTCCCAGGCGAAACAGCCTGCCGCTGCCAGCAGACCGACGTAGAAGCACGCGCCCAGTTCGAAGCGCGCACCGGCCAGTATCAGGCAGCCCAGTGCCAGCCCTTGCAGGGTCAGGATGATGACCCGGTCGGCATCGCCGAACAGTACTGCCGTGGATTTCACGCCGATTTTCAGGTCGTCGTCGCGATCGACCATGGCGTAGTAGGTGTCGTAGCCCACCGTCCACAGCAGGTTGGCGATGTACAGCAACCAGGCTGCAGCGGGCAACTCGCCGGTTTCGGCGGTGAAGGCCATCGGCATGCCCCACGAGAACGCAGCACCCAGCACCACTTGCGGGTAATAGGTATAGCGCTTCATGAACGGATAGCTGGCCGCCAGGGCGAGACCGCCGAACGACAGCCAGATGGTCGTCGCGTTGGTAAACAGCACCAGCACAAAGCTCAGGCCGACCAGCACCGCAAACAGCACCAGCGCTTCCCTGGAGCTGACTTTGCCGCTGACCAGCGGACGTTGCTCGGTGCGTTTGACGTGGCCGTCCACCTTGCGGTCGGCGAAGTCATTGATCACACAGCCTGCCGCCCGCATCAGAAACACGCCGAGCACAAAAATGAACACGGTCTGCAGCGAGGGCGCGCCCTTGCCTGCAATCCAGACCGCCCACAGGGTCGGCCACAGCAGCAGGTAGACGCCGATGGGCTTGTCGATGCGTGTCAGCTGGATGAAGTCCCAGGCGCGCGGGCTCAGACGATTGAGGGATTTGAGGAGGGACAGGTACATCAGGCGTGGTCCTTGTCGTGGATCGCAGTGCACAGGGCTGGCAGGAAAACTTCGGCGACCAGCACGCTCAATGCGCCGCGATCGAATCGCGAGCGGCGTGCCCACAGTCCGCGCGCTGCGTCGGCAGCGGGTAGCCAGGCCTCGGGGTAATGACACACCTCAAGTGTGCCGCGCACGAACGCCGGGTCGCTGAACAGCAACTCACCCAGAGAGCGAGTGCCCAGCTCATCCATATTCAGGCCGCCATCCTGCAGGGCGCTATGGGCGGCGACGCTGCGCGCGAACACCCAGTGTTTGCCGTTGCCGCGCAAATACACCTCGCGCACCCAGCCCTCGCCAGCCTCTGGCAGGCCCAGCGCCAGGCACTCGTCAGGGCGCAACGGCTGCCAGCCTTCAAACTGCGGAAATACGCTGAAACGACCATCAGACAAACGGTCCAAGCGGCGAGTGAGGGAGTCCTGATTGAACAACCAGTCGAGCATTACCGGGTCCGGCACGTCGATCAATTGCTCGCGCTCAAACCAGACAGGGCCAATGAATGCGGGGGATTGCTGGGTCACGGTAAGCCAGTTCCGGCAGCCAACGAGGCCGCGAGCTTAGCATGATTGCCGGTTTCGACCGACGGTCGGTAGAGCCTGAGTTATAGAATCAGACTTGCATCCGCGCCTGTCGATCAGTACAACGCCCCTTCAGAAGACGGCAACCGACCGTCGTACGCTATTGAGCCTGATAAACGAGAGAACCTGACATGAAGAAATGGCAATGCATCGTCTGTGGCCTGATCTATAACGAAGCCGATGGCTGGCCGGATGACGGAATTGCGCCCGGCACCCTCTGGCAGGATGTGCCGGAAGACTGGCTGTGCCCGGATTGCGGCGTGGGCAAGATGGACTTTGAAATGATCGAAATCGGTTGATTGCTGCCTGCAGACAAGGGCTGGCAACAACGAGCACCAGGCACAGTGAAATAGGGAAGAACAATGAGCGCACCTGTCGTCATCATCGGCACCGGCCTTGCGGGGTATAACCTTGCTCGGGAGTTTCGCAAGCTGGACGCAGACACGCCGCTGCTATTGATCACGGCCGATGATGGCCGTTCCTACTCCAAGCCGATGCTCTCTACCGGCTTTGGCAGAAACAAGGAAGCCGACGGCCTGAGCATGGCTGAAGCCGGCGCCATGGCCGATCAGCTCAAGGCCGAGATCCGCACGCACACGCGCATCAGCGGGATCGATGCCGGGCACAAACGCCTGTGGATCGGCGAAGAGGCGGTGTATTACCGCGATCTGGTGCTGGCCTGGGGCGCCGAAGCCATTCGTGTACCGGTGGAAGGCGATGCAGGCGACGCAATTTTCCCGATCAACGATCTTCAGGATTACGCCCGTTTCCGTGCGGCTGCGTCGGGCAAGCGTCGGGTGCTGATTCTCGGCGCAGGGCTCATTGGCTGTGAATTCGCCAACGACCTGATCCTGGGCGGCTATGGAGTGGATCTGGTGGCGCCGTGCGAACAGGTCATGCCGACCCTGTTGCCCCCTGAGGCGGCGGCTGCGGTGAAAACCGGCCTTGAAAGCCTGGGTGCACGTTTCCATCTGGGGCCGGTGCTGACCCGTCTGAATCGCAATGGCGAGGGCCTGCAAGCGCACTTGTCGGACGGGCAGGTGATTGACTGCGATCTGGTGGTCTCAGCCATCGGCCTGCGTCCTCGCATCGAGCTGGCCGCTGCTGCCGGCCTGCAGACCGGGCGCGGCATTCTGGTCGACCGCCTGCTGCAAACCTCCCACGCCAACATCCACGCGCTGGGTGATTGCGCTGAGGTCGATGGTCTCAACCTGCTCTACGTGATGCCGTTGATGAGCTGCGCTCGTGCCTTGGCCCAGACGCTGGCCGGAAACCCGACCTCAGTCAAATACGGGCCCATGCCGATCACCGTGAAGACGCCAGCCTGCCCGCTGGTGGTTTCGCCGCCGCCGCGTGGCAGCGATGGCCATTGGAGCGTCGAAGGGCAGGGCGCTGATATCAAGGCGCTGTGTCACGACGCCGACGGCCATCTGCTGGGCTATGCCCTGACAGGTGCTGCGGTTATGGAAAAACTCGCACTCAACAAGGTGCTGCCCGCGTTATTGGCGTGATTTCTCGTCATTTTGTCGGATTGACCCCGTATTTCTGCCAATAAACCGCGCTCATGCACTGGCGCGGGTCAGTTCGGCATGCCATCCTCGGTCTTGTCTGCCGCTACGTAGAGCTGTCGCGGCGCCTTGTGGCCGTTGTTTTACAAAAGCGGCGCGGGACATAAAAACAAAAAACCGTAAAAGAGGCTTCATATGCGTAAACCAGAAGTTGCAGCCGCCATCGCTGAAAAGGCGGATCTCACCAAAGAGCAATCCAATCGCGTTCTCAATGCCATCCTTGAAGAGATTACTGGCGCACTGAACCGCAAGGACAGTGTCACGCTGGTAGGTTTCGGTACTTTTCTGCAACGCCACCGTGGCGCCCGCACTGGCAAGAACCCACAGACCGGGGAGCCGGTCAAAATCAAGGCAAGCAACACGGTTGCCTTCAAGCCGGGGAAAGCCCTGAAAGACAGCGTCAACCCTTGATACCCCGGTGTGCGCCTCGGCGGGAGGCGCACGACCCACAGNTGCCCGTTTCTTGTTTCTGCCGTATGACGCCGATGATGCCTCTCGCTCCCTGTGAGAATTGTCCTACTCCAATGCGTGTAATTGCCTTCCAAAGCCCCAGCTTTGCCTGACTTTTTCTTGTTGCTGATTCCCTTAGAGTGCCGCCCCTGCTGCACCCCTTCAATTACTCTTGGGAAATCCAGAATGAAAAAGCCATGGAAGTTTGCTGCTGTTGCGGCTCTGATCGCCACAACCAGCGGTTGTGTGAGCTACAACGTCAGCCAGCCAAGCGCGCCGCTGGAAGGCACGGTCAAAACCGACCTGAAGGCTGACGTCAAGGTTGGCGGCACCATCAGCGGCGAGTCGTCCACCAACGTGCTGTTCAATTTCCTGAGCTTCGGCGGCGATAATCAGTTCGCCGACGGCATGACCTACGGCGGCACAGCTGGTGGTGGCGGCCTGGGTCTGGCGTTGCCTGATCCTGTCTCGACGACCAAAGCGGCAGCTGCCTTCAAGGCGGTTAAATCCTCCGGTGCCGACCTGATTGTTGCGCCGCGCTACGAAGTCAGCGTCAAAGACTACTTCATCTTCAAGAAGGTCGATGTAAAGGTCACGGGTAACAAAGGCAGCATCAACAGCATTCGTTGATGTCAGTGTGATGCTGCTCCCCACGCGGAGCAGCATCCTCATATTCGAGGGCTGTTTTGTGCCGATCTCCCTCGAAATCCATTTTTGTCCTACAGGTTTTGCGCCGATAACCCGCTACACTGCTACGCCGATTCCGAGTCGGAACCCGCGTGTTCAGAGGCCGTGTATGAAATTTCGTTTCCTGTTGTGGATGCTGGGCCTGCTGATGGCCCGCGCCAGTCGTAACAATCCGGCGTTCCAGCAGCAATTGGCTGGCAAGGACCTGACCTTTCAGTTGCAGACTGCAGATGGCAAGATTTCACGTCACTTCGTGGTCCATGATCAACGGATCCGCAGTGCAAGTGGTACGGTTGCAGAGCCGGCCTTTGCCATCGTGTTTCGTGATGCAGCCTTTGGCTTTGATACTCTCCAGGCGAAGAACAAGCAGTTGGCGTTCATGAAGGGCATTCAGGACAAGGATATTCAGATCAAGGGCAACCCGGCCCTGGTGATCTGGTTCCAGGGCCTGGTCAAATACCTCAAACCGAAAAAGAAAGCAGCCTGATCACGGCAGCTGCAGCCCGCCTGCAGCCTTGTGCAACGCCCTCAGGTGCTCCGACACCTGTTTGAGGTTGGCTTCGTTGGCGGCAATCTCTTTGGCGCGCTCAGGCTCCAGCAGGGCTCGCACTTCCTTGTCGAGATCACCGGTCAGGCGCTTGAGCTGCTTCTGGCGCTGACTGCTTTCTGCTTCAAGACGCTGCCATTCTCCTGCCTGTGGCAAACCGTACCCGTCGCTGCCCAGCAGCTCGGCAGGCCGACTGAGGAACCCGCTGCTGGCGAGGATCTCCTGCAGCGTTTTGGTGGCGTTGGAAACCTTGCCGTCTTTCAACTCCCGTGCACCCAGATAGCTCTGTTTCACTTCGTCCTGGGCCAACAACAGTTGCCTGCGCAGGCTGGCCTGCTCCAGCAGCAGAATCGCAGCGCTGGTACGCAGATCGGCTTTAGCAAACCACTGGCTGCGCTCACTGGCGGGCAGCGCCATCCAGTCTTCCACGGTGTTCTGTTTGATCGGCAGGTGCTTCTTCAGCACTTCGAACATCGCCTGATAGCGATCCCGGTAGGAGTCGAACCGATAGCCCAGACGCAGCGCTTCCTTGGGATCGTCCAATACACTGGTGTCAGCCAGCCCGCGGCCTTCGAGGACTTCAAGCAAACCGTTGGGCAAGATGCTGTCCAGGCCGACGAGCTTGGGGTTGTGCGTACCGGCGCGCAACAGCTTCAGGTTTTCAACGGCGCAGTTGTTCGAGAGGAAGTAGTAGTTGCCGTCGTAGCTCCAGTGCATCTCGGCGGCGTGCTGCACGAGCCCTTCTATTTCCGGACGCGACAGCTTGATTGGTACCGACGCCAGGCTGCGCAGCTCGGTTTTGGTGTATTCATCGATGACCTGCGCCAGTGGCAGGACGAACAGGCGCGACGGGTAGGCCCCCATCAGGCCGTCCCAGCTGGACAGCTGCACGTCGCCGACAAACGCCCGGTACGACAGCACCAGGTGCTGATCAAGGTCCAGTCGGCAATCCGGACCACGCGGGCGGCCGGGTTTGCAAATCACCAGGCGCAACATGCTATGGCCCCAGCGGCTTGCCCAGTTCTGGTTCGCCTCGGCCAGCAGATAATCCACCGCATACACCCGCTCTGGGTCCAGCTTGCCCAGTGGCTCTCGGCCGAAGTCGCTGCCGGCATTCAGGTAGGGGTAAAACGTCGGGCATTCATTATGGGCTGCAGGTGCCCAGCCAAAACGCTCCTTGTAATAGGCATACAGGGCAGGGCGACGGCAGGCGTAGGTCGGATCGAGGAGGAAGTACTCCATGTTCACCGCCACGAACTCCAGCGGGCTGGTGGTTTCGTAGATGTCCGGGCTGCGGGCGACCTGGCCGTTATGTTCCTCGCGTTCGCCACGACGTCCGACATATTGCTGCCAGCCCGCCAGGTCCAGCAGGCGTGGATCGTCACTCAGGGTGAAGCGTCGCTCGGTCTGGCCGCGGCAGTCGTCAGGCAGACCGACCTTGCCCAGCGAACTGCTACGTGATGTGCAGCGAAAAATCGCCGCTCGCTCGCTGGGAGACCACAGGCGGGCGCGGTCGTAGACGTGGGTCAGCTCGTGCAGGACAGTAGCGAGCAACTCCCGGCGCACCGTACCGTGTGGCCGGCCCGTCTGGGCGGTGGCTGCCGAGCCGTCCGTCAAGGACGTCAGCAGGTGGCTGTTGAGGTACAGCTGATAGGGACCGGCGGCCTGACCGTAGGCGTTCTGCGGCATGTCAGCGGACCAGCTCACCTCGACGGTGCGGTCCAGTGCGTCGACGAAGCTGGGCGGTAATGCGTGCAGGGCTTCGTCGAGCAGCGCCTGGCTGGCTTGTTGTTGGGGCGCATCGAGGCCGTCGGTGTGCAGTTCCAGCTTCAGGCTGGCAAAGGCATGCGTACCGACCAGCGACAGCGCGCCAGCAAGCAGCCAGGCGCGAAACCGCCTCACAATGCGAGGATTGCTTCAGCCAGGGTCTGATCGCTTGCATCACGCGCTTCCGGCACGCGGCTACGCAGCGTGTCGAACGCAGCATCCAGTTGGGCACCGTGGATATCACCACCGGTGGCAACGTAGCTGGCAGCATCGTCCTTGGCCTGGAGAACGACCTTGGAGTCGCGGATCGATGTGGTGGTGTCGGAGGTGAAATCGATGGTACGGCCGAACGCACGAACGATGATGTTGCTCGTGGCCACAACAGTCTGGGCCTGGGCAAAGTCGGCCAGCAAGAGCAGGCCAAGGGAAGCAGCAATCAGCGGGGTACGCATGTAGTGACGTCTCCAGTTACGCGAAGAGGGGAAAGTGGCTATTGGACGAGGATTGCCTGCGCCAGTTCAAGGTCGCTGGCATGAAGTTTTGCATCTGCCTGACGCAGGGCGTGCAGCGCTGACTCAAGCCGGGCGCCACGCATTTCTCCGTCGCTGGCGATGAATGCAGCCGCATCGTCACGGGCAGCCATGATCAGTTTGTTATCGAACGGTCCTGTCGAGACCTGACTGGTGGCATAGGCGGTCTTGACCAGGCCTTGCGTGGTCGTATCGAACGCTTGAACCTGGCTGACGTACATCAGGCTGGCAAAGGGAGCGATATACAGAAGGTGCACTAAACGCATGACTTTCACGAACCGGCAAAACAGGCTCCAAGGCTAGCGCAATGCGCGGGCCAGAGCTACCCCGGCACGTAGCCGGGGCGCAGCGGTCAGATGGCCAGAATGGCCTGAGCCAGCTGGCTGTCGCTGGCTTGCAGTTCAGGCAGGACCTGGCGGATGTGCTGCAAGGCGCCTTCAAGGCGGGCGCTGCGGATGTCGCCGGAGCTGGCCACGAAGCTGGCGGCGTCGTCACGGGCGGCAAGAACGATCTTGTCGTCTTTCAGGGACGAGGACACGTTGGAGGTCGCGCGGGTCGATGCATTGACGGCATCGACCACTGCGTCGGTGGTGACGATGAAGCTGGAGGCGTTTGCACCGGCTGCGGCGGTCAACAGAAAGACAGCGCCAAGGTTACGTAGCAGAGACATGATCGAGTTCCGTTGTGGAAAAGTGGGCACAGACTGCCTGCGAAGCCGAAGGGCTGAGGTAGAGCGCTAGACTATCCCACCCATACTGCAGTTGTCATGAAGGTCGACGGTTTCGGCTTACACAGTTTGCAATATTTGATGACTGTACCTGCCGTATTTTGATTTTGTTAAATCTGTACTGGTTTGGCCGGCGCGCTCTGAATCTGCCCCTGAAACGACAAAACCCGTCTCAGTTGCCTGAGACGGGTTTTGTATGAAGCAATTCGGGTTGCTGGTGGGAGACCTAGAGGTCAAAGACCAGCGGGCGCATGTTTAGCGCCAGAACGGCTTGCTCAGCTCTTCGTAACGCTGGGATTCGCTGATACCGGCATCAGCCAGCAGGCGTGCATCCAGACGTGCCAGCTGGTGGCGGCTGGACAGGCGACGCTGCCAGAGCATCAGGTTGGCGAATACGCGCAGAGGCAGAGAGGCTTTTGCGGTGGTAACGGTGCTTTCGCTGAACAGATCGGAACTGATTGTACGTTCCATGGTGTGACTTCCTTCCGCTTGTGGCGGGATAAGTGAGTTGCTTGACTGGTACCCATTTTCCTCGCGTGCGTCCAGCTTCCATAGACACAGTTCACCTGTATTGTGAGGGTTCAGTTAACTGTGATTGGACACTGTTTTGTTCATAAATGGGGCAACTGTACCGGTCTGCACTTTATGGGTGCATTTTGTGTTCGATTGTGGTGATTTTGACCTTTCAAGGCAGTTTTATGACCGGTACAGCAGTACAGTTTTTCGATAAGCCCTTGGGTGCCAGCTGAAAGTGAATCGGAAAAGCGCTTGCTCACTTCCAACTGTCCTGTTCAGGCTGGCAGCATGCGCCCGGTTTCTTCCAGGTTGATGTGCCAACTCAGTGCTTCTCGCAGGATGTGCGGGGTATGCCCGCCCACGGCGCAAGCGGCACTGAAATAGGTGTTCAGCGCATCGCGATAATCCGGATGCACGCAGTTATCGATGATTACTCTGGCGCGTTCGCGTGGCGCCAGACCGCGCAGGTCCGCCAGGCCCTGCTCGGTGACCAGGATGTCGACATCGTGTTCGGTGTGGTCGACATGGCTGACCATGGGCACGACGCTGGAGATCGCGCCACCTTTGGCGATCGATTTGGTGACGAAGATCGCCAGGTGTGCGTTGCGCGAGAAGTCCCCGGAACCGCCAATGCCGTTCATCATGCGTGTGCCGCAGATGTGGGTGGAGTTCACATTGCCGTACAGGTCGAACTCCAGCGCGGTATTGATCCCGATGATACCCAGGCGACGGATCACCTCGGGGTGGTTGGAGATTTCCTGCGGGCGCAGTACCAGCCTGGATTTGTAGCGATTGAAGTCGGCAAAGACCTCAGCGTGCTTGGCCGCCGACAAGGTCATGGAGCTGCCCGAGGCAAAGGTCAGTTTGCCTGCATCGAACAGGTCGAATGTCGAGTCCTGCAGCACCTCGGAGTACATCGTCAGGTCCGTGAAGGGAGACGCCAGCAGGCCGTGCATCACGGCGTTGGCAATGTTGCCTATCCCGGCCTGCAATGGCATCAGCTTGTCGGTCAGCCGGTCTTCGCGCACTTCTTTCTTGAAGAACTCCACCAGATGATTGGCAATGGCCTGAGTGTCGGCGTCAGGCGGCGTTACCGTGGAGGGCGAGTCAGGCTGGTTGCTGATGACAATGCCGACTATTTTTGCCGGATCGATCTTCACCGCGTGGCTGCCGATACGCGAATCTGACTCCAGGACTGGAATCGGCAGGCGTGTCGGTCTGTAGCTGGGTATATAGATGTCGTGCAGACCTTCAAGCTCGAGTGGCTGGGACAGGTTGATTTCCACGATGACCTGTTTGGCCAGGATGGCAAAGCTGGCCGAGTTGCCCACGGAGGTGCTCAGCACCAGATGGCCCTCTTCGGTGATCGCCACGCATTCGATCACGGCCAGGTCCACCGCCTTGATCTGTCGATTGCGCAGCAGCTCGACGGTGTCGGACAAATGCTGATCGATGAACATCACCGTGCCGTTGTTGATCGCCTTGCGCAGCGTGCTGTCGACCTGAAAGGGCATGCGCCGGGACAGTACACCTGACTCGGTCAGCTGCTTGTCCAGGTCATTGCCCAGACTGGCGCCGGTCATCAGGCTGATTTTCAGCGGCGTCACTTTGGCGCGCTCGGCCAGCGCGTGGGGCACAGCCTTGGCTTCGCCTGCACGGGTGAAGCCACTCATGCCGACGGTCATGCCGTCTTCAATCAAGGCGGCAGCGTCGGCTGCGCTCATAACCTTGCTCATCAGGGAGGGCCGGCGGATACGGTCACGGTACATGGGTCTGTCTCGTAGATAGAAGCGAACGACAAGTCTAGAGCCTTGGCCGATCTTCGTCCTGCTACCAAGGTCGCATTTGACCGCTCTAATTAGCGGGTTCCAGCGCAAAACACTGTTACGCGGAATGTAAAAAGCCCCGGTCGCCAAGCGAGCCGGGGCTTCAATGGAGCGGGGTCAGGCTAGGCGTTTTCGACGGCCTTCACCATGTCCTCGATCACCTTTTTGGCGTCTCCGAACACCATCATGGTTTTATCCAGGTAGAACAATTCGTTATCCAGACCTGCGTAACCACTGGCCATCGAGCGTTTGTTGACGATGATGGTCTTGGCCTTGAACGCCTCCAGGATGGGCATCCCGGCGATAGGGGATTTCGGATCGTTCTTGGCGGCCGGGTTGACCACGTCGTTGGCACCGAGCACCAGCACCACATCGGCCTGACCGAATTCGGAGTTGATGTCGTCCATCTCGAACACTTGGTCGTAAGGCACTTCGGCTTCGGCCAGCAGCACGTTCATGTGCCCGGGCATGCGTCCGGCCACCGGGTGAATGGCGTACTTCACGGTGACGCCGCGGTGTACGAGCTTCTCGGTCAGTTCCTTGAGCGCGTGCTGGGCGCGAGCCACTGCCAGGCCGTAACCGGGCACGATGATCACCGTGTCGGCGTTGGTCAGCAAGAAGGTTGCGTCGTCTGCCGAGCCGGACTTCACCGGGCGTGCTTCCTTCGCACCCGCCGGGCCTGCCGAGTCCGTTGCGCCGCCGAAGCCGCCGCCGATCACGTTGAAGAACGAGCGGTTCATCGCCTTGCACATGATGTAGGAGAGAATCGCGCCCGAGGAGCCCACCAGCGAGCCCGCGATGATCAGCATCGAGTTGTTCAGCGAAAAGCCGATACCGGCGGCTGCCCAGCCTGAATAGCTGTTGAGCATCGACACCACTACCGGCATGTCGGCCCCGCCAATCGGGATGATCAGCAACACACCGATGACGAAGGCCAGCGCCAGCATGATCGCAAAGGCAGTGAGGCTGCCGGTGAACATGAAGGTCAGGCCGAAGAACAGCGTGGCCAGGCCAAGGACCAGATTGAGCATGTGCTGGCCGGAAAACTGTACCGGTGCGCCTTGAAAGAGGCGAAATTTGTACTTGCCCGAGAGTTTGCCGAAAGCGATGACCGAACCCGAGAAGGTGATCGCACCGATGGCTGCCCCGAGGAACAGCTCCAGACGGTTGCCGGCCGGAATCGCATCGCCCAGATTGCGAACGATGCCCAGTGATTGAGGCTCGACGACTGCAGCGATAGCGATGAACACCGCGGCCAGGCCGATCATGCTGTGCATGAACGCCACCAGCTCCGGCATTTTGGTCATCTCGACGCGCTTGGCCATGATCGAGCCAGCGGTTCCGCCCACCAGCAGGCCGACTACGATGTAGCCGATCCCCGCGCTGGTCCCTTCAGCGGTAGACAGTGCCGCGAGCTTGAAGACCAGGCCGATCGTGGTGATGACCGCCAGGCCCATACCAAGCATGCCGAACAGGTTGCCACGGCGCGAGGTGGTCGGGTGCGACAAGCCTTTGAGTGCCTGGATGAAGCAGATCGATGCGATCAGGTACAGCAGGGTAACCAGATTCATGCTCATGACTTGGGCGCCTCATCCTTTGCCTTGGGGGCCTTTTTCCTGAACATTTCCAGCATCCGCCGAGTGACCAGAAACCCGCCAAACACGTTCACGGCTGCCAGTGCGACCGCCAGCGTGCCCATGGTCTTGCCCAGCGGTGTGACCGTGAGCGCGGCGGCTAGCATGGCACCTACGATAACGATGGCAGAGATGGCATTGGTGACCGCCATGAGTGGCGTGTGCAGCGCAGGCGTGACGTTCCAGACCACGTGGTAGCCGACATAAATCGCCAGTACGAAAATGATCAGGTTGTAGACGCCGGGGGAAATCAGCTCTTCCATTGGTGTGTCCTCAGCCGTTCTTGCGGACAACTTGCCCGTCGCGGCACATCAGGCATGCGGCGACGATGTCGTCTTCGAGGTTGATCGAGAATGTGCCGTCCTTGTCGAACAGCAGCTTCATGAAGTCCAGCAGGTTGCGGGCGTAGAGCGCCGATGCATCGGCAGCGACCAGAGCGGGCAGGTTGGTGTGGCCGACGATGGTCACGCCGTGCTCGACAACCACTTGATCGGCAACGGTCAGCGGGCAGTTGCCGCCTTGTGCAGCGGCCAGGTCAATCACCACCGAGCCGGGCTTCATCTGCGCCACGGTTTCTGCGCCGAGCAGCACCGGGGCCTTGCGGCCGGGAATGAGTGCGGTCGTGATGACGATGTCCGACAGTTTCGCGCGCTCATGCACGGCAGCGGCCTGGCGTTGCATCCAGCTGGTCGGCATAGGGCGCGCGTAGCCACCAACGCCTTCGGCGCATTCGCGCTCTTCGTCGGTCTCGTAGGGCACATCAATGAATTTCGCGCCCAGGGACTCGATCTGCTCCTTCACTGCCGGACGCACATCCGAAGCTTCTACCACGGCGCCAAGTCTTTTGGCGGTGGCAATGGCCTGCAGGCCGGCAACGCCTGCGCCGAGGATCAGCACCCGGGCAGCTTTGACGGTGCCGGCAGCGGTCATCAGCATAGGCATGAAGCGCGGGTAGTGATGCGAGGCGAGCAGTACTGCCTTATAGCCCGCAATGTTGGCTTGCGAAGACAGCACATCAAGGCTTTGCGCCCGCGATGTGCGCGGCGCGGCTTCCAGGGCGAACGCGGTAATGCCACGTGCGGCCATCTTGCCGATCAGTTCGTTGTTGAAGGGGTTGAGCATGCCGATGACCACCGAGCCGCTTTTGATCAGGCTCAGCGCCTCTTCGTCAGGTGCGACGACCTTGAGAATCAGTTCGGCCGCATAGGTCTGGTGCGTGTCACCGATCACCGCGCCAGCAGCCTCGTAAGTGCTGTCTGGAACGCTGGCATGAAGGCCTGCGCCGCTTTGCACCGTAACCCGGTGACCCTGGCTGATCAGCTTTTTGATGGTTTCCGGAGTAGCAGCTACCCGGGTTTCGCCCGCTTGTGTTTCGAGAGGAACGCCAATGTGCACGACAAATCTCCTGCGCGATTTTTTATCGTTCGTATGTAGGCCAGTGCACTACGGCTGGTGCGTCTGGCTTGGCCAATCAGCACACCCCTTTGCAGCAGGGGCGGGGCATTTTGCAGGCGAAGTTTGCAGGCTTCAATACATTCTGTAACGAAACTATAGGTGAACTACAAGTCACACTGTGACCTATTGTCGCACTTGTTCGACAGGGCCCTTTGTTTGTATGGGCTGCGACGATATTCCTTACGAAAAACAGGTGATAAAAGTTTTTCTGCCGAAAATCCGATAAATGCGCCGTATCGACCTATAGACCCTATAAATAAAGGGTTATGTCCCGTTTTCTGTGCGCGATTGGAAGTTACTTCAGGGCGACATAAGTTTATATCTGTAGGTGCCAACAGCTATGGGCTACCTGAGATATGGGTCGGATTTTTCCTGGGGCAACTGGTAAGCCCGGGCCTGTTCGATCAGCCAGTCACGAAACGCAGTCAGCGATGCCGATTCAACTTTGCGCTCAGGAATCATCAGGTGATAGGCCTTACTGCCGGGCAGCGACCGAGTGTTCGCGATCACCAGACGCTTTTTCTGCAGTTCGCGTTGAATGAGGAAGGGGGGAATCAGAGCAATGCCCATGTCATGCATGGCCGCCTGCGCCAGCATCGAGAACAGCTCGTAGCGCGGACCGGTCATGTCGCGCGCGACATCCAGATCCTGCGCATTGAACCATTGGCGCCAGGCGTAGGGCCGGGTGGTCTGTTGCAGCAGCGGCAGTTCGGCCAGTTCACGTGCTCCCAGACTGTCGCGACCTTCAAGAAAAGAGGGGCTGCAGACCGGCATGGAGTTTTCGCTCATCAGTCGATGCGACTGGGTGCCGGACCAGTCGGCATCGCCAAAATAGATGGCGGCATCGAAGTCGGTGTCGGCAAACAGGAATGGGCGGGTGCGGTTGGTCAGGTGGACCGTGACGTCGGGATGCTTGTGCTGGAAGTCCTTCAGGCGCGGCAGCAGCCACTGAGTGCCGAAGGTCGGCACCACGGCGAGCTCGATGGCATTGGCGCCTTGTTGGCCCATGACCGACAGTGTGTCGCGCTCGACCGCGTCCAGTTGCTGGGAAACACGACGGCTATAGGAAAGCCCGGCTTCCGTGAGCTTTACGCCCCTGCGCGAACGCCGGAACAGCTCGACGCCGAGAAACTCTTCCAGCCCGCCGATTTGCCGACACACGGCGCCTTGCGTGAGGGACAGCTCATGAGCGGCCTTGGTGAAGCTCTCGTGGCGGGCGGCTGCCTCGAAGCTGACCAGTGCGGTCGTGCTGGGTATCTTGCGTCTCATGTACTTTCTTCTCACTGGTATTTTTGTTTTGGAGCGCCTTTATGTGTCTCGGAGTGAGAAATTAGCACACACGCTTGATAAAACCTCGTTTGTCGCTGGCATGGGCCAGGACTAGGATCACTGCAGGATTTCATCTGAACGCGAGGAACTGGCATGAGCGGTAAGGCAAGCTTTAACTGGATTGACCCCTTGTTGCTGGATCAACAGCTCACCGAAGAAGAGCGCATGGTCCGCGACACGGCCGAGCAGTTCGCCCAGAGCAAGCTGGCCCCGCGCGTGCTGGAAGCATTCCGTCACGAGAAAACCGACCCGGCCATCTTTCGCGAGATGGGCGAGGTGGGGTTGCTGGGGGCGACCATCCCGGAAGAGTTCGGTGGGAGCGGTCTGAATTACGTGTGTTATGGGCTGATCGCGCGTGAAGTCGAACGTATCGATTCGGGCTACCGTTCGATGATGAGTGTGCAGTCCTCGCTGGTCATGGTGCCGATCAACGAGTTCGGTACGCAGGCCCAGAAACAGAAGTACCTGCCCAAACTGGCTTCTGGCGAATGGATCGGTTGCTTCGGCCTGACCGAGCCCGATCATGGGTCCGACCCTGGAGCGATGATCACCCGCGCCCGGAGCGTCGAGGGTGGTTACCGCTTGAGCGGCAGCAAGATGTGGATCACCAACAGCCCGATCGCTGATGTATTCGTAGTGTGGGCCAAGGACGATGCCGGCGATATCCGCGGTTTCGTTCTCGAAAAAGGCTGGGCAGGCCTGAGCGCTCCGGCCATCCACGGCAAGGTCGGTTTGCGCGCATCGATCACCGGCGAGATCGTCATGGATAACGTGTTCGTGCCCGAAGAGAACATCTTCCCCGACGTGCGCGGTCTGAAGGGGCCGTTCACCTGCCTCAACTCGGCACGGTATGGCATTTCCTGGGGCGCGCTGGGTGCTGCAGAGTTCTGCTGGCACACCGCGCGGCAGTACACCCTGGATCGCCAGCAATTCGGCCGTCCGTTGGCGGCCAATCAGCTGATCCAGAAGAAGCTGGCAGACATGCAGACCGAAATCACTCTGGCCTTGCAGGGTTGCCTGCGTCTGGGGCGCATGAAGGACGAAGGTACGGCTGCCGTGGAGATCACCTCGATCATGAAGCGCAACTCGTGCGGCAAGTCGCTGGATATCGCGCGCATGGCTCGCGACATGCTGGGCGGCAATGGCATCTCGGATGAGTTCGGCATCGCCAGGCATCTGGTCAACCTGGAGGTTGTGAATACCTACGAAGGCACGCACGACGTGCATGCGTTGATTCTGGGGCGTGCGCAGACCGGCATTCAGGCTTTCTATTGAGGAGGGCTGATCATGGGCGCGCTTTCGCATATCCGGGTGCTCGACCTGTCGAGAGTCCTGGCCGGGCCATGGGCCGGACAGATCCTTGCTGACCTTGGCGCCGATGTGATCAAGGTCGAGCGCCCAGGGGGCGGCGATGACACTCGCTCATGGGGGCCGCCGTTCCTTCAGGATGCTGCGGGGCAGAACACTACCGAGGCGGCCTATTACCTGTCCGCCAATCGTAATAAACAGTCAGTCACTATCGACTTCACGCGCCCTGAAGGGCAAAGGCTGGTGCGCGAGCTGGCGGCGAAGTCCGACATCGTGATCGAAAACTTCAAGGTCGACGGGCTGGCGGCTTACGGGCTGGATTACGAGTCGCTGAAGGCGGTCAACCCGAGGCTGATCTATTGCTCCATTACCGGCTTTGGGCAAAGCGGGCCGTATGCGCGGCGTCCGGGTTACGATTTCATGATTCAGGCGCTGGGTGGCTTGATGAGTCTTACCGGCTTGCCCGATGGTGAAGAGGTTGCGGGGCCGGTGAAGGTCGGCGTCGCATTGACCGACATCCTGACGGGTCTGTATTCGACGACGGCCATTCTCGCCGCTCTGGCCCATCGTGATCAAAGCGATATCGGCCAGTACATTGATATGGCGCTGCTGGATGTACAGGTGGCCTGTCTGGCCAATCAGGGCATGAACTACCTGACTACCGGAATAGCGCCCAAGCGTTTGGGAAATGCTCATCCCAACATCGTGCCCTATCAGGATTTTCCCACTGCCGATGGCGACCTGATCCTTACTGTCGGCAATGACAGTCAGTTCAGGAAGTTTGCCGCTGTGGCGGGGCAGCCGCAGTGGGCGGAAGATCCGCGCTTCCTGACCAACAAGCTGCGAGTGGCTCATCGTGCCGAGCTGATTCCGTTGATTCGCCAGGTGACGGTGTTCAAGACCACTGCGCAATGGGTCAGTGAGCTGGAGGCAGCTGGTGTGCCCTGCGGGCCGGTCAATGACCTGGCTCAGGTGTTCGCCGATCCGCACGTGGTGGCGCGGGGTTTGGCCATAGAGCTCCCTCATGTGCTGGCCGGGCGTGTTCCGCAGGTGGCCAGCCCTATTCGGCTGTCCGAAACGCCAGTCGAATACACAAGGGCGCCGCCCTTGCTGGGAGAGCATACGGCGCAAGTGCTGCAGGCGCTGCTGGGGATTGGTGAGGAAGAGATCACTGTGCTGCGCGAGGCAGGGGTGCTGTAGCTATATAGAAGAGAGCGTTTGCGAAGAGCTCTTCTATATAGCCAGGGAGCCTTTAAGGTTAATTTCGGCGATTTTGAAATTAACGGTTGACGCCCTCTGTGAGGTGTCTATAATTCGCCCCACATAATTCGCCCCACTTCCGGCGCAGACGGAAACGAAAAAGCCTTGTAGATCAATAGTTTGCAAGGTTTTGGGGTGAAGGGTCAGCGAGGAAGTAGGTCGGGTCTGAATTGATCGGCAGCGGTGAGAAAAAAGAGTTTGACACGCGGTTGTAACGCTGTAGAATTCGCCTCCCGCTGATGAGCAGCTCCAGAGTTGATCGCAGCGCAAGTGGTTGAAGTTGCAAAGGAAACTTTGAAAACTTCTTGAAATAAACGAAAGGTCTTAACCCACCGCTCTTTAACAACTGAATCAAGCAATTCGTGTGGGTGCTTGTGGTGTCAGACTGAAGTCAACAGATTATCAGCAACCCAAGTTACTCCGCGAGAAATCAAAGATGTAACCAACG